>JBDTDR010000170.1:0-11680 GCA_039922955.1 Candidatus Tumulicola sp.
CAACTACACCAACGTCTGCAACGTGCACTGCACGTTTTGCGCCTTCTTTCGGCCGGAGCAGCACCGGGAAGGCTACACCATGTCGCACGACACGGTCGTAGAGCGCGTCAAGTACGCCGCCGACCAAGGCGCGACGCAGATCATGATTCAGGGCGGCGTGAACCCCGAACTGCGCATCGAGTGGTTCGAAACGCTGTTCGACCGCGTGCGCCGCGAGTATCCGCGCGTCGACCTGCACTCGCTCTCGGTTTCGGAGATCGTCGGGCTCGCGCACGTCGAAAGCATGACGATCCGCGAGGTGTTGGCGCGTCTGAAGGATGCCGGTATGAAATCGCTGCCGGGAGCCGGGGCGGAAATTCTGGTCGAGCGCGTGCGCAAGCGGATCTCGGCGCGTAAAGTGAAACCCGAAGAGTGGCTCGGGGTCATGCGCGAGGCGCAGCTTCTCGGAATGCCTACGACGGCGACGATGATGTTCGGTTCAATCGAGACGCCCGAGGAACGGATCGAACACATGCACGTCCTGCGCGAGCTGCAAGACGAGACCGGCGGGTTCACCGCCTTCATTCCGTGGTATTACGTGCCGTTTAAAACACCCTTGCGCGGAAAGGAAGCGACGGGCCTCGAGTACCTGCGCGTGCTCGCCGTATCGCGTTTGTACCTAGACAACTTCGCGCACTTGCAAGCCTCGTGGCTGACGCCCGGAGTAAAGATGGGGCAGCTCGCGCTGTTTTACGGCTGCGACGACATGGGCGGAACGATCATCGAGGAGCGGGTCGTGCACGACGCCGGCAGCACCAACGAAGCAACGCGCCGCGACTTAGAAACGCTCATCGTCAGGGCCGGTTTCACACCGGTCATTCGCGACACGTACTGGAACCTGCGCGACGACGTCGCACTCGCAACCGCTGTCTAAATCCACGTGCCGGCCTGACCGGCGCTCCCTACCCGGCTTCGAGGATCGTCGCCGCGCCGAGCACCTCGCTGCCGTGCAGGTCGAGCAGCGCGACCAGTTGGCCGGGCGCTACGGCGCGTTGCGGGTCGTCGAATCGAAGCTCGAGCGTGCCGCCGGCGCCGACGCGGGCGTGCGCCCGAGCCGGATTGGCACGATAGCGAACCATCGCGAGCACGGTCGTTTCGCCCGCGTTGAAATGCTCGGGCCGGATGAGGTTGAGCGCGTCGGCCTTCACGGTGCGCGTCAGCAGTTCGTCTTCGCGTCCGACCACGAGCGTGTTGGTGGCGGCGTCGATGCGCGTAACGTAGCGAGCCCCCTCGCGGCCGGCTGGGAGGCCGGCGCGTTGACCGATCGTGTAGTTCGCGATCCCGCCATGGGCTCCGAGCCGTTGGCCGGCGCTCCCGACCACGTCACCCGGCCGATTGACCTCCGGGCGGATCCGCTCGAGCACCTCGCGGTAATCGCCGCCTTCGACGAAGCAGATGTCTTGAGAGTCGCTCTTGTCGTGCACCGGCAGGCCGAGTTTGCGGGCCAGCGCGCGCGTTTCGGATTTGTCCAGCTCGCCGAGCGGCAGCAGCAGCCGCTCGAGCTGGCCTGGCGCCAGCTGCGCGAGCGCGTATGCCTGGTCCTTGGCGTTGGCGTTGCGGAAAAGGTGCGGGCCGTCGGCACGATGCTCGATCCGAGCGTAATGCCCAGTCGCGACGTAACGAGCGCCGAGCCGATCGGCGTATTCCGCGAGCGTACCCAGTTTGACGAAGTTATTGCACGAAACGCAGGGGTTCGGGGTTCGGCCCGAGGCGTAGTCTTCGACGAAGCGTTGGATCACGGTTCGGCGAAACGTCTCTTCGAAGTCGAGCACGTAGTGCGGTATGCGCAGCGTCGCGGCGCTGCGCCGCGCGTCGTCGAAATCGTCGATGCCGCAACAGCTCTTAGCGTGGGCCGGTTTCGACGGCGCGTACATTTTCATCGTAACACCGACGACGTCGTAGCCTGCCTCGAGCAAGAGCCCGGCGGCAACGGCGGAATCTACGCCTCCGCTCATCGCCGCAATTACACGTTCCTTCACCATCGCACTGGGGACAGGATAACACTAGGTCGGGGCTAACAGAAGCCCCAAATGCCAGCGCTGGGTGAGCGGTTCCGCGCCGCACGCGAGGCTCGCGGCCTCTCCCTCTCCGACGTTTCCGAGCAAATTCGAATTCGCTCGGTCTATCTCGCCGCCATCGAAGAGGAGCGTTGGAGCGCCATCGGCGCGCCCGTCTACACGCGCGGTTTCCTGCGAACGTACGCCCGGTTTTTGGGGCTCGACCCGGAAGAGGTCGTGACCGATTTCAGCGGTGGGTCGGGGCAGCCGTCGCCCGATACTGGGTCCTCGGAGTCGCAATCGCCGCTGCGACGGTCCTCGAAACGTGGATCGCTGCTGGTTTGGATCGCCTCACTGGTGGCCGTCCTCTTGGTTGCCTTCGTCGTGTACAACGAGCTGACGATGCATCGCGAGGGAACTCCTTCAATAGCGTCGGCCAGCGCCGCTCCGAGCCCGCTTCCTTCGCCCCCCGGCGCGAGCGCTTACCGCGCGGGCGGGGCTTCGCCGCTGCCCGGTGCCTCGCCGGCCTTCGGCCCGGCGGCCGGAAAAAACTCGCTGGCCCTGGTTGTTTCCGCCCCCGCGTGGCTCAGGGTCACCGTTGACGGCAGTGTTAGCATGGAGGGTACGTTTCCGGCGGGGACCACCAAGACGTTCCATGGCAACAACGCCCTGGTGCGAACCGGTAACGCCGGCGGTGTCGAGATTTACGTTGACGGCAAAGACGTCGGGAAACTCGGCAAATCGGGAGACGTGGCGGAGCGCGCGTTCACGCTATAGAGAGCGCGAGGAGATTTTCTTAGTTGCCTACCGACTCATCGTTCGACGTCGTGTCGCGGATCGACCGGCAAGAACTCGACAACGCGCTTAACCAGGCGCGCAAGGAGATCGAGAACCGATTCGATTTCAAACACAGCAAGACGAGCATCGAATCGGACGAAAAGACGATCACGTTGATATCCGACGACGAGATGAAAATGCGCAACGTCGTCGACATCGTTCAAAGCCGGGCTATCAAGCGCGGCATCGACATCAAGGCTTTCGAATTCGGGACGCTCGAACCGGCTGCCGGGACGACCGTGCGTCAGGTAATCGCGCTGCGCGCGGGAATTCCAAAGGACAAGAGCAAGGTCTTGATGGAGAAGATAAAATCGCTGAAACTCAAAGTGAACGCCCAGTACCAGGACGAACAAATCCGCGTCTCGGGGAAAAGTAAGGACGATCTGCAGAAGGTCATGGCGGCTCTGCGTGCTTTCGAATTCGAGCTGCCGCTGCAGTTCGTGAACTATAGGTAGCGTCGAAGGATGAAGTCGGTTGCGTTCGTGAGTTTGGGCTGCGCCAAAAATTTAGTCGATACCGAGGTGATGATCGCCAAGCTCGGTGCCGCCGGCTGGCAGCTGGAAGCCGACGCGCGGCGGGCCGACACGGTCGTGATCAACACCTGCGCCTTTATCGACCCGGCCAAAGCCGAGTCGACCGAGACGATTCTCGAACACGCCGCGCTCAAGCGTCGCGATCAGCATCTGATCGTCGCCGGGTGCCTGGCGCAGCGGTACGGCGATGCGCTGCAGGCGCTCGTTCCCGAAATCGACGGCGTCGTCGGCACGGGCGCGTACCCGAGCATCGTGGAGCTGCTCGACGACGTCGCGGCCGGCCGCCGGCCCGTGCGATTAGATTTCGAGGCCGAGCCGGAACACGACTTTCTGCCGCGGCTGATCACGACGCCGCGCGCCACCGCGTATTTGAAGATCGCGGAGGGGTGCGACCATCCGTGCACGTTTTGCATCATTCCAAAACTGCGCGGCGGGTTTCGGAGCCGCAGCGAGGAGTCTATCCTTAAGGAAGCGCGCGCTTTGGCCGAGTCCGGCACCAAAGAGCTGATCTTGATCGCGCAGGACACCTCGATGTGGGGGCGCGACCGCGGCGTGCGCCGGGGCGGCCTGGCGTTGCTCCTGGAGCGGCTGCATGAGGTCGCCGGCATCGAATGGATTCGCTTGCTGTATCTGTACCCGGCGACGGTCGATCGGGAGCTGATCGCGGCGATCGGCGATCTCCCGAAGGTTTGCAAGTACATGGACATGCCGCTGCAACACGCGCACCCGGACGTGTTGCGCGCGATGCGGCGCCCCAGCAGCGGCGAACGCTATCTCGAAATCATCGATGAGTTCCGCGCGCGGGTTCCGGGCATCACGATGCGCTCGACCTTTATCGTCGGGTTCCCGGGCGAAACCGCCGAACACGTCGACTACCTCGAGGACTGGATCGATCGCGCGGAACTCGATCGCGTTGGATTCTTTGAGTACAGCGCCGAGGAAGGCACGCCGAGTGCCGATCTTCCCGACCGGGTGAGCGCGCGCGAGCGTCGCAAGCGGCTGATCCGCCTGCGCGAGGCCCAGCGCGCCGCCTCGGAACGCGCGCGCGCGAGGCGGATTGGAACCAGCGTTCGGGTTTTGGCCGAAGAGCGACGCCCGTTACGCAAGAACGATCCCTTTCGCGAGCGGCTCGGCGTTTCGCAAGCGTGGTTCGGGCGCTCGGAGGGTGAAGCCCCCGGCGTCGACGGCGGCGTGTATTTCGTCGACGAAGCCGGAGACACGCAGGCCGGCGACTTCGTGCCGGTCACGCTGGGCGGGCACGGACCGTTCGATTTTTTCGGCCGGCTCACGTCGCGGGAGCTCGTCACCGTTGGGTAAGCACATCGCACCGCCCGACCCCAAACTTCCACGGCGACCGGGTAATGCTTGGCGCACCGCGGCCCTTGTTATCGGTTTGGTCGCCCTCGGCATCGGCTCGGCGCTGGCAGCCTACGTCTTCTTCGAGCATAAGAATCCGATGGTCGCGATCACCCAAATGTTCGTTCCGAGTCCGCAGCAAGTCTTCGGCAAGCCGAACATTTTGGTGCTCGTCGAAGGGCTCGATTACGACTACACGGCCAAGGACGAAGAATTTTCGACCAATTCGCGCAGCGACGTGATTTGGGCGATAAATCTCGATTTCGCCAACAAACGCATCTACCAGCTGTCGATTCCACGCGACATGATCGCGACGATGCCCAACGGATCTCGAGCCAAGATCAATCAAGCGCAATCCGACGGCGGCGTAACCGAAGCGAAGAGCGTGATCTCGGAATGGCTGGCGATCCCCGGATTCGACCGTTACGTGATTTTACGGATCGATGCGACGCGAGAGTTCGTGGGTGCCATCGGGGGCGTCGACGTCGACGTCAAGTCCTCGGATTGTCTGCGCTACAGAACCGGCTGTACCGATCAAACGTTGAACTACGACGACAGTTGGGGTCACCTGCACATCCATTTTAAAGAAGGCATGCAGCATCTCAACGGCGATCAGGCCGTGGCGTATATGCGCTTCCGGCACGATTGGTGCAGCGACCCGTGCCGGATCATGCGCCAGCAGCAGGTTCTGCATGCTATGGCGACCCGGCTTCGGGGCGATCGCGTCAACACGCTGCTGCATCTCGGCGACTTGCTCGCCGTCTTCCGCAAGTACGTCCAGACCGATTTCAGCAACTCCGAACTGCTCGCGCTGGCTTCATATTTTCAGGGGATTTCCGATACTGCCATCGTGAGCAACCAGGTTCCGTATACCGGTACCGTCGATCTCGGCGTTTACGGCGATTCGCTAGTTCCCGACGCCGAAGCGCGCGAGCGATTGGTCGACTCGATGCTGCTGGCACCGCCGGTTCCCGAGCCTTCGCCCGACGACATGGCGCTGGCAGCCATCGCGCCCGCGACGTTGCGCGTGGACGTGGAAAACGGCAGCGGCGTCTTGGGCGCCGGACGTCGCGTGGCCGACGCGTTAAAGAAGGCGGGATTCACGGTCGGGGACGTCGGGAATGCACCGCGTTCCGATTACGTCACCACCGAAATACACGAACACTCGACGGTGACCTTTGCCGGAGCGCGCGTCCGGGCCGCACTCCCGGCAGCCTTACAGAAAGCGGCCGTCGTCCCAGACCCATCGCCGTCGCCCGACGCACAGGCGACGGCGACGACCAGTGACATAACCCTGATCGTCGGGACGGACCTGGCCAACGTTCCGGCGTTAGTTGTGCAGAGCCGGCCGAACCGTTAAACTCCAGTAGGAAGTGCCACCCAGATTGAAGATTCTCGCGGCGATTGCCTTGGCAAGTGGGCTCGTTTTCGGCGGATGGGATGCGTTCGTTCACAAGAGCAACGTAATGCCGGCTTTGGTAACCCCCGCGATGAGCGTCCACCTCGAGTTTTCCAGCGACATTCCCGCGCGCGTTTACCGCATATCGCAAAACCTCCCCGGCGAGGATCGGTCCGATCGCCCGAAACTCATCGCGCTGACGTTCGACGATGGCCCGTACCCCATTTTTACGCCGATGCTGCTCGACGTGCTGCGGGACGCGCGCGTACCGGCCACGTTTTTCTTGATCGGCCGGGACGCCGAACAATGGCCCGAGATCACGCGTCGCATCGAAGCCGACGGCAATGAGGTCGCCGATCACACGTACTCCCACCCCGATCTCGACCAAGAATCGGACGCGACCGTGCGTTCGGAAATCTTGGGGGGTCGCGACGCACTCTGGAAACTCACGCACGACCCGGCTGTCCGGAACCTGATGCGCCCGCCGCACGGCCGCTACACCGAGCGCACGCTCAAAGTGGCGCAGTCGCTGGGTTACTCGGTTGTTTTGTGGACCGATGATAGCGGCGACTGGCGCACGTTGACGCCGCCCGAAATCGAGCGTCACCTGCTCGAGCACGCAACGGCGCCCGAGATCGTCCTCCTGCATAGCGGAAAGCTGGCCACGATCGAGGCCATGCCGGCGGTGATCGAACTTTTCAAGCGGGCGGGCTACCGGTTCGTCACCGTCAGCGAGCTGCTGGCGCGCGTCAGCGCGCACGAGCTGAACCATCCGCGGCGGCACTCGGTTTAAACGCAGGTTTTCATGCCGCGGGAGATTATCGACACGCAATCGAGCCGCCCCGCCTACCTGCGCCGGCGGATCGCGACATTTATCGGGGTCGCCGTCGGCCTGCTAGCCCTGGCCGCGGCGGGGTGGGTCTACTGGAGCCATATCGCCCTCCCGGCGCATTAGGATCTGTTTAGCCGGCGCCCCGGCCTCCAGGAAACTTTGCCCGCTAGGTGAACCTGGGACCGGTTCCGGTGCGGTTCACAATCCCGAGGAGAGAGAATGCTTCCCAGGCTTACCATAGGTTTCATCGTGCTGAGCGCGGCGATGGCCATTGCCGCGTGCAGTTCGTACGGTGCCGGCAGCGCCGTCAACGTCGGGCCGAGTTTCCCGGCGATGACGCTGTACGCCACCAACAGCAACAAGAATGCGATCAGCATTTACAGCAAGGGCCAGAAGAGCGGTACCGGACCGGCGTTTCAGATCGGCGGTTCGAGCACGACGCTCAACGGGCCGCAGTACCTCGCTTTCGACTCCTCGCAAAACCTCTGGGCCACAAACTACAACCCCTCGACCAACGGCGCGTTATTGGTCGAGATCGCAGCGCTGGCGACCGGGAACGTGATTCCCTTGCAGTCGTCGGCGCTCGCGGGACACCTGCGCGGGATCGCCATTTCCGCCAAGTCGGCGGGCACCACGCAGCTCATGGTCGTCTCCGACGTCATTCCGACGCAAAAATATCCGAGCCAGATTTTGCTCTTCGTCGAGGGGAGCACGATACCGTATCAATCGATTGCCGGGCCGAAACCGTCGCTTAACGTGCCGGGCGGCGTCGCCCTCGATGCCAACAACAAGATTTACGTGACGAACGTCCAGGGAGCGTCGGTTCAGCAGTTCGTTCTGCCCACGCCCTCGCCGACGCCCAGCGGGTCGCCGACGCCGACGCCTTCGCCGTCCCCGACGCCGAGCGGGTCGCCGAGCCCCACGCCCACGCCCTCGCCGACGCCGACGCCGATCAACATCTATCCGCGGGTTACGATCTCGGGTCCGAACACCGGCGTCGTGACGCCGACCAGCGTTACCGTCGATTCCAACGGCTACGTGTACATATCTGACGAGGGCAAACCCGGCGTCAACGGCTCGGCCGCGATTCTCGTCTTTCCGCCGCAAAAGCACAAGGGGCACGTGACCACGCCGCCCTTGCGTAGGATCAGCGGTAAGCTTACGATGCTCACGACTCCGACCGACATCAAGGTCGACACCAAGTCGTCGCTGATCTACGTGGCGGACTCGGCGGCGATTTTAGTCTTCGCCCTCACCGCCAAGGGCAACGTCGCGCCGGTGGCCATGTATACGTCGCCGGGAGCCGTAACCGGGCTCGGTCTCGTGCCCTAAGAAGTCGCCGCCCGGAGCTAGACGAAGCTAGAGCCAAAATCCCATATGGAGAACCTGTAGCGCCCCAATGTCATTCCTGAAAGCGCTTTTCGACGGAAACGAACGAGAAGTAGCTCGTCTGCGCCGCACGGCAGTCGCGGTCAACGTCCTCGAGTCGGGGATGGCCGCTCTCTCGGACGATGAGTTGCGCGCTAAAACCCAAGAGTTCAGAGACCGTTTAGCCGCAGGCGAAGCCCTGGACGCGATGCTGCCGGAGGTCTTTGCCGTGGTCCGCGAGGCCGGCAAGCGCATCCTCAACATGCGGCATTTCGACGTGCAGATCATGGGCGGCCAGGTGCTGTACGAAGGTCGCATCGCCGAGATGAAGACCGGCGAAGGCAAGACGCTGGTCGCGACCTTGCCCGTGTACGCGCGCGCGCTCGAAGGCCGCGGCGTCACCGTGGTGACGGTCAACGACTATCTCGCCCGGCGCGACGCGGAGTGGATGGGGCCGCTGTACGAGTTCCTAGGCCTTACCGTGGGTATCATCCAGCACGGGCTCGACCCTGCCGAACGCCGCGCCGCGTACAACTGCGACGTGACCTACGTTACGAACAATGAAGTCGGCTTCGACTACCTACGCGACAACATGGCCTGGCAGGTCGAGGACCTCGTGCAGCGCGAGCTGTACTTCGCCCTGGTGGACGAGGTCGATTCGATCCTCGTCGACGAAGCGCGCACGCCCCTCATCATCAGCGGGCCGTCGCAAGAGTCGGGCGAGCTGTACGAAAAGTTCGCGCAGATCATCCCGCGCCTGAAAAAGGACGAGGATTTCACCGTCGACGAGAAAGCCCACGCCGTCCCGATCATGGAACCGGGCGTCGCCAAGGTCGAAAAAATGCTCGGCGTCCAAAACCTTTACGAGCAGCGCAACATCGAGCTGGCCCACCAGCTCAACGCCGCGCTCAAGGCTTGGAATCTCTTTCACCGCGACCAGCAGTACATCGTCAAAGACGGCGAAGTGATCATCGTCGACGAGTTCACCGGCCGCCTGATGTACGGGCGCCGCTACTCCGACGGCATTCACCAGGCGATCGAAGCCAAAGAGGGCATCAACGTGCGCGGCGAGGATCAAACGCTCGCCACGATTACGTTCCAAAACCTCTTCCGCCTCTACGAGCATCTCGCCGGCATGACCGGCACGGCGAAAACCGAGGAGCGCGAGTTCCGCGACATCTACGGCTTGGACGTGGTGGTCGTCCCGACGAATCAACCCATGGTTCGTAAAGACAATACCGACATCGTGTTCAAGTCGGAAAAAGCGAAGTTCGACGCCGTCGTCGACGAAATTATCAACGAGCACGGCAAGAGGCGCCCGGTGCTCGTCGGCACGCGTTCGATCGAGAAGAGCGAACTGCTGGCGGCGATGCTGCGGCGCAAGGGCGTCGAGTGCAACGTGCTCAACGCCAAATATCACGAACAAGAAGCCGAGATCATCAAGGACGCGGGGCAAGAAGCCCAAGTTACGATCGCCACGAATATGGCCGGCCGCGGCACCGACATCAAACTCGGAGAGGACGTCGCTAAGAACGGCGGGCTGCACATCATCGGCACCGAGCGCCACGAATCGCGCCGGATCGACAATCAGCTGCGCGGCCGCTCGGGCCGCCAAGGCGACCCCGGTTCGACGCGCTTTTACATTTCGCTTCAGGACGAAGTGATGCGCCTTTTCGGCGGCGAGCGCATGACGTCGATCATGGACCGCGTCGGATTCACCGACGAACAGCCGATCGAATCCGGGCTCGTTACGAAATCCATCGAGCGCGCTCAGAGCAAGGTCGAGAATCACAACTACGAAATCCGCAAGAACGTGCTCGAGTACGACGACGTGATGAATAAGCAACGCTCGATCGTCTATGCCGACCGCCGTGCGATTTTGGAAGGGAAGTTCGACTCGCGGACCTTCATGCTCCAAACGCTCGAAGCGAAGGTGGACGAATCGGTCGAGCAAAATGCGCCGGAAAACGTGCATCCGGGCGAGTGGGATCTCGATGAAATGATCAATCAACTCGATTTGATCTACCCGCTCAAGCGCGACCTCGCGCGCGCCGAGTTGGAAACGAAAGACCGCGAAGAAATTCGACGCACGCTCCAAGCCAAAGCGGCCGAGGCCTACGACGCCAAGGAGCGCGAGGTGACGCCCGAGATTTTGCGCGTCGTCGAACAGCGCTATCTGCTCTTGCCGATCATCGACCGGCAATGGGTCGACCACCTGTACGTGATGGATCACCTCAAAACCGGCATCGGACTGCGCGGTTACGGACAGAAAGATCCGCGCGTCGAATACGAAAAAGAGGCCTTCGAGATCTTCGAATCGCTCAAGAACAACATTTCGGACGAAGCCATCAAGGGCGTGTTCCGCGTCGTGATCGAGCAAGGCCCCGCGCCGCAAGACCCGATGCAGCAGCAATACGGCGGCAGCCCGCAGTTCCAGCCGATTCCCTCGGGCGAACTCGTCCCGAAGCCGAACGAAATGCCGGGGCGCCTGGCCCCGCAAGAACTCGAACAGCTGCTCGGCCCGATGCCGGGAGCCGATCGCAACCCTCAGCAACTGCACACGAACAAAGACGACGAGTCAGGCCCGAAACCGATTCACCGCGAGGCGCCGAAAGTCGGCCGCAACGAGCTCTGCCCCTGCGGAAGCGGAAAAAAATACAAGAAATGCCACGGCGCCGCCGCCTAGGGGGAAAGGAGTTGAGCGCAAAAAGATGGCGCCCCCCCTCCAGGCAGCCTGGCGGGCTGGGCCTTAGCCGCCGATCGAAGCGCCGCGATCTAGGCCATTAAGCTGCGGGGCTGCTGCGAACTAAGCTTGCCGCGATGCGAGGCGCTCGCAGCTGCAATGCGATCGGCGCACCCAGCGCGTGGCTGCGGGGCGGCTAGAGGCTGGTCGGGGTCGAAGATCACTGCCTCGGCAACTCCGGTTCTGGATCGAACAGAGCATCGTCGAACTTCGTAGGTCGTTGCGAAACTTTCGTCGTTTTTGCGTTAGAAATTAGGTTTCGTAGATCCCGAAATAATCGCCGAGTCGCCAGATCCTGTGAAGCTGAATCGTCGAAGCTGTGGATCTTTGTAACGACATCGCAACGTAACACTGACACGACCTCTTGGGAGGTATCGGTAACTACAGCCCCGGTGTTTGATAGAGCATAGAATCCATCTCGGCGAAGCAGAATCCTTGCGTCATTGATCGTAGCAGACAGATGGTAGGTTCCAACCTTGCCGAGAAGGTCGTATTGGCTGATCGTGTCCCCGGGAGTGGTGTATGAGAGGGTCGCCCTCCTAGCATAAAGAGAGCGGCCACCGTGGCCTTTCGCGA
>JBDTDR010000171.1:0-26790 GCA_039922955.1 Candidatus Tumulicola sp.
TCAGTAGGGCGCCGATGCTAACGGCCGCCGCGATTGAAAGTTTCATGTCGTTCTCCTAATAGTCGCGCTTTTGCGTTGCGGCGCCGGCCATTCCCTTCGCCTAGCCTAGCGTTCGGTTACGCTAGCCGCCGCTGACCACGGCGGTGGCATCGTCGTAGCGCACGCGTCCGCACGCGCGCGCGGCGGCTAAGCGGCGTGCGTTCGATGCGGGCGTGCGATCGTTCTCCACGACCGCGATCAGCAGCGCGCCCTGGCTGCGAGCCGTCGCACACGGCGCGACCTCGGGCAGATCGAACGCTCGGGTGGCCGGCGCGAGCACGTTGACGGTGCCGATGCGCAGTCCCCAACCGCCGATGACGGGCGGCTGCTCGCGCGCTATCCACGCGTACACGCCCGACGTTTTTCCGCCGACGCGCGCGGCGTCGACGTAGTACGCGAGCGGATCGCGCGCAACCATGAACCACGACGCGACGATGGCGAGCGCCAGTCCGGCGGGCACCGGCCACGGCGAGCGGTGGGCACGGGCTACCGCGACGTTGCATGCAGCGATGACTGCCAGCGCCGGCGCCGCGCGCGTCGGCGCGTCGTTCCAGAATATCGCGACCAACGAGGCGCCCCCGAACGCCGACGAAGCGACCAGAAGGCCGGTCGCGAGGCGCGGTGCGCGCTCGGCCGCGCGCATCAGGAGCAACGCGCCGAGCACGATCGCCGGCGCCGCGTAGCGCAGCGACGCGCCGGTTGCGAGCTGTGGGTTGCGATCGGCGTACGCCAGCGGCATCACGAGAAAGAAGGCGATCGCCGCGAACGCCGCCCAACCGATGGCCCGTCGATCGTCACGTGCGACGGCCGGGCCGGCGACGGCCGCGAGCAGCGCGAGAAGTACGAACGGCGACGTCCGTAGGCTGACGCGTGCCAACAAGGCAAGCGCCGGCAGGCCGTGCGCGACGATCGTCGATGCCCACGTGTTGGCCGACGACGTGCTGCCCGGCGTAACGAGCGCGCCGTGCCACAGCCCGACGTCGTGGGCGACCCACAGGCCGATGGCGCCCGCGGCTGCCAGCCATACGCGCAACGGCGCTTTCGACGTACCCGCGGCTAGCAGCGCAAAGATCCAACCGTAGGGTTTTATCAAGGCGGTGACTGCGAGCGTGCGCGCGGCGGCAAGCGGTTCTTGCCGAATCGTCCACAGCGCCTCGAGGAAAAACGCGGCTAGCCAAGCGTCGTTCTGCAACGACCCGGCCTGCAGCGCGATCGGCGCCGCAGTTACCGTCGCCGCCGCCAGCGCGTCGGCCAGCCACGGCGGCGCCGCGGATTGCGTGCGCGCCCAGGCGACGATACGGAAACCGATGAGCGCCAGCGCGCCGAAACCGCTCCAGGCTACGGTCAACGGGCCGGAAACGGCGAACAGCGCGGCGGCAAAAAGCTCCGACGCGGGCGGATACCACCAATACCGCGGATCGGTCGTCCAGAGACCGTGCGCGTGCACCCACGCCGCAGCGTTGGGCAGATGATACGAAAGCGAATCGCCGTCGAGCAGCGGACGCATCAGTTGCGGCCACCCGACGAGTACCAGCGCGACGATCAGAAGATACGGCGGTTCCGGGGTCGTGGCGTCCGGCCGGCTGCGAGCGCCGCGACGGTAATAGGCGACCGCGATCCCGAGCGCCAGCACGACCCAGCACGCGGCCGGATACAACAGGTTGAGAAAACCGAGTACGAACGGAATGGTGACGCCCAGGACGAGCGCGTCGCGCAAGCGATCCGGCAGGGCATATCGCTCGGTCGCCCGCAACGCGGGCGCTGCGGCTAAAAGCCCGAGCAGCCAGAGTGCCGCGTAGACGCCGGCCAACTACATGGAATCCGGGGCGCTGACGCCGAGCATCGCGAGCGCGCGCGCGAGCACGTCTTTGGTGGCGACGCAAAGCATCAGCCGCGCCGCCCGCGTCTCGGCGTCGTCGGTGAGGATCTTGCATTCGGTGTAGAAAGCGTGAAAGTCCGCGGCAACGTCGCGCGCGTATCGCGCGAGGCGGTGCGGCGCCAGGTGTTCGACCACACCCTCAACGACGTGCGGGAACTCCACCAGCCGGCGTATCAGCGCCAGCTCCGTCGGATGAATCAGCGGCGCCGCCGAACCTTCCTTTCCCTGCATCGGCGCGGGGTTTTCGCCGGCGTTGCGAAGCACCGATGCGATGCGCGCGTGGCCGTATTGCACGTAGTACACGGGGTTATCGTTGTTCTGCGCCACCGCCAGCGCCAAGTCGAACGTGAGCGGCGATTCGGGCGCCAGCATGACGAAAAAGAAGCGCGCCGCATCGTTGCCGACTTCGTCGAGAATGTCGTCGAGCGTTTCGATTTGGCCGGCCCGTTTGCTCATGCTGACCTGTTCGTCGCCGCGCATCAAGGCAATTTGACCGGAGATCAGCGCATCGATCCGGCCCGGAAACCCGAGCGCCGCCGCGAGCGCTTTCAAGCGCGCGACGTAGCCGTGGTGATCCGGGCCGAGGATGTCGATCACGCGATCCGACCGCTGAAGTTTTTCGTAGTGGTACGTGACGTCCAGGGCGTAATACGTCGGGCGCCCGTCGGCGCGCAGGACGACCCGATCCTTGTCGTCGCCGAAATCGGTGGTCCGGAAGAAGAGCGCACCGTCGCGCTCGTAGGTGAGGCCGAGCCCGCGCAGGCGATCGAGGCCTTCGCGGATTTTTCCGGCGTCGTGGAGTTCCCGTTCGCTTTGCCAGAGGTCGTAGCGAACGCCGAAACGTTCCGCGGTCGCGCGTTGCCCGGCGACGATCGCGTCGCGCCCCGACGTTTGAAAGTAGGGCAGCCATGCCGATTCGGGCGCGGTGGCCCAGCGTTCGCCGTCGCGATCGTGAATCGTCCGCGCGATCGGCACCAGGTAGTCGCCGGGATAGCCGTCTTCGGGAAACGGAAACGACGGCTCCCCGATTTGGCGATAGCGCGCGTAGAGCGATCGGGCCAGCCGCTCGACCTGCGCGCCGGCGTCGTTGATGATCCACTCGGTGAAGACGTCGTATCCGCAATAGCGCATCGCGTTGGCGAGCGCGTCGCCGATCGAGAGCGAGCGTCCCTGCACGACGACCAGCGGGCCGGTCGGGTTCGCGCTTCCGAACTCGAGCGATACGCGATTGCCGGGCGGCGACGCTTGGCCGGCCGGCCGGTCGCGCAGCCGCCGCGGCTCGGCCGGACCGCTCATGCGGACGAGTTCGCGCTGCCAGACCTGCGGCGCAAAACGCAGATTGATGAAACCGGCGACCGGTTCGATCGCGGTGAAAACCTCGGCGGTGCTAAAGTGTGCGCGGGCGCCCTCGACGAGTGCCTGGGCGACGTCCTGCGGAGAACGGCGGGCGATTTTTGCCAGCGAGAACGACGCGTTCGTCGCAAAATCACCGAACTCGGGGCGGCGCGGCGCTTCGAACGACACCGTCACAGCCGGAGCCTCGGGGTACAGCGCGCAGGCCGTCGCGGCAACGGCGTCGCCGAACGCGCGCAGCATGAGTGCGTGCGGTTCAGTGATGGTAGGGTTCATTCCGGGCGATCTTCGCCGCGCGATAGAGTTGTTCCAGCACGATCGCGCGACTCCACTCGTGTAAGAACGTCAACTCCGAAAGCGACCACAGAAACTCGGCGCGCATCCGAAGCGCCGCGTCCGCGCCGTAGGTTCCGGCAATCACGAGGGTCAACCGGCGCGCACCGCTGCGGCCGGCCTCATCGAGGCGTCCGGCGAGCGCCGGGCTCGAAAGCTGCGAGCCGGTACGTTCCAGCAACCACATCCGGTCGTCGGCGCGCAGATGGCGCAAAATACGAGTGGATTCGTCGCGCATCGCCGCGCGCGGGTCTTTCCCGTCACCCGGGCGCACTTCGACCTCCGCGTAGGGATGATAGGGCGCGATCCGCGTACGTAAATCGGCGCACACGGCGGCCACGTGCGGCGAGCGCACCCGGTCAACGGCAACGATGCGAATGAGCACGACTCTTAGCTTAACCGACCGGCTCGGCTAGCCTAGCGGGTTTCGTGCGTAGGTCGAAGCCGCCCGGCACTCGACGAGGCCGTCGAGTTCGAGAATGGCCAGCGCCGCGAGGGCGGCCGGCACGCCGATTCCGGTGGCGGCCACCAGGTCGTCCAGCCGGCTAACGCCGGCATCCAGGGCGGCGAGCAGCGCGCTCCCATGCGGGCCGGCGCGCGCGGGGAGCCGTGCGAACGGCGCCGGCGCGGCGCGCCCGAGTGCTTCCAGCACGTCGTCCGCGCTGCGCGCCAAAACGGCGCCGTCGCGGATCAGCGCGAGGCAGCCTTGGACGTGCTTGCGGTCGACGTCGCCCGGGACGGCGAGCACCGGGATGTGGCCGGCGGCCCATCCGGCCGTGTTCAGCGCTCCGCTGCGCGCCGGCGCCTCGATCACCACCACCGCGTCGGCCAGCGCCGCGACCACGCCGTTGCGGGCCAGAAACTGCCACGGGTAGGCGCGGCACTCGGGAGAAAACGGCGAAAGCACCGCTCCGCCGGCGGCGACCATGCGGGCGGCCAGCGCGCGGTTGCGCGCCGGGAAGAAATTCCGGTGGCCGCCGCCGAGCACGCCGACGGTCGCCGCGCCGGCATCTAGGGCCCCTTCGTGGGCCGCCGCATCGATGCCGAGTGCCAGCCCGGAAAGAATGCAGCAGCCGGCGCGCCCGAGCTGCGCCGCGAACTCGCGGGCGAGGAACTTTCCCAGAGGCGTGGCGGCGCGGGTGCCCACGATCGCCACGCACGGAAGGCCTAGGCCCGCGAGCGTTCCGACGCGCCATAGGCCGGGGACTGCGGCCTCCCCTGAACGGCCGCCGCGCGCCGCCTCGATCCGCTCGCGGCTCTCGTACACCGGTTCGCACATATTCGGGCCATCACACGTCGCCCGACGGCGACAAGGGGTCTCCTTCCCGCTTTGACGTGGCGCGCAGGGGGAATCGCCACGGCCCACGGGAATAGGCAGCCCGCAACGAACGGAGGTACCCGAGGTGGCAGCAGAAGCGTATTGTGTCAAATGTAAGACCAAGCGTGAGATCAAAGACGCCGTCCAAATCACGATGAAGAACGGACGTCCCGCGACCGAAGGCAAATGCCCGGTTTGCGGAACCAAGATGTTCAAGATCGGTGCCGCGGGCTAAAAACGGCCCGGAAATCCCAAAAAGAAGGTCGCGCACGCGGTGCGGCACGCTCGGGGGACCGTTCACGCGGTCCTTTTTGCGTTTACTACGGATAGTAACGTATAATACGGAGACCCACTAGATATTGGGTATCGAGACGCCGCCCTTAGGGGAGTTTGACCGCTGATCTGCCCGACTTGTCGCAAGAGTGAGACGCGCGTCGTCGACTCGCGCGACGACGAGACCGTCGTTCGTCGCCGCCGCGAATGCCTGGATCCGCGGTGTAAGCACCGCTTTACCACCTACGAGCGCATGGAAGCTCCGCGACTCTTCGTCGTCAAGAAAGACGGACGGCGCGAGCAGTACAACCGCGAGAAGATTCTGGGAGGCCTACGCAAGGCGTGCGAAAAGCGCCCGATTTCCGAAAACGCGATGGAAGTCGTCGCGGCCGACCTGGAGCGCGAACTTTTTGCGCGCGGCGAGAGCGAAGTTCCGTCCACCCTGGTCGGCGAAAAACTCATGGAATCGCTCAAGCGGCTCGACCCGGTTGCGTACATTCGCTTTGCTAGCGTGTATCGGTCTTTTCGCGACATCGAGAGCTTCCGGGAAGAGTTGGCGGCCCTGCTTGCAAAGTGACCCGCAAGCATTATGACCGCCCGACCCCGCGTCGCGCTCACGCGAATGCCTGAGGGCGATGGCTTGCCGCTTCCGGCCTATATGTCCGAGCACGCTGCGGGCGCCGATTTGTGCGCGGCGCTGGCCGAGGAACTCACCTTGCCGCCGGGTGGGCGCGCGCTCGTGCCGACCGGTTTTTCGATCGCCCTGCCGGTTGGATACGAGGCGCAGGTTCGACCGCGCAGCGGTCTCGCGATTCGTAGCGGCGTGACATGCCTCAACTCACCCGGCACGATCGATGCCGATTATCGCGGGCACGTTCAGGTCGTGCTCGCCAACTTAGGCTCCGAACCGGTCGTGATTCGGCGCGGCGACCGGATCGCACAGATGGTGGTTGCGCCGGTTTCTCGAGCGTCGTTCGATCTGGTCGACGAGTTGCCGCCGACGGCGCGCGGAGACGGCGGATTCGGTTCGACGGACGTCCGCGCGTGAAGATCTACATCGTCGGCAAAGGCGCGGTTGGAAACTACTTCGGCGACCGGCTCGAGTCGGTCGGTCTCGAGGTCGAATACGCACCCCGCTCCATCGACGAGGTCCGTTCGACGTTCGATGCCGACGTCGCGCTGGTGACGACGAAGTCGTACGATACCGACGCCGCCATCGAAACGTTGCGCAAAGCGATCGCGCACCCGGAGAAATGCGTTTTCGTATCTCCCCAAAACGGCGTCGGCAACGAAGAAAAGCTGGCCGCTGCGTTCGGGGCCGACAACGTGGTCGCGGCCGCGCTCACGACTCCGGTCGGTCGCGACCGAGACGGCAACGTGCAGACCGCTAAAGAGGGTGGTCTGGCGCTCGCGCCGATGGGGTCGAACGCTTACAACTGGCTGGTCGCGACGTTTGCCGGCGCGGGCTTGAACGTCAAGGTGGTCGACGATTGGCGCGCGCTGAAATGGAGCAAACTCGCGCTCAACGCCGTGGCCAACGCGAGCTGCGCCATTTTGAACGTCTTGCCGAACCGTCTGGTGCATTTTGAGAAGGTCTTTACGCTCGAGATTCGCATGATCCGGGAAGTGCGCGCCGTCATGCAAGCGATGAAACTCACCCCGATCGACTTGCCGCGCTATCCGGTGCGCGCGCTGTTCAGCGTGGCGAGCTTGCCGAGCCCGGTCGCCCGCGGATTGCTCGCGCACAGCATCTCCGCCGCGCGCGGCCGGAAAGCGCCTTCGCTGCTGATCGACCTGCGCAACGGCAAACCGCAGACCGAGGTCGACGTGGTCAACGGCGCCGTTGCGGCGGCCGGCCACGAGCACCACGTTCCGACGCCGGTGAATGCGATTTACTGCCGGGTGCTCGACGATATCGCGCACACGCCGCCGCTGTGGGCGAAGTACCGCGAACGCCCCGAAACGCTTGAAGCCGAGGTTCTTGCCGAGATGAAACGCGTGAAGGCGTTGGCCAGGCGTTAGATGCGCGATCCAAACGTTCCCGAATCGCTCGAAGGATGGTGGATTCTCCACCGCATGTTCGCCCTGGACCGGCGCCGCTGGGACGCGCTGCCGGAGAAGCGGCGCCAAAAATACGCCGTCCATGCGATCGATTTAGTCGACCATCTGAAGAATGGCGCCGCCGGCGACCTCGGCCTCACCCAGATCGTGGGCCACAAGGGCGATCTCATGCTGACGCACTACGCGCGCGGATTCGACGGTTTGGCGTACGCGCAAACGCTGGTCGATAAACTCGAGTTGCGCGAGTTTCTGATTCCGCTCGGATCCTACGTTTCGGTGCTCGAGGTCGGAATGTACGGGGCAACCGGAAAGATTCACGCGCAGCTCAACGAGCGCGGCCTTCCGCCGCAGTCGCCGGAGTGGATCGCCGCTTTCGACGAACTCGTGCGCGAGCAGGGAGAGAGCCCGTACATCGGGCCGCGCCTTTGGGCGAAGATTCCGCAACGACGGTATGCCTGTTTCTACCCGATGAACAAGCGCCGCGGCGAAGTGCAGAACTGGTACACGCTCGGGTTCGACGAGCGCACCAAGATGATGAGCGATCACGGTCTGGTCGGGCGTTCGTATCACGGTCGCGTAACCCAAGTCATCTCCGGGTCGATCGGCTTCGACGACTTCGAGTGGGGCGTCGACTTGTATGCCGACGATCCGCTGGTTTTCAAGAAATTGATTTACGAAATGCGGTTCGACGAAGCCAGCGCGCGGTACGCGGAATTCGGTACGTTCTGGGCGGGAATTCAGTTTTCGCCGGCCGAGCTTGCGGCGTTTCTCAGCGGGGACGCGATTCCGCAGCTCGTTCCGGGCTAAATCGCGCGGCGGTGCCGCGGGCGGCGGTAACCCGTTCGAACTCTTCGACCCCGCGATCGGTGCCGATTTTTCGTTCACCGACGACCGGCACGGCTTCGAAGCGCATTTCGACACGCTCGAAGCCTACACGCGCGAAAGCGGCATCCCGGTGTCGGGCATCGACTTCATGGCTGCGGCTTCGAAAACGATCGAACGCTTTCGCTGGTGATGCGTCCCGCCGGCCGCTATCGCTTCACGTTAGAAGGCACGGAATCGGCCGGGGCGTACCAGCTCGGTGCCGGCCTGTTGTTCGCCTACTGACGATCGGCTCGTGAGGTCGGCGATGGCCGCGGAGCCGATGCCGGCGGCGCCGACGGCGCTACAAATCGGTACGGCGTCACCCATGCGGTCGGCGTTGGCGGAGCGCACGGGGTCGGCGAGGGGGACGGCGGCGGCGCTTGCGATGCCGGCGCGGTTGGCGATGCCGATGCGGTTGGCGAACTCGACGACACTGCCGGCGCGCATGGCGGCAGCGAGACGCACGGCGAAGGCGTCGGCGTCGGCGACGGCGATGCCGACGGCGATGCAGACGGCGATGCCGCGCCGGCCGGCGACGTTATTGCGGTCGGCGGCGCCGACGCCGACGGCGTATCGGTCGGCGATGCGGGCGAACATGGCGGCGGCGGACTACACGGTGTCGGCGAGGCCGACGGCGACGCTGACGCTAAAGCCGTCGGCGATGCCGAAGCCGTTGGCGACGCCGAAGCCGTCGGCGATGCCAAAGCCGATGGCGATGCCGAAGCCGTTGGCGATGGCGAACTGGTTGGCGACGGTGGGGTGCACACCGGCGGCGGGCCGACGATCGTCGCTGGGCGCAACAAGGCCGTGTCGAGCGCGTTGTTCACGCCGAGGTGCTCGTCTTGGCCGCGCATGAACTGCGCGAAGAAACCTACGAATGGAATGAAACCGGCCAACGCGGACACGACCTTCTCGTTCGTTCCATTAACTTCGAAGCGCTGATCGTCGAAAATGATCTGTCCTCCATCCGCGGCGGGAACGGAGTCGATTCGCAGCGTCAGGTCGCCTTCGTGGCCCTTATTGCCCGAGGGGCCCGCCAGAAGTACGGTGCCGGCGCCCGTCGCGCCGGCCGCAGCGACGACCTTGCCGTCGACCGCAATCGGCTCGAGCAGCACGAAGCTGAACGGCTGGCCGGTTTTGCTTTCGTTGGAAGAGAGCGGCGCGGTGAGATGAAATCGAACGTGCGTCCCGGCCGGTACTTGCGGGGGTGGAGCGGTCGGGTCGGCCGCAGCGATCGTCGCCGCAATCAGACCTAATACAACCAACCCGCGAGGGGCGCACACCACACCCATGCGTCGGGGTTATCCTCGGCGCATGCCGCACCCTTGTTTGGCCGGGCTACGCGGCGGCGCCGATCCGTTCCAGGCTGCGGTATTGAATGGCCTCGGCGACGTGTTCGGACGAAATCGAAGCCGCGCCCACGAGATCGGCGATCGTGCGGGCGACGCGCGCGATGCGGTCGAGCGCGCGGGCCGAGAACTGGCGTTTCGCGCTGGCTAGCGCGAGCAGGCGCATCGCGGTTTCGTCGAGCGCGCAGTGCCGCCGCATCGCATTGCCCGGGATTTCGGCATTGCTCGAAATCGTCGTGCCGGAAAATCGCGCGCGTTGCCGTTCGCGCGCCGCAAGGACGCGGGCTCGGATCTGCGACGACCGTTCCCCGCCCTCGAACCGAACCATGTCGTCGAAGGGCACGCGTGCGATTTCAATCTGTAGATCGATGCGATCGAGCAGCGGACCGGAAAGCTTTCCGACGTATTTCGCCACCGCCGCGTCGTCGCAGCGGCACTCGGCGTTGCGCGTGCCGCGATATCCGCAGGGGCACGGATTCATCGAAGCGACCAGTTGAAAGCGGGCCGGGTATGTAAACGTTCCGGACGCGCGCGCGATGGTCACCGTACCTTCCTCGAGTGGTTGGCGCATCACTTCGATCGCGCTGCGTGAAAACTCCGGAAGCTCGTCGAGAAAGAGCACGCCGTGGTGTGCGAGCGAGATTTCGCCCGGTTTCGCGCGCGCGCCGCCGCCGACCAGCGCGGTTTGCGAGATGGTATGATGCGGAAAGCGAAAGGGCCGTGCGCGCACGATCCCCGCGTCGCGAAGCAAGAAGCCCGCGACGCTGTAGATCTTCGTCACCTCGAGCGCTTCGTGCAGCGACATCGGCGGAAGAATCGACGGCAGCCGGCGTGCCAGCATCGTCTTTCCGCAGCCGGGCGGTCCGACCAGCAAGAGGTTATGTCCGCCGGCGGCGGCGATTTCGATGGCGCGTTTCGCCGCGAGCTGTCCGCGCACGTCGGCAAAATCGCCGTGCACGCGGCCGTCGTCGAGGTCGAGAGCCGGCGGGGTGGTTCGCCGGCGCCATTTCGCGCCGTTTCCGCCGACTACGGCGACCGCCGACGCGAGCGTGTCGACCGCGTAGAGTTCGATGTCGTCGACCAGAGCGGCTTCGCCGGCGTTTGCCGACGGGACGATGAGCTTGTGAAACCCGGCGCTGCGCGCACCGAGCACCATCGGCAGGATGCCGTTCACCGGCTGAAGCTTTCCGTCGAGCGCGAGTTCGCCGAGCGCGAGAAAGCCTTGGAGCGCGAGCCGATCGATCTGTTCGTCGATTGCGATGAGCGCCAGCGCGATGGCGAGATCGAATGCCGGCCCGGCCTTGCGCACGTCCGCCGGCGAGAGATTCACGAGCAGGCGTCCCGCCGGATAGGCGAAGCCCGAGTTAAAAATGGCGGCACGCACGCGGTCGCAGGCTTCCCGAAGCGCGCGATCCGGCAGTCCGATGATCGAAAAGGCGGGCGTGCCGGCGGAGCTAACGGCTTCGACGCGCACCGAGTAGCCTTCGATACCGAGCATCGCGGCTGAAAATGCGAGCGACAGCATGCCGCGCATCCTCTGCGCGCGCGAAGCTCGGTGACTAGGGTGACGTTCGGCTTCCGACAGAGGAGAGCGCGCAATCGGGCCGTAACGCGCCCGTCCATGCATTTGACGAGGCTCGATTGGATCATCATCGTTGTCTCGCTCGGCGTCACGTTCATTCCGGCGATCGTGCTCGCGCGCCGCGCCGGCCGGAACATAACCGAGTTCTTCGCGGCCGGCCGGCAGGCGCCGTGGTGGCTGATCGGCATTTCGCTGGTCGCGACGACTTTTTCCACCGATACGCCCAACCTGGTCACCAATTTGGTTCGCGACGGGGGCGTGGCCGAGAACTGGGTCTGGTGGTCGTTCCTGCTGACCGGCATGGCCACGGTGTTCTTTTACGCGCGCCTGTGGCGGCGCAGCGGCGTGCTGACCGACCTCGAGTTTTACGAGTTGCGCTACTCCGGGCGAGCGGCATCGTTCGTGCGCGGCTTCCGCGCGATCTATCTCGGGCTATTTTTCAACTGCGTAATCATCGCGAGCGTCAATCTTGCGGCGGTGAAAATCGCCAGCGTCCTGTTTGCCTGGCCGCGCCTGGAAACGCTGCTGCTGCTGGCGGCCGTCCCGATCGTCTTTGCTGCGACGGCCGGGCTATGGGGCGTTATGGTCACCGACATGATCCAGTTTTGCATCACGATCACGTCGGCGTTTGCCGCTGCCTACTTCGCCATTCACGCACCGGGCGTGGGCGGATTGCACGGGTTGATCGCGCACTTTAGCGGGCCCAAAGCGGGGATGCTCTCGATTCTTCCAAACTTCGCGGATTGGCCGACCGCGCTCGCGATCTTCGTGATTCCTTTGACGGTGCAGTGGTGGTCGGTGTGGTATCCCGGCGCGGAGCCGGGCGGCGGCAGCTACGTCGCGCAGCGCATGCTCGCCGCGCGTACGGAAAAAGATGCGCTCTTTGGCACGCTCGCGTTTCAGGCGATGCACTACGCGCTGCGGCCGTGGCCGTGGATCGTCGTCGCGCTAGCGTCGACGATCGTCTATCCGTCCCTGCACGACATCGCGTCGCGGTTTCCGGCGGTGCAGCCCAGTTTGATCGGCAACGACATCGCCTACCCGGCAATGCTCGTCTTCCTGCCGGCCGGCTTTGCCGGATTCATGGTAGCCGGTCTGTTCGCGGCATATCGCTCGACGATCGAAACGCATCTTAACTGGGGCACGTCGTACTTGGTGCACGATTTCTACCAGCGCTTTATTCGACCGGGCTCGAGCCAGCGCGAGTTGGTTTTCGCCGGGCGTCTCGTCACGGTATTGCTGATGGGAGCCGGCGTCGTTTTTTCGCTGTACTTAGACACCGCAAAGGACGCGTTCAACCTCCTGCTTTCGATCGGCGCGGGCACCGGGTTGATCTACTTATTGCGCTGGTTCTGGTGGCGCATCAACGCATGGAGCGAGGTGAGCGCCATGTTCTCGTCGTTTGCCGTTTCGCTGGGCTTCTTTGCGGCCGGAAAGATGGGGCATCCGTTTGCGAGCACGACGATTCTGCTGACGACCGTCGCCGTGACGACGGTCGTTTGGCTGGCCGTCACCTACGCGACGCCACCGGTTGACGGCGCTGCGCTCGCGGCCTTCTATAGCAAGGTGAGGCCCGCCGGGCCGGGCTGGGCCCGGGTTCGCAAGGCCTCCGGGCTCCCGCCCACGCCGGATTCGCCCGCGCAGTCGCTGCTCGGCTGGGTACTGGGGCTGGCCGCCGTCTACGGCGCGCTCTTTTCGGCCGGTGAGTTCGTTTATGGGCGGCCCGCCGGCGGTTGGGTATGGGCCGGCGTTGCGGTCGCAAGCATCGTCGGACTGGTCGCCCTCGGAGGGCGCCTGTGGGGTGCTCGGAATCCGTCGGAGGTTGCTTCGCAAGGGGATCCGAGCTGAATTATCGCGTCGTTTACGCCATTCTCCACAGATTGCACAAGATGAACGTCGCACATTGTGGACAACGAAGGCCAGCGTTCGGCTTGTGCCCAACCACTGCCTTGGCATACCCGCACCCTTCCGAGGAGTACGCAACTTGACTCATTTCCGGCCGGCATCGCTGCTCGCAATTTGCCTCGTACTTGCCGCTTGTTCGAACTCCAACTCGAACTCCCAAGCAACCAGCTCCCCCGCCGGTTCGGCCGGCGCGGCCGCTCCGGCTGGGAAAACCATCGGCGTTTCCATTCAGAACCGAGAAGCTCAGTTTTACCAGGACATGGAGGCCGGTATGCGCGCCGAGGCCGCAAAATACGGCTATAAGCTGGTCGTCGTCGATGCCAATCGAGACAACGCCAAACAGCAGAGTCAAGTCGAGGATTTCATTTCCAAGAAGGTCGACGCGATCGTTTTGACGCCCTACGACTCGCAAGCGATCGGCAGTGCGATCGTCGAGGCCAACAACGCGTCGATCCCCGTCTTCACCGCCGACATCGCGAGCACGAGCAAACAGGGCAAAGTCGTCGCGCACATCGCGAGCGACAACGTGCAGGGTGGATTTCAAGCCGGAAAGCTCGTCTGCGAAGCGGTCGGTAAAAGCGGGAGCGTCGCGATCATCGACGAGCCCGAAGTGACCAGCGTTCAAGATCGAGTCAAGGGTTTCAAGCAGGCGCTCGCGCAGCTCTGTCCGGGCGTGAGCGTCGTCGCGGACGTCGACTCCGGCGGCACGCGCACCAAAGCCAACAGCGATACCGGCGACATCCTCCAAGCCCACAAGAATCTCAAAGGAGTCTTCGGGATCAACGACGATTCCGCGCTCGGTGCGCTCACCGCGGTGAAGGCGGCCGGATTAACGGGCAAAGTGGCGATCGTCGGCTACGACGCGACGCCCGAGGCGCGCACGCAGATTGCGAGCGGCGCGATGTACGGCGACGCGATCCAGTTTCCAAACAAGATCGGCGCAACGACGGTCGACGTGATTCACGATTATTTCGGCGGAAAGACCCCCGCATACTTGGTGAAGATCGGCGTCGGCGCCTACACGCAAGCCGACGCAAAGAAAACTCCTTAGTGGCCTGTAACCGCCGCTAACTTCGAACGAATGTCGAAGGACGCCGCCGGTCCACTGCTCGAGATGCGCGGCATCGGGAAGACCTTTCCCGGCGTTCGCGCGCTGGCCGACGTATCGCTGACGCTCTTTTCGGGCGAAGTGCTCGTGCTGGTCGGCGAAAACGGCGCGGGAAAATCCACGCTGATGAAAATTCTGGCGGGAGCGCAGCCGGCCGACGAGGGCGAAATCCTGATCGACGGCAGGCCGGTGAAGATCGACTCCCCGCGTGCGGCCGAACGCCTCGGAATCGGCATGATCTATCAGGAATTCACGCTGGTTGGACAGTTGACCGTGCCGGAGAACGTCGCCCTCGGCGCCGAGCCGACGCGGGCGGGCGTTTTCATCGACGAGCGCGCCGCGCGCGAGCGCGCGCAGCGAGCGTTCGGTGAACTCGGGCTCGAGCTGCCCCTCGACGTCCCGACGTCGCAGCTCTCGGTGGGTCAGCAGCAGCTCGTCGAAATCGCTAAGGCACTCGCGCGCGACGCACGCATCATCGTGATGGACGAACCGACGGCGGCGCTGAGCGATCGCGAAATCGAGCGCCTTTTTGCGATCATCGGCCGTTTAAAAAGCCAAGGCGCCGGCATCATCTACATCTCCCATCGGATGGACGAGTTGCCGAAGATTGCCGACCGGGTCACGGTATTGCGCGACGGAAAGGCGGTCGAAACGCGCCGCGCCGCCGATTTTCCCGTCGGCGAAATCATCCGCGCGATGGTCGGGCGGCAGCTGGACGCACACTTTCCCGAACTCCCGCCGCTTGCTCCCGACGCGCCGGTGGTGCTCGACGTACGCGGCCTGCGACGCGAACCGCTCGTTCGCGGCGTCACGTTCTCGGTGCGCGCGGGCGAGATCGTCGGGCTGGCGGGACTGGTCGGGGCGGGCCGCACCGAGATCGTTCGCGCGATTGCGGGCGCCGACGTCGCCAGCGGCGGCGAGATCGCCATCGATGGCAAGCGCGTGCGCGTTCGAAAGCCTGAAGACGGGATCGCGGCGGGCATCGCATTCATAACCGAGGATCGCAAGGCGCAGGGCCTAGTACTCGGGATGACGGTACGGGAAAACATCACGCTCGCACATCTAGCGGAGTTCGTCGCTCGCGATCTGCTGATCGACCGACGGCGCGAGCGAACGGCCGCGGAGAAGATGATCGAGGAGTTGCACATCCGTACGCCGGGAAGCGAGCAAATCGCCCGCAATCTGTCGGGAGGAAACCAACAGAAAGTCGTGCTGGCAAAGTGGCTTCTTGGCCGCGCTCGGGTATTTTTGTTCGACGAACCGACCCGCGGCATCGACGTCGGAGCCAAGGCCGAGATTTACCACCTCATGCTCGAGCTGGCGGCGCGCGGCGCCGCCATCGTGATGGTTTCGAGCGACCTTCCCGAGGTGCTCGGAATGGCGCATCGCGTCCTGGTGATTCGAAACGGAAGCATCGCGGCCGAGTTCGCACGGGCGGATGCAACCCCCGATCGGGTCATCGCGATCGCTACCGGGGCGGCCGCGGCGGCATGAAAAACCGCGAACGCCTGAATTATTGGCTGCGCCTCGGCGGCGCGGCGTTGCTGCTGATCGTCCTGATCGTCATCGTCAACGTGGCGTCGCACGGGTCCTTCCTCGAGCCCAGCAACATCGTTCGAGTATTGCGGCAAATCACGTACAACTGCGTGCTCGGTGTCGGACAAACGTTCGTCATCATTACGGCCGGCATCGACCTTTCGGTCGGGTCGCTCGTCGCCCTGACCGGCGTGGTCGCCGCGCTGTTTGCCAACTCGGTGCATTTGACTGGGTTCCCGTTGATTTTTGCGACGCTGGCCGTCACGGTGGCGGTCGGTGCGGGCGCCGGTTGGATCAACGGACTGCCGGTGGTCAAGCTCAATCTCCCGCCCTTTATCACGACGCTCGCGATGCTGGAGATGGCGCTCGGCCTCTCGTTCATCCTTGCCCACGGCCGTCCGGTGGCGCTGCAAAGCCCCGACTTTCAGAACACCGGCATCGGGTCGTTTCTCGGCGGGGTTACGCGCGCGCTGCATCTACCGAGCATCCCGATTCCCGTGATCTGGATGCTCGCGATCATCGTAGTAGCCTCAATCGTATTGACGCGCACGCGTTTCGGCCGCTACGTATTCGCGATCGGCGGAAACGAAGAGGCGGCCCGGCTGGCCGGCATCAACGTCGCCCGCGTTAAGATGATGGTCTACGTCATCAGCGGCGTCTGCGCGGCGATCGTCGGCTTCCTGTATATGGCGCTGTTCTCGTCGGGCTCGCCGCAAACCGGAACCGGAGACGAACTGCTCGAGTCGATCGCCGCGGTCGTCGTCGGCGGCACCAGCCTGATGGGCGGCCGCGGCAGCATCATCGGCACGTTCTTCGGCGCGCTGCTCATCGGCGTACTCTACAACGCCATGAACCTGTTGAACGTCGACTCGTACCTCCAAAAGGTCGTCCTCGGCGCCGTCATCCTCCTCGCCGTCGTCCTCGACGAACTCCGCAAACGCTACTTATCGCGTGCCTAAGCCAGGCTCCTAGAACGGGAAGTCGGCCTGCGTTAAACCCACGTTGGTTTTGATGTCGGCGATCGTTTGGTCGAGTACGATTTGCGAGCCTGAATAAAGAATCTGACGAATCGGCCAATGCGTTTCTTGTGACAGGTACAGGATCTGCTCGGAGATGCCGTCGTTGGTGGCGGGATCGGCAACCTTGAGATCGAGACGATCGGTCAACACGCCGCCGATCTTACCGCCCGGTGCCTGAGTGAGGGTTCCGGAAATTGTTGCGTAGCGGTGCACGAGCGTTTGAAGCATGCCATCGGGTATCGTAAATCCGCGAAGGGACACGGCGCGCCCATCGTGCAGGTCGACTTTGAGGTGAATGCCCGAAAGGATGCCGCCTTGATGGCCGCTGACCTGGTCTCCGCCCACCCACACGCCTCCCGAGCCACGGCCGTCGCCCGACAAGATGAGCGTTTTGACGAAATGCGGCTTCATGAACGAATATTGATAGACGCGATTTTGCGATGCGGATCCCTTGACTTCGTGCGCGTGTATCTGGCACGTGTAGTCGTTCGTGCCGGCGAAAACCTGATCGAAGGCCGCGATCGCGGGTGCCGTATTCTCGGCTCGAGCCGACGGTGCGAAAGCGACCGCAAACGTTGCAACGATCGCCGTCGAGGCGATGTACGAAGCGATCCGCTGGGGATGCATGGTTCCTCCGTTCGAACGGCTGGTGTTACAGGGGTTCTTCGCCAAGCAGCGTGCCGTGTTTTCCTTCTACGCCGATCAGCACATCGCATTTTGCATCGGCGGCGATATCCTGAATCGTGCCGCCCAGCCGTGCGCCGCTGTACCTGCCCTCGAGATAGGATCCGAGAATGATGAGGTCGGCTTTCTCGCGCTTGGCAATATCGAGCACCGCCTCCTTGGTCGACCGAGCCTTGATCGTTTCGGTATGGAGCGTAACGTTATTGGCGTTGGCAATCGTTTCGGCAGCGCCCAGCGAGTCGAGCGCGGCGCGTTCCTCGTCGGGCATTTCGGCGTCCGGCGGCAGCGTCAGCGGCACTTCGATCACGTAAACGGCGCGCAATTCGGAGCGCTCTCCCCGCGCGAGCTTCACCGCGAGCGCCATCATGTGGCCCGAATTAATTTCCGGTGAGAATACCACCATGATGCTGCTGACCATCCGCTTTAGACCTTCCGTGGTCTTGGCCGCCAGCTTCTGGAGCCCCGACTTCGGTGGGTGGAGCATCCAATACAGAATCGTACCGATCAGCGTCGCGATCGTGGCGGCAATGGCCGCGCCCGTAGGGGTGATCTGAGGCGCGAGCCATTGGATCATCGTGCGACGCCTCCGCCGCGCAGGCGCAAAATGAGCGAGATGCGGTGTACGCCGAGCGCCATCATAGCTGCGCCGAGCACGAGCCCGGGGAGACTTTCGAATCGAACCCCGAGGGCGGCCACGCGCACGATGATGACGGTGCCGCAAACGACCAACGCGACCGCGAGAACCGCACGCAGCGCGAGCACTAGACGCCGGCCTTCGCACGGCGCTCGTCGCTGGCTTTCACGCTCGCCACGTATTCGTCCATCAGCTCCAGCTCGCCGGCGTTGCGAAGGATCTCGACTTGAGCCTTACGCCAGTCGCGTTTTTGCGAACCAAAAACCGGCAGCCCGCGGTGGCGGCGGTAGATCACGTAGGCGATGAGACCCAAAAACAGCCAGCTCGGCCCGGCGATCCGGCCGATAGGATGGGTGAACAGGGTAAAAACGAGAATCGACAGGATGCCGACGAACCCGATCACGCCGATCACCGGGAACTCGGCTCGCTCGCCGCGCACGCGCACCGGAACGTTCAGCGGAATCTTAAACTTCCGCGGACTGAGCGGATCGGTGAGCCGCAGCGCGATCAGCGCCACGAACACGAACGAATAGCTGGTAGCCGCGCCGAAGGCGTAAAGATCGGCGAGAAAATCGAGCCCGCTTTCGTTGCGAAAGAAGCGCGCGTAGAGCGTCATCGCGTCGGGATGAAGCGAAGGAAACGCCGCGAAAATGAGTTCTAAGACGGCGACCCCGCCGAAGGCCACGATCGAAATCGCCGGCGTCCGGAACTTCGAATGAACGCGCTGGAATATCGACGGCAAGAGGTTCGATTTGCTCATCGCATAGGCGATGCGCGAACTGCCGAAGACGCCGGAGTTTGACGAGATCAACAGCAGCACCGCGCCCAGTATCGGAACGTAGAAAGCGGCGATCGCGCCGAAGTACGGCACTTGCTCGGCTAGCAGCGCTACGGCTTTACCTTGATTGTCGCCGTTGTTGGGAAAGATTTGCCAGAACTGGATCGGATGGCCGGCCGCATCGGTGATGGGATGCCACGGCTGCATGCCGAGCGCCAAATTCGAATACGCCAGCGCGAAGATCAGAATCGTCAGGATAAGGGCGATCGAGGTGCGGGGGATGACCGAAGCCGGACGTTGGGTTTCCTGGGCCGCCTGCGAGATCGACTCGAGGCCGACGAACGAGATGATGGCGAGCGAGGTTCCGAGCATGAGCTGATACGGCGACGGCCAGCTCATCTGCATGTTGTGGACGAGCAGCTCCGGGCGAAACGCGAAGAGAAAGCCGAAACACAAGATGCACGTCTCGCTGACGACGTCGAGCGCCGACACGGCGCCGTTGAACGCCGTGCTCTCCCGGACGCCGACGACGTTAAGCGCGCAAAGCCCGACGATCAGGCCGAGGGTGACCAGGAAATGCACCCACGGGTGAACCGATCCCGTGAGCACCGGAAGGAGCTGGCTCAAATAATCGACGCAGGTCCAAGCGAACAGCGTGATGTCGATCGTGAAATCGAGCAGCACCGCCCATCCGGCGATAAAGCCGAAGATGTCGCCCAGCCCGCGTAAAACGAAGTATTGTCCGCCGCCCGCAACGGGATAGGTTGCGGCCAGCTCGGTGTAGGCTAGCCCGATGCAGACGTAAACGATGCCGGCGAAGAGGAAGGCGACGTTCGACGCGCCGGCGGCCGCGGCCAGGACGAGCCCCAAGCCCACGAAGATATCGGCCCCGACGTCGGAGTAGCCCCATGAGAACGATCCCCATGGCGTGACGGAACGGCGCAGCTCGGGCTTCGATGTCGTCGGCATGCTTCTATTTCAGAAAGCGTTTCGATGCAGGCTCAAGCGATTACCGTCTAAAGCGACGACGTCAAATCGGATCTTGGCGGTGGGGGCGACGATCTGTGCGTAGTCGGCGGCGATGCGCCGCAGCGTCGCTCGTTTGCGCGCTCCGACGGCACTCAGCGCCGAGCCGAATCCGGTCGAATCACGCCGTTTTACTTCGACGATGACGAGGGTCGAACCGTCGAGGCAGACGGCGTCGATTTCGCCTCCGGGCACGCGGACGTTACGCGCGACGATCCGGTACCCGCGCTCCGCGAGGAACGCGGCCGCGCGGTCCTCGCCGGCCCGGCCCTTTTCGCCGGTGCTACGCGATGCGTCCGGCATCCGCAAATCCGAATACGAGCTGCGCGTCGCGCACGCGGGCCCAGTTGGCCCGGTGGTGCACGCTGGGGCCGTGCTCGCGTAGCGCTTCGAGATGCAGCGGGGTCGCGTATCCCTTGTGCAGGGCGAACCCGTAACGCGGATCTTCGCGGTCGAGGTCGACCAGCAGGGCGTCGCGATACACCTTCGCCACGATCGAGGCCGCCGCGACTACCGCGCACCGGGCGTCGCCCTTGATGAGCGGTTCCTGCGGTCCGGCAAAGGCGCGAATCCGCACCGCGTCGGTGATCAGGTATTCGGGGCGGCACGAAAGGTCGGCGATCGCCCGCTCCATCGCGAGCACGCTGGCCCAATAAATATTGAGCCGATCGATCTCGGCCACGCTGGCGACCCCGATCGCCAAGGCGGTCGCATAAGCTTTGATCGTTTCCGCAATTTCGATGCGCAGCTCCGGGCGAACTTGCTTCGAGTCGTTGAGCCCCCGGATGAAAAGCGGTTCGGCCGCGACCACGCAGGCCGCTACGACCGGGCCCGCCAGCGGCCCGCGGCCGACTTCGTCGATTCCGCCGACCAGCCTGTAGCCGCGCTCGCGGGCGGCCGACTCGAAGCGATGCAGCTTGTGGAGGCGGCGGCGTTCGCGTTCGTTCGCGTTCCTCGCCTTACGCTGCTTGGGCGTCATCGCTCGATTCAAAGGAGATGCGGCCGAACGTGCCGTCGTTGAGCGCGCGGATGTACGACTGGGCGGCGTTGTGGTAGTCGATCTCCCCGCCGCGCCGGACGAAGCCGCGGGCCGCGGCAAACGCTTCGAGTCCCGGCACGCGCGTGCGCGGGCGCAGCTGCGTCAGCCAGCGGTGAAACGCCGCCGCAATTTGCTCGGGGTCGTACCGTTCGCGCGGCAGCGCTCCGGAAATGGCCAGCTTCCACTGCGCGTCCTTGGTGGCGATCTTCGGTACCAGAATGCCCGGCGTGTCCATCAGCTCGACGTTGGGGGGCAGCCGAAACCACTGCAGCTGGCGCGTTACGCCCGCGCGATCTTCGGTTTTGGCGGCGGCTCGCCGCAACAGCCCGTTGATGATCGACGACTTCCCGGAGTTGGGCAACCCGACGACCAGCGCGCGCGAAATCCCGGAACGTTCCTTGGCCGATCGCGTAATCGTCGTGCCCACGCGGGCCACGCTGCGCTGCGACCGGCCGTCGACGGCGACCGCGTCCAGACCCTGGCGCCCGAACGCCTCGATCCAGGCTTTGGTTGCGTGCGGATCCGCCAAATCTTCGCGATTGAGCACGACGATGCGGGTGCGCTTCGCGATGAGCGTATCGAGCATCGGGTTGCGGCCGCTGCGCGGCACGCGCGCGTCGACGACCTCGACGACGATGTCGATCAGCTTTAAGTACTCGCCGATTCGGCGCATCGCCCGGACCATGTGCCCGGGGTACCACTGAACGATGCGCTCCAGCTCGGCGGTCATGGGTTACAAAGTGCCCACGTCGGCGGGCGGCCAGATGCCGGCCAACGCCCGGCCCATCAGCCGGTCGTCGCGCACCGGGCCGAAGAAGCGCGAATCCTCGCTGTCGGCGCGATTGTCGCCGAGCACGTAGACCGAGTCCGGCGGCACGGACGTTTCTTGAAAGCTGCGGTCGTCGGGATGCCGCACGTAGGGTTCATCGAGCCGGGTTCCGTTAATGAAGACGCCTCCTCGATCGACGCGAATTCGATCGCCGGGCAGACCGACGACCCGTTTGATGAAGACCGGTCGCGTATCCTCGTCGTGTCGAAACGCGACGATGTCGCCTCGTTTCGGCGCCGAAATGCGATACGCGAACGTGTTGATCAGCACGTACTCCCCCGACGCGATGTGCGGCGTCATCGATGGCCCCGAAACCTGCCACGTTCGCATGAAGAATGCCGCCGTAAGGAGGACGAGAATCGCCAGTTGCAACGCCAGGTTCGCAAGCGAGCGCCAGTGCAGCAATCGTGACACGAAAGCCTTGCTTCGCGCAGTTAGAGGATACGGGCCTGCGAGGGAGGCCAGAAGATCACGTCCGCCCGTCCGGTGAACCCGGCGGCGTCACCGGCGCGCTGCCCGCTGGCGAAGCGCCCACCGTCCTGCGCGAATCCCCAAAAATGCGAGTCCACCGAATCGTTGCGGTTGTCGCCGAACATCAGGAAGCAGTGCGGAGGGATGCGGTCGGGTGCGGTCCACGCCGATTTCGGCGGAATGTTCGCCGATGCCGGATCGAGCTTTTCCCACGCGCCGCCGTCGGTTTTCACGTAGATGCCGTAGTCGCGGATTTCGAGGTCGTAGGCGGGCTTCTCGGCGATGTAGGGTTCTTTTAGGGCCGTGCCGTTGACGTAGACGGTGCCCGCTCGGACGCTTAGCGCGTCGCCGGGCCGGCCGATCACGCGTTTGATGAAGTCGTCGGGAGTGGGTATCGGCGGCGGAAAGACGACGATGTCGCCGCGGTTGGGTTCGTGGAAACGATATTCGAACTTATCGACGAGCAAGACGTCGTGGATCTGCAGCGTCGGCAGCATCGATCCCGACGGGATGTAGTACGTGCGCGCCACAAACGTAATCAACACCCACGCCGCCAAGCCGGCGATGATGAACGGATCGAGGAACTCGCGTGCGATCGTGGTGCTGCGGCCGTTCGATCCGGCGACGACCGGTCGCAACGAGAGCACGACGCGGGCTATGGCGATGGCGGCGACGATGGCGAGAAGTTCCGGAGGCGTCATGTACGGTGCGTTTCGTCTTTCAGCGTTCTAGGAGTTTGTCGGAGGGTGGATCAGTGGAGGATTCGCAAGCGGTCGAAAGGCCACAGAATCAGAAAAGCGCGGCCGGCAAATCCGGCCGGGTCCCTGCGCCCTGCAAGCGGTCCTGCGGCGAACGTTCCGCTCGTCTGGGCGAAGCCCCACACGTGCGAGTCGATCGAGTAGTTTCGGTTGTCTCCGAGCATGAAGTAGAACCCGTTGGGAATCCGGTCGGGCGACTGCCACGCGGCCTTCGGCGGAATGTCGGCGTCGTGCGGATCCAGCGGCAGCCCGTCGACGTAAATGTCGTAGCGTTTGATCTCGAGGTCGTACTTCGGTGGCTGGTTTTCGTAGGGTTCGCGCAGCGCGATGCTATTTCGATAGACGATACCGTCGGAAATGCGAATGGTGTCACCGGGCGTGCCGATCACGCGTTTCACGAACTCGTCTCCGTGCGATTCCACGGGTGGCGTAAACACGGCGACGTCGCCGTGTTGGGGCGGGTGCAGCCGATAGGCGATCTCGTCGACCAGCAAAACGTCGCGCACCTCCAGGGTCGGAACCATCGAAACCGAGGGAATGTAGTACGTTCGGATGACGAACGTGATGAGGAAGAGTGCGACCAGGCCGGCCACCAGCAAGGCGTCGAGATATTCGGTCACCACGGCAACGGCCGGCGAATGTTTGTCGCCGGCCGCAAATGCTTTGGTCGAGAGGGCGTATCGCGCGACGGCGAAAACGCAGAGGAGTCCGAGTAGCTGCAGCGGTGTCAGAGGTGACTACTTGACGACTTTCTTCTCTTTGATGCGCGCGGCTTTACCGATTCTATCGCTCAAGTAATAGAGGCGGCTGCGGCGCACGATGCCGCGCTTGCCGACTTCGATTTTCTCGACGCGCGGACTGTGCACGAGGAACGTCTTCTCGACACCCACGCCGTGAGCTACGCGGCGAACCGTGATCGATGCGGTCGACCCGCCGCCCTTGCGAACGGTGACCACGCCTTCGAACATCTGGGTGCGCTCCTTACCGCCTTCGATAACCTTGGAATAGACTTTGATCGTGTCTCCCGGGCGGAATGCGGGGACACCCTCTTTGAGCTGGTCCCGGTTAAGGGCATCGATGACGTTCATGGCACTTTTCTACTTCATGGCGGAAGCGGAGCCGGGCGAAGATGCCGGGCTTTAGACAACCACGGTATGGTATCACGGGTCTTCCTCGCGGCGCAAGGCATCATCGAGCAGGTCGCGGCGCCGGGTGGCGGTGCGCCGGCGCGACTCTTCGCGGCGCCACTGCGCGATTTTGGCGTGGTCTCCCGAGAGTAGGACCTCGGGTACGGCCACCCCGCGAAAGACCGGCGGCCGGGTGAAGCTGGGAAAGTCGAGCAGCGAACTCGAGAACGACTCGCTGGCGACGGATTCGGGGCGCAGGGCGCCCGCCAGCAACCGTACGGTCGCGTCGAGCATGGCCAGGGCCGGAATCTCGCCGCCGGTCAGCACGAAGTCTCCGAGGCTGAACTCTTGGGTCGGGTAGAGGGCCGCCAGCCGGTCATCGATGCCTTCGTAATGCCCGCAGACGAGAATCAGCCGGTCCAACTCGGCGAAGCCCCGGGCATCGGCTTGCCGAAACGGCCGGCCGCTCGGACTGGGCACGACGATCGCGTGCCGTTCGCCGTCCGGGGCTCCGGCGAGAATCCGGTCGAGCGCCCGGGCGATCGGCGCGAGCCGCAGCACCATCCCGGCACCCCCGCCGAACGGGGAGTCGTCGGCCCGCTCGGGGCCGTGCAGTTCGTCGAGCAGATGGTGGTAGCGCAGGTCGACCACGCCGGCTTCGACCGCGCGTCCAACGATCGAAAGCCCCACGAAGGGCGCGAAGACCTCTGGGAAGAGCGTGAGCACGTCGATCGTGAACATACTTCGACGTGTTCCGGATATGGCGTCGATTCGCTTCCCAACGTGTGCCGTCACCGCGCAAGCGCGCGCTGGCGTTGCTCCGGCGCCGCGATTTTGAGGGTGCCGAACGCGAACTGACGGCGCTGCTGCTCGACCACCCCGACGACCGCGCGTTTCTGCTCAACAAGCGCGGCGTGGCACGGGTCGGGATGAAGCGCCTGGAGTTAGCCCGCGAGGATTTTACCGCCGCACTGGCGTGCGCTGCGAACTATCCGCCGGCGCTCACGAACCTCGGCAACCTGCTCCTCGAGGCGGGCCAAAACGAAGCGGCCATCGCGCGATACGAAGCCGCCATCCGCGCCAATCCGGACTACGCCGCGGCGCATCTCAACCTCGGTGTCGCCTACAAGCGCGCGGGACGCATCGACGAGGCCGTGCGGTCGTTGCGGCGCGCGCAGCGTCTCGACCGGACTAGCGCCTTGGGGTTTTTACGCCGGCGTCCACCGTGGTAATCTCTTCGAGGTATTCGAAGAGTTGCGGGAGCGTGATCTTTTCGAGGGCGGTCCGTTCGTGGATCCGGCTTTCGTCTTCGCCTTCGTCTCGAATATAGCAGCGCGTTTCCACGCCGCCTTCATTCTCGCTCACGAACGACACGGCGAAGCCTCGCCCGGGCATCTCGTCGTAGATGCGCATCGTTTGCGGGTTCAGAATCTCGATCGAGTGCGCCGGACTGTGCGCGTCGAAGACGAGAATCTTCAGATGCTCGAAGTTCGTCACCTCGATCGAGCCGACGACGAAAACGTTCTTGGTGGAAAAGAATTCGTGGCCGCGTTGGCTTCGGCTCGAGACTTCGTAAAAGACCCGATGCTCGACGAAGCGGTTGAGGATTTTCCGCAACGTCGCCAGCGAAGCCAGCGTTTCCGTGCGGTTGCCGCGGGTATAAATTATCTTCACGGGCGGATTCCGGTGCTTGTACGGCCTAGCAGGCGAGCCCTGCCAGGCAGGCCAAACGAGCCCGGAATCCGGAATCATTCGAAATGTTCTCGGTTCCCGACATTATGGTGGTTTCCGTGCTGGCGCTGCTGCTGTTCGGTCCGGACCGCCTTCCCAAAATGATGCGCCAGGCCGGCCGCTTTATGCGGGAAGTCCAGAACACGTCGCACTCGTTCGTCGCGGAAATGGAGCGCGCGGCGGACGTGTCCGAACCTCCCGTTCCACCGTACGCGCCCGCTCCACCGTACGCCCCGCCGCCGCACGACGAAGCCTCGTTGCCGGCGCCCGCGGCTACCAACCCGCCAGGCGATGCCACAGCGTGATCACGCGCCGCACGTACGCGCGCGTCTCCACGTAGGGCGGTACGCCGCCGTAGTGGACGACGGCCCCCGCGCCGGCGTTATACGCGGCGAGGGCCAGCACGTAGCGGCTCGGGGCGTCCCATTGCCCGAACCGGTCCAGCAATATCCGCAACTGCCGGGCGGCGCCGGAAATATTCTGGAACGGATCGTCGGCGTCGACGCCCAGGCTTTCGGCCGTTTGCGGCATCAGTTGTCCGAGGCCGCGCGCGCCGGCGCGCGAGCGGGCCGTCGGATTCCAGCGCGACTCGACGGCGATGACCGCCACCAGCAATCGCGCGTCGAGCCCCTGCCGGTCGGCCTGCGCGATGGTCGTCGCCGCCAGATCGAGAGCGGTGTCGTCGTCCAGCTGCGGGTTAAAGCGCTGCAGCGCGCGCGCGTATAGTACCGGCATCGCGGTGCCGGCCGATTGCGCGCAGGCGCGCGCTGGAAGTACGCCGCCGAGCGCGATAAGTGCGAGGAAGGCTCCTAGCGTCCGTTTCACCCCCGAAGGAGTGCCCGGCGCGCGGGAATTTGAGGCTCGCGCCAACACTTGCGGGCCGAACGACGCTCTATGTACGTGAGATGACCACGAAGGAACGAATTGAGGCGGCGCGCGGCGGAGCGCCCGAGGACGTGGAGTCGCACATGGGTTTTGGCATCGGCTTTGCCGTGTTGATCGGGCTGGCGGCGCAGACGTCGTTTTTCGAACGGCGTCCGGCACCGTGGGGCAATCCGCGTGGAGTTCATCTCGACGGCGCGCTGGTGGCGATC
>JBDTDR010000172.1:0-3764 GCA_039922955.1 Candidatus Tumulicola sp.
CTGTGGGACGTAACCGTGACCGGTGTATCGCTAGCCGGCGGCTACGCACTCAGCGTAGCGACCCGGAGAACCGGCGAAGCGCTCGCGGGCGCGTCCGTCCGGGGCGGCCTCACCAACGGCCGCATGCAGATCGCCACGCTCATCGCCAATGCCGTCGGAAACGGCGAGCTCACGATCACCAGTACCGGCGCGCAATATCCTTTGATCGATTGGACGGTCGTTCGCTAAAACGGAGTCAAGGAGAGCCTCCCCCGTCGTTGAAACCCAGGCCCGAATCTGCAACCCGTCGTTGCCGACGTGGCTGAGCGGTTGAAGGCACGTGATTTGTAATCACGTCCGAAAGGCATCGCCGGTTCGAATCCGGCCGTCGGCTCGGAATCTCTCCACCAAGAAATAACCCATGCAAGACGTTACGCCCAAATGGCTCGCGAAAGGACTCGTCCTCGTCTGCGAGCGCTGTCTCAAAGAGCGCATTCCGCAAGAAGATCCCGACGTCGCAGCGCGGCTCGGCGATTTTCATTTGCGCGACTGGCTCAAAGCCAAGCTGAAGGAGGACGGCCGCTGGGGCCCTATTCGCGCGATCAGCACCAGTTGCATGGACGTGTGCGCGCGCGGCCGGGTGACCGTCGCAATCGAGCCCCAACGCGGCGAGACGCGCGTCTTCGTCGTCGATCCCGTCGCCGACAAGGACGCGCTCTACGCCAAAATGGTGGAAGTGCTCGGCGACCCTTCGCCGTAGGCGAGTTTTACTGGAACTCGAACTCGGCGAGGTTCTTTTCGATCTTCCGTTTCACGCGCTGCAGGGCGTTGTCGATCGACTTCACGTGCCGGCCGAGATCGCGGGCCATCTCCTGATAGCTCTTGCCTTCGAGGTAGGACTCGAGGACTTGCGATTCGAGCTCGGAGAGATTTTGGCGGATCCGCTGCCGGATGTCGTCGGACACCTCTTGCGTCACGACCAGTTCCTCGGGATCCGACGTCTTTTGCGATGCCATGACGTCGAGCAGCGTGCGCTCGCTGTCTTCGTCGTAAATCGGCTTGTTCAGCGAGATGTACTGGTTGAGCGGAATGTGCTTTTGACGCGTCGCGGTCTTAATCGCCGTAATAATTTGACGAGTTATGCACAGTTCGGCAAAAGCGCGAAAACTTGAAAGCTTGTCGGCCTTGAAATCGCGCACGGCCTTGTACAAGCCGATCATGCCCTCTTGAATGATGTCCTCGCGGTCGGCTCCGATCAAGAAATAGCTCTTCGCCTTGATACGAACGAAGTTTTTGTACTTGTTGAGGAGGTACTCCATCGCGAGGTTGTCGCCCGTCTTCGCGATGGCAACGAGCTCTTCGTCGGCTCGCTCGTGGTATTCCAGACCATCCGACACTGGATGGGTCATTGCCATAATCGTCTGTCTGCCTTTTGGGTGCGTGTGCCGCATGCGCAGGCCGCAGCCCATCGGGCGCGGCACATCCACGTTAGTATAGGAGGGCACCCCTCCAGCGTCAAGGACGGTACTAGCGGGCGGGCTCTAACCTAACGGCCGAACGCCCGTTCGCTCCTAGCGGTCAACGCAGGGCCACGACGCCAACCAGCGCACCGCCGAGAATGAGCAGCGCGGGATTGATCTTCGTGCGAAGGGTGGCAAAGAATACCGCCAGCGCGACCGCGCACGTGGCCCACCCCGTGATCGATCCCCTTCCGAACGACAGAAGACCGGCCACGGCTAGACCGATCGCCACCGGCCCAAGGCCGCGCTGAATCGAATCTCGCCACGGCCAGTTCGCGAGCCGAGTCCACAGGCGTCCAACCCCGAACGTCAGGATGCCGGTCGGCAGAAAGAACGCGAACGCGGCCACCAGGGCCCCCGGAATGCCCGCCACCCGCACGCCGACCGCCGCAACCATCATCATGTTCGGGCCGGGCGACATTTGGCCGACGCTATAGACGTGAATGAGTTGCTGGAAGTTCATCCAGTGATGCGTATCGACGACCATCGTTTTCATTTCAGGGAACGCGGCCATGCCGCCGCCGATCGTCAGCAGCGACAGGTAGGAAAAGACGCCGGCTAGCGCAGAGAGCTGATCCATTCCTCGGATTCCTCCGCCTGGGCTGGGGGTTTGGGCGGGTGCGGCCGGTACGCAAAGATGGCCAGGGCGCCTACGGCCAACAGCACGACCGGCACCGAAAACTTGAAGTGATTCACGCCGAGCACCGCCGCCAGGATGAAAAACGCGTCGTAGAATCCCTTCACCGATTTCTTCCCGATCTGGAACCAGGTCGCCGCGAGCAGGCCCACCGCGGCAGCCGCAACGCCGTGCAGGGCGGCGGTCACCAGCGGACGGTCGCCGTGTTCGCCGTACAGTATTCCGGCCGCGGTCATGAAAATCAAGGCCGGCAGACACATGCCGATCATGGCGGCAATCGAACCCAGGGTTCCGCACAAACGATCGCCGGCCAAGATCGACATATTCGTCGCGTTCAGACCCGGGAGCGTATTACTGATCGACATCAGTTCCAAAAACTCTACGTCATCCAGCCACTTCTTCTTGCGCACCAGGCTGGCGCGTAAATACGCCACCACCCCGCCGCCGAAGCTGGTCGCGCCAATCTGCAAGAACGTGCTGAAAACCTCGCCCAGCGGTACGTGGCGGATCGCTGCGGGGTTCGAGGTTGTGGGACTTATGCCGTCACTCATGGCTTTGCGGCGGGTTCCCCTTTAGACGATACACTAACCCCGTTTTCGTCGTTCCGAGAAGCAGCCAGCCGACCGCGATTTGCTGAAGCTTGATAAACAGCTCCTCGACGCGCTGCTTCGCGATCGCGTCCACGTCGGCCGCGCGGTCGAACTTCGTCTGGTAGGCGAACTCTCCGCACATGACTCGATGATCGCCAAGCGAGCGCCACAGGGAGATGTTTGACTTGGCGACGATGCCCTTCCCGAAATCGAGCATGCCCAAGTCCATCAGCACTTCCTCGACCAACGTTGAGTTCACGAGCTCGATCTTGCCTTCGATCGAGCCGATGAGCCCCGCCATCGCCGGGAGTCCTTTCGCGATGGTTTGCAAATTCGTGCGATCTGCCGCGTGCACCGAACTCACCGGGAAAATGCAGTTATGCGCGTAGAGCAAACGATAGCTCCCGGTTTGATCCTTCAGCGGAAGCGCTTCGGATTTAAATTTAACGCGATACGGGCCGGCGATGCGGGGCCGGACGTCTACGTCGGCGGCCTTTTGCAGGTCGTCGCTGCGAAACTTAAACACGACCTCCGGGTCCCCGATCGGAAAACCGTCCTGATATTCGGTGCGCCGCCGCAGGATGAACGAGTTGTTGTACAGCCGGAAGTCGGCCGTATCGAGAAACATCACTTCCCTGATTCGGGGCCGCGCCTTGGTCAGGTTGAGCGGCGAATACGTTACGCCACGGACCCTGTTTGCAGCCTCCGCCACCAGATCGCTAAATAGTCTGAAACCTCTTACCGAATCGAAGAAGTCGGGTTTCAAAATCAACTTTGCGTCAAAGAATTGCACCCGATCCTTGGGGTGCCCGTCGGAGTACGCCGCGACATTCGAGCCGGAATCGGGTGCCGGTTTAGTCTTCTTGGTTTTCACCGTTGCGCTCCTTTAGCAGGTTGCGGCTAGAGCTTGAACGTGTATCCGACGAGCGGGCCGCCGAAACGAATACTTTGAATGTACGAGGAACCGGCCGGCAGCGAGTATGCCAGGTTCCGAAAGAGCAACAGAACCGAGCCGGTGCGAAACGCCCGACCCACCCC
>JBDTDR010000173.1:0-2507 GCA_039922955.1 Candidatus Tumulicola sp.
CTGAGATGTACAAAGGCGTGCTGGTCGTGCCCGTGCGCGTCATGTCCGAAGCGCTCGGCGCATACGTCCAATGGGTGGGCGACCGCCGCATAACGGTCGTGCGCTACATCCCGCCGACACCGGTTCCCACGGCTCCGCCGACACCGGTTCCGACGGCACCGCCGACGCTTGCTCCGACGCCGACTCCGACGCCGAAGCCGATCGTCCATCGCGGTTTCCTCCAGGGTGGACTGACCACCGGCAAGGTGTACAACGAATATGCCGCCGGTCAGGGGACCGTTGGCGCATCGTACGTCGCAGCTGGCGCGTATGAAGCCGGCGACTTCGCGTTCAAGATCGACTGGCGCCAAGACACGTACAACACGACTGTCAACGGAGTGGTTCCGGCGTTGCCCGTGTGCAGCGACTCGGTAGCGGGTTGTCCTCCGGCACCATTCATCGTGTCCGGACCATGCAACCCGTCACTACAATACACAGCGGGAGCTGCGATTCCCGGAAGCCCCGCCACGTACTTCAACACCATTGATGGTGGACAGTGCTGGGTGACGCCCTTCCGGGCTCGCGATTCGAACGTCGACGCTCGCGCCGAGTACAAGATCTGGAAACCGGTGAACATGTACATCGCGGCTGCCTACTCCCAAAATGCGACCAACTCCGGGTTCCCGGCGTTGCGCGGCTGGGGCGGCGGTCTTGAAGTGCTGCCGAGACTGGATCAACAGTTCACGTGGTACGCCTCCGTGTTCGACTTCCCGTCGCAACAGGGCAACTACACTGTGACAGATCCGCAAAGCGGCAACTTCGCCAACGTGTATCGCTTGCAGTACAACGTGATCAAGTACGACGCCGGTCTGAGCTACACGTTCGGCGCCTCGCCGATCTACATCTACGGCGGCTTCGGTGGCGACAGCCAACACGGCAACTCCTCGACGGTGGTGACGTGCCAGCCTGCTGGCACGGGCGCCAACAGCGTCGGCTGCCCGCCGGTCCCACCGACCTCCTTCAGCCACACGCACTCAGGTCCGTACCTGGGTCTCGGCTTCAAGTTCTAAGCAGAACGAGAAGCGACACAGCGAAAGGCGCCTCTACGGAGGCGCCTTTTTTCTGCGCGTCAAACCCATTGGCCGACGTGGATTCACATGAGGAGACAGCGGCATGCGCAACCTTTCCAACAGAGCGCAGTTCTTGTTCGCCGCAGGCGCAGCGTTCGGCACCGGCTTGATGAGCGCGCAAGCGGGTCGCGCGGCAGCGTCCTCGGGCGGGGACCAACCAACTCCCGACGCCGCGGTCGCGCGGCTCGTCGAGGGCAACCGTCGCTACATGACGGACACAGGAGTCAATTGCAATCGCAATTACAACCGGCGGCTCGAGACCGCCGCCGGCCAGATGCCCTTCGCCATCGTTCTAAGTTGCGCGGACTCGCGCGTGCCCGCCGAGATGGTGTTCGACCAGCGGGTCGGCGATCTGTTCATGGTGCGCGTCGCCGGCAACATCGTCCAACCGGCGGGGCTCGGCAGCATCGAATACGCGATCGAGCACTTCCGTTCGCCAGTGCTCATGGTGCTCGGGCACGAGAGCTGCGGAGCGGTCACGGCGACGCTCGAGGTGCTTAAGAGCGGGCAGCGCCCTCCCGGACACATCGGCGTGCTCACCGACGCGATCGCGCCCGCGGTACGAGACGTCGCGAAACAGCCGGGCGATGTGGTCGACAAAGCGGTGCACGCGAATGTCGCATATGTGGCGCAAGAGCTGGGCGCTCAATCGGAGATCATCGCGCGGGCCGCTAGCGCGCACAAGCTGCGCATCGTCAAGGCGTACTATGCGCTTGCGAACGGCCAGGTCACGATCTTCTAGCGGCTCTTGAGCTTCGGGAACAGATTCTCGCCCACGCTCTGGTGGGGATCCGCCGGCGGCGCAGCGGAAAGGTCGAAGTCGGGGATCGGATGATAGCGCGCGCGCATCTCGCGCGCTTCGAAACCCGCCCGCGTCTGCGGGTACCGCGTCTCCAAGAACAGCAGATAGCCAAGCGCGATGTCGTCGGTCCACGCCTGCTGCTTGCTCTGCAAGAACTTCGCGAAGTCGAGCATCGTGCCGGGCAGCCAGCTGTCGGACGGATAGCGGTCGGCCCAGACCGCGAACGCGGCTTGCACGGCCGCGATGCGTTCGAGCTGGATGGGCAACGCGAGCGGCGACGTGCCTTCGATGTTCATATCGCGGATCGCGTTGCGGACGCCCAGATTGCTCAGCCGGTTGGTACCGAAGTATTCATCGGCGGGTGCTTGGCGGTGCTGGTTGGGCGGGGCGGCGACGACCGCAATCGTCGTCCACGACCCGTCGTCGATAGGCCGGGAAGACGCGGAGGCCGGGTTTACAGCTATCAGGCAGATCGCCGCGAGGAGGGCGGCGCAGGTCGCGCGCATCCAGTCGCGTTTCTCAACGCCGGCCCCCGCAGCCTTTGCAGAAGCGCGATTTTTTAATCGCGCGTTTTTTAAACGCGCCTATTCCTTAAA
>JBDTDR010000174.1:0-8091 GCA_039922955.1 Candidatus Tumulicola sp.
GTCCGCCAGCAAGGTCTCGAAGGGTTTGGCCATTCTGAAATAGTCTAACCCCCGCGGTCACCCCGGGGGTTCACCCGGAGTCTCGTCCGGCTGCGGCTTTTGTCCGTGCATCGGCTCGAACGGCTGGCCGTCCGGGCCGAACGCGATCGGCTCCAGCCCGCGGCCGTGCAACAGCCGCGAGTTCACGGCGCCGATGCGGATGAGAATTCGGTCGTGGCCGAGCAGCGGAAAGAGCAGTTTCAACGGTGGGCCCATCTTGCTGCCCGTCAAGGCCATCCGCGTCGCCGCGGCCGCATCGTCGCTCGAAATCCCGAACTCCGCGGCGATGGCGGCGAGATCGTGGTCGAGCGGGAGCCCGCGCAGTTCCGGCTGCGCGTCGACGTACTGGCCGATCGAATCCAGAAAGAACAACACCTCCCGCGAGCGCAGCCGCTCGAGTTCCAACGCGGGAATCATACACGACTCGGCCCGCAAGGCCGCGATCGCGGGCAATGCGTCGTCAACGTGCCGGATGTCGCTCCCATACGCCTCGCGAAACGTCTCGATCCAGGCCAGCGCCGCCGGCGGTGCCGGGTCGTCGAGAAATCCCCAGCGCTGCATCGCGGCGGCGAGTTCGCCAACCGCCGGTCCCGTCAAGGCGATGCGCCTTGCGTAATTGCCGCCACGGCATAGACGGCGATGCCGCGGCCGTCACCGGTGTACCCTAGGCCCTCGCTGGTTTTCGCCTTGACGCTGACACGCTCGAGCTCGATCGCGAGCCGGGACGCGACGTTCTCGCGCATCCGTGCGATGAACGGCGCGAGCTTCGGGCGGTCGACGACGATGGTCGCGTCCACGTTGCACACGACGAAACCCGCGTCGCGCAGCTCGCTCGCGCACGACGCCAGCAGATCCATTGAGTTCGCGTCTTTCCAACGCGGGTCGCTGTCGGGAAAGCGCGCTCCGAGATCGCCCAGCGCCGCCGCGCCCAGCAAAGCGTCGGCGATCGCGTGCGCGAGCACGTCGGCATCGGAGTGCCCGAGCGCGCCGCGTTCGAACGGTACCCGAACGCCGCCCAGCACCAGCGCGCGACCCTCGACCAAACGGTGCGCGTCGAAACCATGCCCGACGCGCGTCACGCCGGCCACGCAACCGCCGAGCGGTTCTGCAGGAGCGTTTGCGCGCGCGCGACGTCCTCGGGCAGCGTCACCTTGAAGTTCTCGCTCGACGCGGACACCACGACGACTTCGATGCCGATCCGCTCGAGCAGCGCGGCGTCGTCGGTCGCGTCAACGCCGTCCCGCCGCGCGTGCTCGTGGGCGCGCGCGAGGTCGGCCGCCAGCGCAAACTGCGGCGTCTGCGCGGCCCACAGCGTCCCGCGATCGAGCGTGCCGACGACCGCGAGCGTTGCCGGGTTGACGGCTTTGATCGTATCCACGACCGGCGCCGCGAGCAGCGCGGCACGGCCGGCTCGCACCTCGCGCATCCCGGCCCGCACGTCTTGCGCGTGGACTAACGGCCGCGCCCCGTCATGAACGAGCACGGCCTCGCAACGCTGCGGCACGACCCGCAGACCGTTGCGCACGCTCGCCTGCCGCGACGCTCCCCCCTCGACGACTCGGACGGCATGCGCGGGCGCGAGCCGCGCGAACAATTCACGCGTCCGCTCCATCCATTCCCGCTCGGTTACGACGATCAAGTCCGCGACTTCCGGCATCTCGGCAAACGTCCGAACCGACCATCCGACCATCGGCAAACCCGCAAGTTCGAGAAACTGCTTGGGAGCGCCCAGGCGCGCTCCCCGCCCCGCCGCTACGACGATCGCCGCCCAACCTATGGCCACGCCGTCAACGCCTCGCCTCGGGCATGCTCTCGCGCTTCGGCCGCGCAAAAATCATTCGCCCGGCGACGGTTTGCAGCACGCTGGTCACGACGACGTCGGTCTCCTCCCCGATCAAGCGACGTCCGTGCTCGACGACGATCATCGTCCCGTCGTCGAGATACCCGACGCCTTGATGCATCTCTTTTCCCTCGCGAATAACCGCAACGTGCAGCTCTTCGCCCGGAAGAACGACCGGCTTGACCGCCTCGGCGAGCTCGTTAATGTTGAGCACTTCCACGCCTTCGACGTGTGCGACGCGATTGAGATTGTAATCGTTGGTAATCAGTTTGGCGCCGAGTTCCTGTGCGAGGCGTACGAGACGCGCGTCCACGTTTCCCGGCGGCATGTCGCTGTAGTCGCGTTCGCTGATTTCCACGGGCGCGAGTTCCTGCAAACGGCTCAAAACGTCGAATCCGCGGCGCCCACGGGTGCGCTTGAGCGAGTCGACCGAATCCGAGATCGCCTGTAGCTCCCGAACGACGAAGCGCGGAACCACGAGGGTGCCTTCCAAAAAGCCGCACTCGACGATTTCGACGATCCGCCCGTCGACAATCGACGACGTATCCACGACCTTCGCCGCCGTTCCCGGATCGCCGCCGCCGGCACTCTTGGGAACGGGGACGATGCGGATCTTCGCACCGACGCGCGCGCCGAGATACGCGGCGAACCCGGCGACGATGAGATAGAGCACGATGGCGATGTACGTACCGGCCCGGCCCGCGCCGGAAACGCTTTCGAGGATGATGCTCTTGACCAAGAACGCCACGATCAAACCCACGATCAATCCGACCGCTCCGCCCGCGATTTCCGCGGGCGAAAGGCGATCCATCGCTCGCTCGGCCAGCTCGAGCTCGCCTTCGAAGAGCGATTGCGCGAGCGGCGCGAGCAGCGCGCCGACGATCGCACCCACGACCGGCGAAAGGATGAGGAACGCTAACTGCAGCCCTTCGCTCGCGAAATGGAGCGAGAAGAGATGTACGTAGGCCTCGCGCCCGAGTAAGAATCCGGTTATGCCGAAGACGACGACAAAAGCGCCGCGCAAGGCGGTCCCCGACAAGTTTCCCCTTAATCGAATGTTACAAATGCTCCGCAAACGTCGTTGGCGACGAACCTTCCCCGTTCGGTCAGCCGCATGCGATCTCCGATTCGTTCGAGCAGGCCGGCCTCGGCGAATCGCGACACCACCGGCGCGTAGTGACGAGCGATATCGATACCATACCGCTCTTTGAAGTCGCGCAGGCCGACACCTTGCGCCGTTCGCAGGGCCAACATAATCGCCTCGGCCGCCCGCTTGGGGCCTTCCAGGCGCTCGGCTTCGGACGGGATCGGCAGATTCGCCGACGCCGCATCGATGTAACGCTCGAGCGATCGCGTGTGCACGCGGCGCTCGCCGTCGCGATACGAAGCGGCTCCGACGCCGAGCCCGACGTATTCCCCGTTGGCCCAATAGTTGGCGTTGTGCGCGCAGCGATGGCCGGGTCGCGCGAAGTTGCTGATTTCGTAGTGTTCGTATCCGGCGGCTTGTAAGGTCGCGATCGCAATCGCATAAAACTCGGCTTCCGCCGTATCGTCAAAGAAGGCGCTCGGATCCCGATCGCGCCACAGCGCGTACGGGGTACCGGTTTCGACGGTGAGGCCGTACGTCGAGACGTGATCGACGCCGAGAGCCACCGCCCGTTCCAGCGATCGTCGCCAAGTCGCCGGCGTCTGGCCCGGCACCGCGAAGATAAGATCGAGCGAGATCGATTGCAGGCCGGCCGCGCGCCCTAACGCCACCGCGGTTTCGATGTGCTCGGCCGTGTGCTTGCGGCCGAGCGTTTCGATCTCTCCGGGTTCGAACGATTGAACGCCGATCGAAAGGCGCGTGATGCCGGCTTCACGGTAGCGCGTGAAATCGTCGTCGCGGACCAGCTCCGGGTTGACTTCGATGGAACTCTCTTCAAACTCGCCGAAGTGCTTTCGCAGCCGTCCGAGAAGTTGCGCGATCGTCGGAGCGTCGTACGCGTTGGGCGTGCCCCCTCCCAAGAAGAGCGTCGCGGCCGGCACGCTCGGCTCGCGCGCGAGTTGGGCGTAGAGCGCGTCGAGGTAGCGCCGCGCGCTGCTGTCTCGCAGCGGCCACTTTGCAAAATCGCAATAGGGACAGAGATACGGACAGAAAGGAAGATGAACGTAAACGCCTAGCACGATTGCCGGTCAGCCTCGCGCGAAGAAGACGCCCACCGCGCCTGGTCCGCCGTGCGTGGCGATGACCGGCCCGGCCTCCCAGATTTCGAGCTGCGCGGGTTCGACGCCGCCGAGTCGCTCGCGCAGCTGCGCCGCCGCAGCTTGGGCGAGGTGCGGCGCGTTCGTGTGCATCACCAGGAAACGCGCCGCCGCGACGTCGGAGACGCCTTTGAGAATCAGGTCCAGCATCGTTTCTTGCGCCCGCGCGAACGTGCGCACTTGAGCCTCGGCCGCAACCTGCCCGTCCTTGAGACACAGCACCGGGACGATTTTCATCAGCGTGCCTAGCGCGGCTCGGGCACGGCCGATGCGGCCGGTCCGCTGCAAATGCGACAGATCGGGGAGGCACGCGTAGAGCCGCTCGGTTTCGCGCCAGCGATCCAACGACGCGATGATATCCGCGAGCGGTGCACCGCTCGCGGCTAATTGGCGCGCGTACAGCACCATCATGCCGAGGCCGCCGGCTACCGTTTGCGAGTCGTAGATCTCGATCCGCGCCGTCCCGAAGCGCTGCGCGCCGGCGCGCGCCGCGTTCATCGTCCCGGAAAGCTGCGACGATATCGAAATGCAGAGAATCTCGTCGCCGGCTTCGATCAAGGGGGCGAAAGCCTGTTCGTACATCACGGCAGTCGGCTGCGACGTGATCGGCAAAACCGGTTCCGACTGCAGCTTGCGATAGAATTCCTCGCGCGACAGTTCGACGTAATCCTTATAGCTGCGATCGCCGAAGACGACGAACAGCGGCACCACCGTCACGCCGAGCGAGCGCGCCTTGGCGGGCTCGATATCCGAAGTCGAGTCGGTGACGATGGCGACGGCCATGCGGCTACGCCTCTTCGGCTTCGGGATGCGGCGCCATCATCTCGGTGATCTTGCCGATGACGTCGTGGTTCACTTCCTGGATCGCTGCCAGCGTTGCGTGCTTGATCGCATTGCGGCTCGCGCGCCCGTGCGTGACGATGCAGTTTCCGCGCAGGCCTAGCAGCGGCGCGCCGCCGTACGTTTCGTAGTCGAACCTTCGGCGGAGGCCGCGAAGCGCGGGCGCGAGCATGGCCGTGCCGATTTTGGTCAGCAGATTCCCGCCGAGCAGCGTCTCGCGCATCACTCCCGCCAGGTCGGCAATCATCCCTTCGCCGGTCTTCAGGACGACGTTCCCGACGAAACCGTCGGCCACGATGACGTCGGCAACGTTGTGGAAGAGATCGCTGCCCTCGACGTTGCCGATGAAGTTAATCGGCGCCGCTTCCAGCAGCCTGGCCGCCTCGAGGACGAGTTGGTTTCCTTTGGTGCGTTCTTCGCCGACCGAGAGGATGGCGACGCGCGGGTTTGCGACGTTGAGAACGGCCTTGGAATACGCCGAGCCCATGATGCCGAACTGTTCGAGCCACTCCGGCCGGCAGTCCACGTTCGCGCCCGAGTCGAGCAGCACCGTGGGGCCGTGGAGCGCCGGCCAAACCGTGGCGATCGCCGGCCTCGAAACCCCTTCGATGGTTCGCAGCTTGATCAGCGCGATCGCGAGAAAGGCGCCGCTGTTCCCGGCCGAGACGACCGCGTCGGCCTCGCCGCGCTTCAGCAGATTGACGGCAACGCCGAGCGACGTCTTATCGGCGGACCTCAGCGCCGCCGAAGCCGATTGAGCCATCGGCACGGCCTCGGGCGCGTGCACCACGGAAACCCGCGCCGCTCCCGGAGCGTCGAGCAGCAAACGAACGCGCGGCTCGTCGCCGACCAGGACGATCTCGGCGTCGGATTCTCGCGCGGCGAGCAACGCGCCGGCCACGACCTCCTCGGGCGCGTGGTCGCCGCCCATTGCGTCCAAGGCAATCCGCGGGGGCCTGTTCATTCCAACGACAACCAATATTCGGCGTTTTTCATACCGCCGTAATAGTATTCGACGCCGGCATCCGGAAAAGCCGCCTGCAGCTCTTCGCTCAGGCGCTGAGCGTCTTTTTCTTTCTGTGCGCCGCCGTAGTAGGCCGTAATCAGGCCGCCGCCGGCCCCGCCACCCATCGCCGAAAGCGCCGTGCAGGCCGCCCCGCCCAACGTCTCCCCGCCCGCGAGCACGCCATCATAGAGCGCCGCCGGTCTACCCTTCGCGACCGTCACGCCGCCGAGCGATGCGTCTTTCCCGGCAATGAAGACCCGAGCGCTGCGCACGCGTTGCGTGGCGGCCACGATCGCCGCGTCGTCGGGTGGAGCGCTGCTGTCGGAGGACTGCCGAAAGGCGAACAGGCCGGCGATCCCGCCCACGATGTCGCGCGTCGGGATCACGTGCACGCGCTTATCGGTAAGCCGCGGCACCTCGCCCGCCGACAGCGCCACGTTCTTGTCGTTAACGAACAGGTAGACGTCGTCGGTCAGACACTTGTTGACGGCCAGCTGCAAATCACGAACGCTCGGGTTCTTCGCATTGGAAACCACCACTTCGGCTCCGAGTTCTCTGACGATCCGCTCGAAACCGTCTCCTGGAACCAAGGCGACGATCGAATGCGAGCCCGCCGGTTTCTCGACGACCAGCACGGTGTGTTGCCGTTCCATGTTGTCGACCTTGACGCGGGTGAGCGTCCCGTGCCTCCCAGCAACCTCCGCAACCCTCTCGGGACTGTCGGTGTGGATGTGCACTTTGAGGGTCGGCTCGGCACCGATGACCAGCAGCGATTCGCCCCGCGGTTCGAGCAAGCGGCGCAAGTCGTGCACGCCGACGTTCGCGTTTTCCAGCACGAACTCGGTACAGAATTTGTTCTCGCCGACCACCTGCTGCGGCGTGAAGACGCTCGCACGCAGCGGGCGCCGCGGAAATGCCGTCGCGCGAACCTTTTCGTCGGGCAGAAAGCGCAGGATTCCCTCGATAAAATACGCGAAACCGGCGCCCCCCGAATCGACGACGCCGGCCTCCTTAAGCACCGGCAGCTGGTCCGGGGTGCGGTCGAGCGCCTCGTTTGCCGCCCGCAGCACGCCGGCAATGAAGCGGTAGAAATCGGGTTCTCGCAGGGCGAGATGGTAGGCCGCGTCCGCCGCCGCGTCGGCAACCGAGATGATCGTCCCCTCGACCGGGCGCATCAGGGCCTGACGGGCGGCCGCAGCCGCTTCCCGCATGCCGGTGGCGAGGACGAACGTGTCGATCTCGCGCCGATTGCGGACGTGGTGGGCGAAGCCGCGCAGCATCTGGGAAATGATCACGCCCGAGTTGCCGCGGGCGCCCATCAGGCTGCCTTGGGCGGCCGCAGCGGCCGCCTCGGAGATCGGCGCGTCCCCGAGTTTTGCCGTCTCGAGCGTCGCGGCCCGGAGCGTGAGGTACATGTTGGTCCCGGTGTCCCCGTCGGGAACCGGGAAGACGTTCAGGTCGTTGAGGACCTGGCGGTACTTCCTTAGGAAGTAGGTGCCGGCGGCGAGGAATTTGGCATACCCTCGGCCGTCCAGAGCGATCACGTCCACGGCGGGCCGTCTTTTGGAGGCATCGGAAGAATCCTTGCTCCCCAGGCGGCGGTCGTGGTACTATCCGTGAGTTGTCGTCATCCCCGCGAACCGGCGGGTTGCGACGTTTATCCTAACTATCCGTTTAAAAGGATCTCCGATGGCGAAGCGCTGTGAAGTATGTGGCAAGGGACCCCGCGCGGGCAACAACGTCAGCCACGCCATGAACAAGACGAAGCGCCGCTGGCTGCCCAACCTGCAGTCGGTCAAGGTCGACGATCGCGGGACGCACCGCACCGCGAAAGTCTGCACGCAATGCCTGCGTTCGAAGCGAGTCACCCGCAAAGCCTAGCGAAGGCCTGAAGCAGCGGTCATCTGCCCTGTCATCCCGAGCGCAGCGCCGCAGGCGCGCAGTGTGTCATCCCGAGCGCAGCGCCGCAGGCGCGCAGTGTGTCATCCCGAGCACAGCGCCGCAGGCGCGCAGTCGAGATTCCGTGTTGCGGGTCAAGCCCAGGCGGGGTCAAATGGCTGGCGCGTCTTGAGCACTCCGTGGACCAGCACCAACAGCTTGCGCATCGCGGCAACGATGATCT
>JBDTDR010000175.1:0-5420 GCA_039922955.1 Candidatus Tumulicola sp.
TTGTCGACATCTCCGCGCGCGTCGAGAATTCCGCAGTGACCGTGATCGGTATATTCGCAGCTGCACAGATCCGCGATCAGCAGCATTTCGGGGAGGGCGGCTTTGATGGCGCGCGTGACCCGCTGCACGACCCCCTGCGGATCGTAGTTGCTCGAACCGAGCGGGTCTTTGTGGGCCGGAATTCCGAAGAGCAAGACGCTGCGGATGCCGAGCGCGAAGAGTTCGCGCGCTTCCTCAAGCGCGCCGTCGGCGGTTAGGCGCGCGATGCCGGGCATCGACGCGATCGGTCCGGCGTCGCCCGCGCGCTCGGCGACGAACATCGGCGCGACGAGCTGCTCGACGCTGACGCGGTGTTCGCGAACCAGGGCGCGCACGGTTTCGCCGCGCCGAAGGCGGCGCGGCCGCAGCGCCATCACGGGCATTTCCCCAGCTCGTCCCGGACGAGCCCGACGAAGGCGTCGATGGCCGCCTCCTCCGACACGGCGTCGGGTTCGAATCCGGCCGACCGCGCGGCCGCTTCGGAATGCGGCCCCATCGCCGCGACCCGCGGCCGGCGACCGAGCGGACGCAGCCGGGCCAGGTACGTCTGGGCGGCTGCCACCGCGCCGCTCGACGGAAAGAGCACCATATCCGGGGTCCGTTCGGCGGGGTCGGGGCCTGCGTCCCCCGCCCGAAGCTCGATGACCTCGACGCCGCCGGCGCGCAGTGCCTCGGCGATTCGGCTCGGGCGCTCCCGGGTGCGGGGCAGCACGACTAGGCGCCCTGCCGGCGGGGGTAACAGGCGGGCCGCCAACTCGGTGCCCAGCGCCTCGGCGGCGCCGGCGCTCGCAACTCGCCGCTCGAGGCACTTTCGAAGGATCGCCCCGCCCTCGACGGCATACGCGCCGTCGACGATCGCGACGCCGCCTTCGAGTCGGGCATGGATTCCGATCGGCGCACTGCAGCCGGCCCGCAACGCGCGAAGTGCCGCCCGTTCGCAGCGGACGCACAGCTCGGCGGCCGCATCGTTGATCGCGGCGCGCAGTTCGCTCGCGACGCGGTCGTCGCCGCGGCGCGTTTCGACGGCCAACGCGCCTTGTGCGACGGCCGGCACGATCGCGTCGATTGCGAAGGCAACGGTGTGCGTCGCCCGCGCCCGCAATCGGTTCAACCCGGCCATCGCCAGCACGATGGCGTCGTAATGCCCTTCGCGGAGTTTGCGCAGGCGCGTGTCGACGTTGCCTCGGATTTCCTCGTAGGCGAGATCCGGGCGCAGCGCCGCAAGCTGCAGCCGCCGTCGTGGGCTGGACGTACCGACGACGGCGCCGGCCGGCAGCGATTCGAAGCTGGGGTAACGTTCGCTGCAGAACGCATCGCGCGGGTCTTCGCGCACGGAGATTGCGGCGATCTGCATGTCGGCGCCCAGTTCACTGGGTAAATCTTTGCACGAATGAACGGCGTAGTCGGCACGGCGTTCGCGTAACGCGATCTCGAGTTCCGTGACGAAAACGTTGACGCTGCCGAGTTGGTCGATGGCGCGATGTTGTTCGCGGTCACCGGTCGTCGTAACGGGAAGAATCGTGGTAGCGATGCCGCGCTCGGCCAGCCGTGCGGCGACCGTCCGGGTTTGCGTCATGGCCAAAGCGCTGGACCGCGAGGCGGCGATGAGCCGCGCGGTCGGACGTTTTTCCGTCTCGCCGCGCAGCCGGTCGATAGCGGCTTCGACCTCGTGCTCGGCCACGGTCGGATTCATCGACGCGAGTTCGGCGACGGGCAGCGCCGCGAGCGCCGTTAGCACCGCGGAGCGCTCGGCGGACGGAAGCACCGTTTTGACGTAAGCCCGCATCCCCGCGAGCGTCCGCGCGGCGTCGCCGTACTCCGGGCCGAAGGCGGCCGCAAGCTCGGCGGCGATCCGCTTGGAAAACGCCGGCGAAGCACCCCCGGAGTCGATGCCGAGGGTGACCGTGCCGAGACGCACCGCAGCCGCCATGCTAAAGTCGCCGCGTTCCGGATCGGTGGCGTCGCAAACCAGCACGCGCGCCGCGCGGGCGTCCCGCACGACCCGTGCATTGACCTCGTCGTCATCCGTAGCCGCGATGACGAGCGCGGCGCCGTCGACGTCGTCGGGCTCGTACGGGCGTTCGGCCGAGCCGCCGCCGCGTTGTGCCAGCAGCAAGCGCAAGGCCGCGCCGATCGACGACGCAACGACGAAAATCGGAAACCCGGCCGCGACGAGCGATTCGGCTTTTCGCGCGGCAACGCCGCCGCCGCCGACGATGAGGGCTCGGCGACCGTCCGGACGCAAAGCAATTGGAAGCATATGGGCCGGCAAAAGACTTCCGCATCCGGTCGGCAAAAACCGCCGTACGTGGCCACCAACATGGAGCGCCCGGCCCTGGCGGCGTTTGTCGGTGCGGCCTTCGCCGCGCTGATCACCCTGCCGGGCTTGGGCTCCGGTTCGCTGTGGGATAATAGCGAAACCGCTTACGGCGAGGTTGCCCGTGAGATTTTGATCGCTCACGACTGGGTGGTCATGCACTTCAACACGGTCCCGTACTTCGTCCAACCGCCGCTCTATTTTTGGCTGGGCGCCTTCTTTTCGCTGCTTTTCGGCTTGACGTCGTTCGCGCTGCGTCTGCCGTCGGCGCTGGCGACGATCGCGCTCGCCGCGACGACGGGGTATGCCGTCGCCCGTCAGGCGGGCACGCGCGTGGGAATCTACGCGAGCGTGATACTCGCGAGCTGCTTGATGCTGGCCGTGATCGGCCGGCTGGCGATTATGGACGCGCTGCTCGACCTGACCGTTGCCATAGCGATCTTTTGCTGGGTTCGTGGCCTCGAAACCGGACGGGACGGATACTTCGTGTACGGCTGGATCGCCGCCGGCTTCGGATTTATGGCCAAAGGTTTGGTGGCGCCGGCCGTCGCGCTGATGGTGATCGTCCCGTTCTTCGCGTGGAATAACCGGCACGAGCCGACGCATGCGCCGTCGCCGCGCGCGTGGATCCTCGGCCTGGCGGCGTTCGCGGCGATCGTGCTGCCGTGGCCGTTAGCGCTCGTCTCGCGGTATCAGCTGTTTCCGCTCGAAAAGCTCTTGGGTTACTACACGATCGGGCGGTACACCGGCATCATCGAAAATCAGTCCGGGCCGATTTGGTATTACGTGCCGGTCCTGGTGCTCGGGTTTTTTCCGTGGATCGCGTTCTTCCCGATGGCCGTCGCGTACGGCATCCGGCAACTGCGGGTCCTCCCGCAGGATCCGCGGCTGGCCCGCCTGGTGCGCCTAGCGCTTACGTGGATCGTCGTACCGCTGCTGTTCTTCACCTTCGCGCGCACCAAACTTCCGAACTACGTGGCGCTCGAGTTCCCGGCACTGGCTCTGCTTACGGCGCTCTATTTCCAGGCGGTCGTGCGTCGCGGCGGCACGCGATCGGCGGTGATATCCGCGTCGTTCGTTCCGTTTACCATCGGCATGCTCGCGGTGGCAATCGCGATTTTCACGCGTAGCAACAGATTCGACGCGACGGTCTCGCAAATCGTTCCCGCGCTCGTGGCGTTGGGCGCGGCAATCTTTGCCGGCTCGCTGTTGACGGCGTTGCTCGCAGCGCGCCGTGCAACCGTCGCCTGGGCACCGTACGCGTTGGCAGCGGCAATGCTCGTCGCGGTCGACGTGCTCGGCGTGGTGGTTCTTCCGCTTACCGAAGCCTACAAGCCGATTCCTCGCCTCGCCGCGATCATCAACCGCGCGCGCGGCCCGTTCGACAAGGTCGCGATTCAGAGCATTTCGGGCGGAAACGCGCTGCTCTTCTATACGCATCCCGACGTCGTCGTGCTGGCCCCGGCGCGAGGCGGCGATCCGGCGAAGGACGGCGTCGACCCGCGCGTCGCGATTTGCGGCGCGCAGCGCGCGTGGGTAATCGCGCCCAGGAAACGTCCGGACTACGATCCGACCTACGGCCGCCGGCGGCGATTGATCGCGACCGACACGAACGCCGCGCTCTTTCTCTACGACGGTCCGCTATGCACGCCCTAACACCCGAATGCGCACGCCACCAACGTGTCACCCAGAGCGGAGCGGTGGCTTACGGCTTGTAGCCGGCGACTTGGGCGGTCGTTACTGCGCTCGCTTTATTGTTTCCGAGGGAACCGCGAATGTAGGTGACGACGTCGGCGATGTCGCCGTTCGACAGCGTTCCTTTCCACGCCGGCATCTGACCGTTATACGTCGAGCCGCCGACGGAAATCGATCCGTGCAGTCCGTCGAGCACGATGCCGATGACCTTGTTCGCGTCGCCGGTGACGGCCGGATTGTTCGCCAGCGGCGGAAACGCGCCGGGCAAACCTTGCCCCTGCGCTCCGTGGCACGAGGAACAGTTCGTCGAAAAGACCTTAGCGCCGTTGGCGCTCCCGGCCGGCGCCGCTCCACTTGAGGCCGAACCTCCCGGAGCGGCCGCCGAGGAACTGGTGCCGGCCGTCGTGGACGTTTCCGAGGTCATCGCAAGAACGGCGGCTTGACTCGGTGACGGCGGTGCGGCGGCTTGTTTTGCCATCGTGCTAATCTGTGCGTAGATCGAGAGCGCGATTATGGCGGTGACCATGAACGTCGTTCCCCACAAAATGCCTTTGCGCGAAGCAAAGCTGCGAGTGGTGCTGCGATCGAGCCACGGAATGGCGAGCACGACGATCAGGAAGATCGTCGGCACGATGATCGTGGCGATCAGTTCCATCGGCAACGGGATCGGGCCGATATTCAAAGCCGGCGGTACGAGGCTGAGCAAGCCGAATAACGAGAGAAAATACCAGGCCGGATAGGGCACGAAGTATTTGGTCGGATCGGCTTTTGCGTCGAGGAACGGTGGCAGGACCAGCGCCAAGAAGACGATCACGACGAACACCAAGAACGAAACGGCGCTGTCCATGAACATTTGATCCGGCCAGAAACGTCCGGTCTTGAGCTTGCGCGGATCGTCGACGACCGGGCCGGCCGATCCGTTGTGCCGGAAAATCGCCAAGTGTGCGCCGACCAGCATGACCAACGCCGCGGGCATTAGCCACACGTGCAGCCCGAAGAAGCGGTTGATCGTCGCCGTGCCCATCGTGCCGCCGCCTTGGGCGATGTTTTGCATCAGCGGCCCGACGACCGGCGGGAGACCCGTGATGTTCAGCGAGACCTGCGAGGCGAAGTAGGCATCCATGTCCCACGGAAGCAGATAGCCGGTGAGTCCCAGCACGAGCGTAACCAGCAGCAAAAATACGCCGACGATCCACTGCAGTTCGCGCGGCGACTTATACGCACCCCAAATCAGCACTTGCAGCAAGTGGAGGAAGACCAGCGCGATCATGGCCGATGCGCCCCAGTAGTGCACCGACAGCAGAAAATGCGTGAAGGGATTGAGATAGATCGCGCGCGTCGACTCCCACGCGGTCGCCGCCGACGGTGC
>JBDTDR010000176.1:0-3538 GCA_039922955.1 Candidatus Tumulicola sp.
ATTGAGCAGCGGACCGTTGGCGAAACCGATGTTCGCCGCGTTCCACATTTCGAGCGTCGGCCCGAGCAGAATCTGCGGCAGCCCTTGACCACCGTACTCGGTTGGAACGGGCAATCCAATCCAGCCCGCCTCGGCGAACTTTTTGTACGCCTCCTTGAAGCCTTTCGGCGTGATCACCGTACCGTCTACGAAGCGGCAGCCGTCTTGGTCGGCGATGCGGTTGAGCGGATCCAACACGCCGCTCGCAAACGACGCGGCTTCTTCGAGGATCGAATCGAGGACGTCCATCGTGTCCTCGCAGCCGGGAAGTTTGGCCACGTCCTCGACGCCGGCGAGTTCGCGCAGCGCGAACTGCATGTCGCGCAAGGGGGCTCGGTACGTGCTCATGGTGTCAGGTATTCACTATTCCCCGGCTCGAGGGCCTCGTACCACCAGCACCGGCACGGCCGAAACGCGCACGAGCTGGCCGCAGACGCTGCCCATCACCAGGCGCGCGAACCGGTTTCGGCCGCGAAAGCCGGCCACCAGCAGGTCCGCGCCGACCTCCGTCGCGCAGGCCAGTATGGCTTCGACCACGTCGCCGTTGAGGCAGTGCGTCTGCGCCGCGGTCCCGGCCGCCGCGACGGCCGCAGCGGCTCGCGCCAGCGCATCGTCGGCCGCTTCGGCGAGAAGGTTCGGCGCGCCGGCGGGGTGCTTAGCCAGAACGCTGGGCACGCCGGCGTAGTCGACGACGGCCGCCACGTGCAAGCGGGCGTCGGGGCCGAGCGACTGCGTCAGTTCGATGGCGACGTCCACCGCCGCGGCCGAAGCTTCCGATCCGTCGGTTGCCACCAGGATGCACGCAATCACAACGCCCGCGCTCTCACGGAGTCACGCGCAGCGTCGTGGAGGCACTTCGCCCGAACTGCTCGGGCGCATCCGTCAGGTACGCGCGCGCACCCGGCCACCGGAACTCGCCGGGCGTGACCGCGCGCACGAGATAGTGCACGTCGTAAATGCCGGGGCCTAGATGCGCGGCGTACGCGACGACTCGGTCGCGGTAGATTTGCTGCGTGTCGATGTCCCAGCTGTCGCTCGGCGCCGCAAGCGCCTTAAGGGTGGTACGGAAGGTCGTGTCGACCGCTTCGAAACCGGCCGGCAGCGGGTCCTCGATGACCAGCCGGTCGACCGGATGATCGACGATCACGCGCACGCCGACGTCGAATACGCGCCCGGCAGCAACCTCGAGCGGCGACGCCGGCGCCAGGTCCATCGTCGCCAGCGGTGCCGCCGTCGCGCCCGGCGTCGTTATGCTGCGCACGACGCGGAAGGCCGCAAGTTCGCCGGGCGCGTTGCTCGGCACGTCGTACGTGTAGAGCAGCGTGTAGTGCACCGTGCTGCCGTTGGCACGCACCGCGACGGAACTTCCGTGCAGCGACGCGGCTTGCAGGGTGACGGTTTGCGATGAAGCCGTCGCCCCAAACCGCGCGCTCGCAACGGTCGCAGCCCCGACCGTAACCGTTGCCGTCGCCGGACCGAGACGTTCGCTGCGCGCGTACGCCGCCAGCGCGGTCAGGGCCGACGCCGTGTCGCCGGTCGTCGGCCAACCGCACTTGCAGGCTTGGGCGACCAGCGCGCGCACCGCGCCGTCGAGCTGCTCGACGGGCGCGTGCCGCTCGATCAGCAGCTGCAGCAGCTGCGCCTGCGCTTCGACCAGCGATCCGCGCCAGCCCCAGCGCGTCGCGACGTTGGCGACCGCATAGCGTCCGGTCACGTAGAGCGTCTGCATCAGACGGTCCGACATGGCCGCTCCCTGGCTTTGCCAGCCGGGGGTTTCCAGCAAGTATCGCGCCAGCCGCACCTTGGTCGCGCTATCGAAACCGTCCGATTGCGCCAGGATGTTGCCGAGGAAATCGGTGCGGCGATCGCCGCTGCGCGCTAGCGACCACAGCGCTTCGAAACGCAACTGCGCCTTGCAGCGCGGATCGCTCGCGCACCACGTAAAACGACCCGGATTGGCGAGCGCCTGCGCCGTAAAGGCGCGCGCACGCGCGACCGCGGCGGAGTCCACCGCGACGCCGCGCGCCCGTGCGAAGAGCAGCGCGTCGAGCGCATACGTGCTAACGAACGGATCGCTATCGCGGGCTCCCGCGGTTTCGCCGAAGCCACCGTCGCCCCGCTGGAACGTCAGCAGCCGCGCGAGATCGGCCGCAGTCGCAGCGGCCGGATCGAACGTCAACCTCAACCGGTAGGGTGCGCGCAGTCCGCGCAGCGCCGCGGCAATCGTCAGTCGCGACGCCGTCTCACTCGCGAGCGGCAGCCCATCTTGCGTCATCATCGCGTCCGATGGGACCGCGAACTGGGGCACGATCGAGTTTGCCAACGTCAGCGCCAGCCGGCCGCCGCGGTCCAATCCGATCGGAACCTCGGCCGTGCCGTTGCGAACCGCACCGCTCTCGATCACCGAATCGGTCGTGGCTCGATCGCTTACCGTAAACGGCACGGTGAACGCGTCGCGATTGGATCCGAGCGTGCCGGCCGCCTCGACGGTGGTGGGCGCCGGCGTTCGCGCGCGAACCGGGAAGCGGAACGCCTGCATTCCCGTTGCGGCCGGCTGACTCGACGTCTGCGTCTCGGGAGCGCCGCTCGCAAAGGCCAGCGCGCCGGTGAGTTTCATCAGCAGGTCGAGCGTCCCGGCCGCACCGGTTTGATTCGACAACGAGACGCCCAGGTCGAACGTATCGCCGGTGCGCGCAAACTGCGGCAGCAGCGGATTGGAGATCAGCGGCTGCGTCGAGATGAAGGTCGCATCGTTCGTAGCGAAATGCGCGTCGTCGTTACCGACGGCGACGGCCATCACGCGCCAGGTCGTAAGATCGTCGGGCATCTTGAACGACACGCTCGCCTTCCCCGACTCGTCGGTCTTGACCGTGCCGTAGTAGGCCAGCGGGAGAAACTGCGCGCGCACGCGCGTGTTTGCCGCGCCGGCGAGGTAACCGCCGCCGTACCCGAAGCCCTTTTCGAGCGGCGGCGACTGCGTCTTGAGGACGATGCCCTCGCGGTTGTCCGCGAGCATCGCCGAGATCGGCTGACCGGCGAACACCGTCGTAACCAAATCCGGCAGACGATAGCCGGAAAGCTGCAGGATCGCGTCGTTGACGACCATCGCGACAACCTCGCCCGGCGCTGCCGCTCCGTTTTTGCCGGTGAGCGTGAAGGTTACGCGCTGCGAGCCGCCCGGCACGACCGTGCCCGCCTGCGGTGCGATGGCTAACTTGAGATACCGGTCCGCAACGTCGACGTCGAACGCCGCCAGGCCGACGCGCGACAACGTGTCGAGCGCGCCCGGCTTGAGCGAAGCGAGCGTCGCACCGCGCCGAACGACGACCGCTTCGAATGCGGCGTTCGGCAGCATGTCCGGCGTAATTTTGAACGAAACGCGCGCCGCTCCGGCAACGTCGCGTAGCGTCGAACGATAGAGTGCGTCGCCGCGGATCACCGCAACGTACACGTCGGAGCGCGCAAACGGCGAAGCTACCAGCGCGGTGGCGGTGTCGCC
>JBDTDR010000177.1:0-15761 GCA_039922955.1 Candidatus Tumulicola sp.
TCACGGCTTGATTGACCGCTTTTTCGTTGATCGGTTCTCTGGCTTGACCGCCACGGTCGCAATGCGGATAGATGGGCAGCGTCTGGCCGGCATACGCGAGTGACGGGCACATCGCGACTAGGGCGCAAGCAACGAGAATCCAGCGAAATCGATGCATGTGGTCGCTCCTGTGGAGAGGCGGTAAGGTCGCTGCCTCGACCGTACCACGCAGGCATGCTGCGAGCGTGCCGCGCGAGCACAAGAGTAGGCCGCGGAGCGCCCGCCGCGCGAACGCTCCTCGGCCAAGGGTCGTTACGCCGTTTCGCCGGCGCGCAACATGTGCGCCAGCGAAGCCAACGCGTCGCTCATGGATTGAGCGCCGTTGGCGATGCGCGTGCGAACGCCCGTACTTCGTCCGCTCTCCGCAAGGCGGATTAGCCGGCTGCGGTTGGCGGTCTTGACTGCGTCGTCACGGCGCATCCGGATTTCGGTTTCAAACCAAGAATCCATGATTCGCCTCACTTGAGATGATGTGTGCAATTGAAAAGGCCCCCGGTCGATCGCGGAGGCCTTCGAACGCTTTCTTAAACCGACGACGTTACGTCGGCCCGCAGTCCGAAGGTCTAAAACGCGTCGACCCGCCGCCGAATTGCGGCGCGACCGAACGAAGATTGAGATCGAGATTCATCGTGCCTCCTTTTCGTGACGAGATGATAGAGCGTGTACGCGTACCCGAACGACTGTAACATCCTCGAAAACTAATGTCAAACCGGCGGCTCGCGAACGGGATCCAGCCGCTTGCGTCCGCCCCGCCCGGACTGCCGAGTCTCCAGCGACATCGTTTGACGCTGCCGGAACGCTTTGGTATACTCCCGAAGTTCACTATCTGGCGAGAGAGCGGGCGGTTAGCTCAGTGGGAGAGCACTTCCCTGACACGGAAGGGGTCATTGGTTCAATCCCAATACCGCCCACCATCAAAAACCCGTAACAACGGGTTTTTTCCATTTTAGGTGGCACGAAGGGGCCGGTTCGAAGCCGGTTGGCACTTCCGTCGCTCGGCAGTCCTCGTTCATGCGGGAAGTAGTTGCTCGCGCTCTTTTTTTGCGTCTTGCTTTTTCGCTCAAAGGCGGAGCCGTTCCGCATTTGTGAATACGATAGCTTCCGCCACTTATCTCGAGAGTCGACGCGCGTTTGGCGCCGTCTTTGAGTCCGCAGGCGAAAGCCGGCGACTCAAGGCCGTCAGCGACGCGGGGAAAGCGCGAGCGGCGTCGGTGCTTTCGGGCATTCGAGGTTTATGTGGAGCGCAAGAGGGGAAAATCACTCTATCCCGCCGCGCGTCGCGCGCGAAAGAACGATGGGGTGCCCACAATGACGCCGTTACCTCTTATCCGCATCACCGAAATGCTCGCGTGGGTTTCGCTGGCCGTACTGGTGCTCAACGTGGCGGTGATCCTCGCCCGCTGGGTGCATTGAAGCGGCCGAGCCGGGCGACGGCTGTCGCGCGGCTGCGGTAACGTCAATCTCGGGATGGAAGCCCCTCGGGCAGAGCGCGTCCAGCAGCGAGCAAATCGACGAAAGCTAGGTAACGAGGCCGTTGGTCAGCATGCCCCGATGCACCGAGACAAGGCTGATAGCGCGTATTGATTGAGGCTTACACCCTCCAAATCTGCACGGCGCGCGAGCTCCCTGTGCAGCGTCTTGGGAACGCGCAGTAGGAACTTGCCGCTATATTGGTCGGAAGTCCGTGGCATTGGTATAGGATCGTTGTCTTCAAGATGGACTTCGATCCATGCGGCCATCGCGTCTTCGAGGCTTTCTAGAGCTGCTTCCGAGGTGTCGCCCTCGGTCATACATCCCGTGAACTCGACGACCCTAGCGAACCAGGTTCCGTCTTCGTTCTTTACCAACTCGCGCGTGTATGGCCGGTTGAGAATCTCTTTGACCTCCTCCGTCATGTTGATTGCGGTCCTCATTTTCGTAATATTCCTTTTCTTGCGGATTGCTGATTTCGCGGGCCCGGATTATGCCCCCATCTCTTGAAGAATCGCGATCACTTGGTCGACGTAGTTCTCTTTGACGGGCTTGCGTACCGGAATGGAGATGGCGACTTTGCCTAAGCTTGAAGATGCGATGCGAGCCGGAAGAATTGCGTTCGGTGAATCCGACGGCTAGAAGGAGGCGTTCGAGGTCCGCGAAGGCACAGTTCTTACGGCTGCGAATCACCTGGTCGTAAAGCCTACGAACGCGCTTTGACCCGACCATTTTCATGTCCAGTAATACCACGGGCAGTATCCGAAGTCAATACTACCTATAGTATCACTTATCCCCTGGCATTTGCGTACCGTTGGATTCAAAGGTTCCGGCGACGTCCGCGCTCGCCGGGTTCCTCCAACGGCCCGACGCACCGTAGCGCTCAACCCCGTCGCCAACGACTCCGTTTGAATGTGAGCGAGCCGCGCGACGGCTTTACTTAGCGGTAACGTTGATCTCGGGATGGTACCCCGTCCGGCAGGGCGTGTCGAGGATCAAGCCGCTGCCCGTGCCACTGCAATAGGACGATGGGCTGCCGAAATTCACGAAGACGCCGTTGGGATCGAGGTTACTGCCGATAAATCCGCCGGTACCGTCAGCCGAGACGTTTAGCGCATCGTAGCCGCACCCGCCGGGGCCGGTGTAGCAAGGCGTGTTCGTACCATACGGGCTGTAGCCCGCGGTGCTGGTGTTAGAGGCACACGATCGCTTGCGCCGGCAGAACGAGTTTCGGGAGGCGCATGTTGTACGCGATCTTCGCAGCCAGACCGTTGTCGCAATGCTGGTCGATCGGGTTCAAGTATTTGCCGAGGTTCGGGCCCGTGCAGATCGTATCGTTCTTAGAGGGACGATACGGAATGAAGAACGTGTGGGTCTGCGTTCCCAACAGGGCTCCCACCGTGGGCGGACCGCTCCCGGATTGCCGGCCGCGGCATGCGTCATGGCACTCGCCTGGCTAGGAAATGTGTTGACGATACCAAGCCGCCGCTCGCTCGATTGCGGTCCGCACCGGCGTCGGCCGATGGCCGAGTTCGCGCTGAGCTTTTTCCGAACTGGCGTACATCCGATCGCGCGACATGCGAACCCCTTCGAGCGGCGCGAACGGCGTGGCGCCGGGGTGAATCCGGCAGCGGATTTCGTCGCCGTAGGCAACCCCGAGAGCGAGCGCGTAGGGCACGCGCCACGACGGCATCCGTTGGCCGGTAATTTCCGCAAGCAGCTGCCAGATTTCGTCCATGCTGAGGTTTTCGCCGCCGATGACGTAGCGCTCGCCGATCCGCCCGTGCTGCAGGGCGGCCACGTGCGCGCGGGCCACGTCTTCCACCGCAACGAGGTTCATGCCGCCGTGGCCGGGGGCTTTGGCGAAGATTTTTCCGCTTGCGAAATCGCGGACGAGCTTTCCGGTCGGCGTGGGCTTCCAGTCGCCGGGGCCGACCGGTGCGGTCGGCAGAATCGCGACGACCGGTACGCGGCCGGCGAACGCGGCGCGTTCTTGGGCGAGTTTCGAGGCGTGGTAATCACCGTCTGACGCCGCGCTTGGATTCGGATAGCACGTTTCGTCGGCCGGTTCGCCGTTACGTTCGTGGCCGACGGCGGCGGAACTCGACGTCAGCACTACGCGCTCGACGCCGGCGAGGTGGGCTGCTGCCATCAGTCCGGCCGTGCCGGTGACGTTGACGGCGCGGATGTCGGCGCGGTCGTGCCGCGCGAACGAGTAGAGCGCGGCGGCGTGCACGACGTACCGGCAGCCGTCGAGCGCCCGCGCGAACTCGCCGGTGCGGCGCAGGTCGCCGGTTACGCGCTCGAAGTTTTCGGCATCCGTCGGCAGGCTTGGCGCACCGGCCGGGGCGGCGTTACGCACGAGGGCGCGAACCGCGTAGCCGGCGCCCAGTAGCTCGTGCAAAATGTGGGCGCCGACGAAACCGGACGCCCCGGTCAGGAAGACGCGGTCAGTGGCCAATCGCGGCGCGAATCGATTCCTTGAGCGAACCGGTGGTGCGCATCACGGCGGTGGGCTCGTAGCCGCAGTGAGCCATGCAGTTTTCGCATGACTCGTGCTTGCCGCGGCCGTACTTCGTCCAATCCGTTTCTTCGAGCAGCTCTTTGTAGGTCTTGGCGTAGCTCTCTTTGCTCATCAGGTAACACGGGCGCTGCCAGCCGAACACCGTGTAGCACGGGATGCCCCACGGGGTGCACTCGAAGTCGGTTTTACCCTCGAGGAAATCGAGATACAGCGGGCTGTGATTGAGGCGCCACTTGTTGCGCTTGCCGTCGGCAAACGCCGCGCTAAACACTTCGTGCGTCCGCTTCACCCCCAGGAAGTGCTCCTGGTCGGGCGCCTTTTCGTAGGCGTACGCCGGCGAGATCTGCATCATGTCGACTTTGAGCTCGTCGTTGAGATAGTCGAGCACTTCGCGAACCGACTCCGGGCCGTCCTGATCGAAGAACGTCGTGTTGGTGTAAACGCGAAAACCGCGCGCCTTCGCATCCTTGATCGCGTCGACGGCTTTTTCGAACACGCCGTCGCGGCAGACCGACTGGTCGTGACGATCCTTCATCCCGTCAATGTGAATCATCCACGCGAAGTACGGCGACGGTTTGAAGAGATGGATTTTCTTTTTGAGGAGCAGCGCGTTCGTGCACAGGAAGATGTACTTCTTGCGCTCGATCAGCGCTTCGACGATCTGCGGCATCTGGTCGTGCACCAGCGGCTCTCCGCCGGCAATCGACACCATCGGCGCGCCGCACTCTTCGACCGCGGCGATGCATTCCTCGACGCTCAGGCGCTTGCGCAGGATGTCGTCGGGATGCTGGATCTTTCCGCAGCCGGCACACGCCAGGTTGCATTGCAGCAACGGCTCCAACTCGAGCACGAGCGGATACTTCTTCACGCCTCGGATCTTCTTGCCGGCGATGTACTTGGCCACGGCGATTTTCTGCTGCAGAAGCATGGTCATGAAGTCAGGATACCCTTTCGGCGGCTGCCAGGCCTTCCTTGGCTGCTCGTTTGGCATCTACCGCCAGCGCCATCATCGGGAAGAGATGGCGGTAGAGATGATAGTTGATGTAAAAGTCACCCGGGAAACCGGTCCCGGTGCACTCCGGTTCTTCCCACGTTCCGTTGGGAAGCTGCCGCTCGCGCAGGAAGGCAAGACCCCGTTGGACGCCCGGGTGTTGCGCCAAGCCGGCAATTTGGAGGGCGTTGACGGCCCAAGCGGTCTGCGACGGCGTGCTGCGGCCGACCCCGGCAAACGACTCGTCAACGTAGGAATGGCAGCTCTCGCCCCAGCCGCCGTCGGCATTTTGGACGGCGAGAAGCCAGGCTGCAGCCCGCTCGATCATATCGCGGCCGGTCGCGAGCGCGCCCAGCGCGGAGATGACGCACCAGGTTCCATACACGTGGTTCACGCCCCAGCGGCCGAACCAGCTGCCGGCCGGTTTTTGCGTCGCGCGCAGATAGTCCAGGCCGCGGGCGACGTCGGGATCGTCAACGCCGGCGCCGAGCCCCGCGAGCATTTCGAGCACGTGGGCGGTGACGTCCTCGGTCGGCGGATCGATCATCGCGCCGAAGTCCGAGAACGGCATGCGGTAGAGCAACGCCCGCGTATTGTCGCGGTCGAACGCGGCCCACGCGCCGTTCTTCGAGCGCATCGCCAGCGTCCAGCGGCGCGCGCGCTCCACCGACGAAGCGACCGTTTCAGCGGCGCCGCCTTCGAGCAGGGCCAGCACGACGACGGTCGTGTCGTCGATGTCGGGATACGCATCGTTGTCGAACTCAAACGCCCAGCCGTTGCCGCGCGCCTCGTCGCACTTCATGCGCCAATCGCCCGGCGCGTCGTCGGGGATCTGCTCGTCGAGCAGCCATCCCACGGCCCGCCGCATAACCGGATGCGCGGCATCGAAACCGGCGAGCGCCAGCGCGCGCACCGCCCAGGCCGTATCCCACACCGGCGACATGCACGCTTGAAAGCGCCAGCCGTCGCTCGCGTCCTTCATAATGAAGCGATCGAAACCCGCGATGCCCTTGCGCATCACGGGATGCTCGAGTCCGTACCCCATGATATCCAGCGCGATCAGCGAGTACACCCACGGCGGCTGGATGCCGCCCCAGCTTCCGTCGGCTTCCTGACGTTCGACCACCCACTCGGCGACGCGGCGCTGCGCGGCCTGGCGGAACGGCTGAAACGGCAGGCGCTCGTAGAGCTTCTGGAGTCGTTCGACGCCCATCAGCCAGCCGGTGCCGCGCACGCGATCGAGTTCGGCTACCGTGCCCGGCAACACGATTTCGGCGACGTCCACGCCGAGCTCGCGCACCGGCTTCTTCGAAACGACGATCGTGAGCGGCGCGACCGTGCCGCGCGCCCAGCACGCGAAGTCGTAGAGATTAAACGGCATCCACAACGGAAAGTAGACCAGTTCGGGCGGCAGCGACGGTACGCCCCGCCACGGGTACTTGCCGAAGATCGCGAGCCAAATCTTCGTGAACACGCGCGCGTTCGCAACGCCGCCCGCGCGATGGATCACGGCAAGCGCGCTGCTCATTTCGCCGCGCGACGCGTCGAGCCCCAACACTTTGAGCGCGACGTAGGCTTCGATCGTCGTGCTGAGATCGGCGGGCCCATCGAAGTAGAGCGCCCACGAACCGTCGTCGCGTTGGTGGCGCAAGATGTGCGCGATCGCGCCCTCGCGGATGTCGTCGAGCGGCAGGCCGAGAAACCGATACAGCAGCACGTGCTCGGCGGTCATCGTGACGTTGGTCTCGAGTTCGCCCGACCACCAGCCTTCCGGCGCTTGCTGCGCGAGCAGCCAATCCACGCTCGCCTGCAACGCGTCGGACGACGTGGCGCTCATGCGCGACTCGGCGACGGCGAAACCGGCGCGTGCCGCAAAGCGCGGGCGGCAGCGAGGCCGCTGCGGACGGCGGATTCCATCGTGTCGGGCCAACCGGTGTCGGTCCAGGCCCCGGCGATGGCGACGGACGGGACCGCGGTCGCCTGTGACGGGCGCCGCACGCCGGGCCGCGGGAGATAGGTCGCCTCGGGATTGCGCGTGACGGAACTGCGTACCAGCGTCGCATTGCGCAGCGCGGGAAGGTAGGCTCGCACTTCGCTCCACGCTAACGCTTCGAGTTGCGCGGTCGGCAGGGCGAGGTACTCGTCGGCGGCGCTGAAGCTGCAGCACAAGTAACCCGGCGACTTTTCGAAAATCCACTGCAGAGGCGACTCCAGCGCCGCCGCAAAATCAAAACCGATGCTCACGCCGCCGTGCCACAGGTGAACGTCCACGATCGGGTAGGGTTCGAAGGCATCCAGGTCGGCGACTCCGTAGCGCATCGGATCCGTCAGCAGTTTCGCGAGCGCGCGCGGCGGAACGGCGAGAACGACCGCGTCGAAAGCGGCGATCCGGCCGTCCAGGAGCCGCAGTTCCACACCGCCGCGCTCTACGTCAAGGCCGACGACGGCCGTCGAAAGATGCACCGCATCCAGTCGCTCGGCGGCCGCTTGGGCAAAGTGCGCGAGCGGAACGGTCGAGAAACCGAAGCGCGCGGCGCCCGCATCCTTTAAAAACGCGGTCGACAATACGAACATCGCGTCGGCGTTGCCGACGCGATCGAATGGCGCGTTCAAAGCCGGAATGAAGAACGGATCCCAAAAAGCGCGTCGCGTCGCGGCGTCCTGCCCCGTTTCCGTCAGCCAGTCCTCGAACGTCGCGTCCGCGGGCCCGCGGTTTCCCGAAAAAAGCGCCGTCGCCAGCGCGCGCGCGACGCGCAGTTTTCCGCCGAGCTGTAAATGCGGATACCGCATGAAGGACGCCGTCAGATGGAACGGTGCGGGCAACCCCGACGCGCGTAAGCGCCCCGACGTACCGTCGCGCGACAGCACGAGCGCGTCGAAGCGTTTCTGCAGATGCAGATGACGTTCCATGCCGATTCGCCGCACGAAGGCGATGAACTCGCTGCAGCAGGCCAAAAAGACGTGCTGCCCGTTATCGACTTCGCATCCGTCGACTTCAAACGACGTCGCCCGACCGCCGAGGAGCCGGCTGCGTTCGAAGAGTTCGACCTGGGCGCCCGCATCTTTGAGTTCCAGGGCGGCAGCCAGACCGGCCAGGCCGGCACCGACCACCGCTATCCGCTGCTGCTGAGCCACGACCTCACCACGACGCGGAGTTTCTCGGTCTTCGAGAGCGCCGCGCGCGCGCGCAACGGCAGCGCGGGATCGCGTTCGATTTTCCTGAGCAGCTCTTCGTAGATGCCGGCCATGGTATGCACGCAGGCCCCCGGTCGCCGCGGGATGTAGCGCAAGACCTCGTACCCCGTGGCAAAGTAGCCGCGCGCGCGCGCGATGTGGTGGGCGACGAAATCGCTCCATCCGGTGGCTATTTCGCCGTCGAACAGCGACGACTCCGGAATCCCGAATCGTTCGAGATCGTCCTGGGGTAAATAGACGCGCTTCATCTCGACGGCGTCTTCACGCACGTCGCGCAGGATGTTGGTCAGCTGGAGCGCGAGGCCCAGGTCGTCGGCACGGTCGAGGGCGGTGGGATCGCTGAAACCGAAGATCCGCACGCACATCCGACCGACCACCGACGCAACCAGGTTGCAGTACGTGCGCAAGTCATCGAACGTCGGGTAGCGCGCGTTGCCGAAATCCATTTCCACGCCGTCGACGAGCATCTGTAGTTCCCGCTCGGGAATTTGATAGCGTTCGATCGCTTCGGAAAGCACGCGCAGGATCGGATCGTCGCCGAAATCGCCGCGTACGGCGCGCGAAATGCGCTCCCGGTGCACCTTCAAACGCATGGGTAGGTTTTCTACGCCGACTCTGTCGGCTTCGTCGTCAACCTGGCGGGCGAAGTTGTAGAGCGCGTAGATCGCCGTCCGTTCGTGATATCCGAGCGAGATGAATCCCCAATAGAAATTTCCCGCCTCGCGCCGCGCCATGTCGCGGTTGAAGCGCTCGGCACGGTGCCGGTCGGTTTCCGGAGGGACGATTCCCCGCAGCGCATTTTGCAAATTCGTCATGTCAAAGGATTGGCCGCGCCCGAGTTTCCCGAGCTGACGGCGCAAGTGCGTCTAATGCGGCGCGGACCACGAGCGATACCTTCGTAGCGCTCGACACACGGGGTCGCCGATCGGTGGTATCGTACCCGTTGCGCGCGATCGCATCGCAGATGGCCAGGCCGCCTAGGCGGTACAGCACGAGTTGGAGGCGCAGCCCCAGTGGGGTTCGCGGCTCGAGCGCGCGCCCCGAGTCGAGCAGGGTGCGGGCCCGTTGCACCAAGGCCCGGGTCGCTTCGACGTTTCCGCCGCGAGCGAGGTCCGACTGCACCAGGTACGTGCGCCCGATGGCGGTGTCGCGACTAACGTCTTGCGCGTGATTGGCGAGCTGCAGGCCGATGCAGACGTCATCCGAGAGGCCTTCGGCTTCGGGGCCGGCGACGCCGAACACGCACAGCACCATTCTTCCGACCGAAGCCGCCGACAGCATGCAGTACTGCTCGAGATCGGCCCACGTTGGATAAACCTTCGTCCGCTGGTCCCGTACGTTGGCTTCAATGAGATCCAGAAACGGCCGAGGCTGCATGTGGTGGCGCTCGACGGTCGCTCGAAGCGCGATCAAGACCGGATGGACCGGCGCAACGCCGGCGAAGAGATCCACGACTTCGCCGCGCCAGCGTTCCAAACGCGGCAGAGCCGTGCCATTCGGACTTTCGTCGCCGAGATCGTCGGTCGAACGGCAGAACGCGTAAATGCGCGCCAGATCGAGCCGCCGCGCAGCGTCGACAAAGCGCGACGCGACGCTGAAGTTCTCGTAGTGGCGTTGGGTAAGAAATCGGCAGTAGGCGTCCGCCGCTTCGAGGTCCAGGCCGGGCGCCAAGGGCTGTTCTCCCATGTCCAAGCCGTCTTTCCCACCCGCCTCCGGCCAACCTTCGGAGTCTGCTAGGGCGGTGCGCGAACTAGGCGGGGGGTGTTGCGCAGTTCCGCGAGCGTCTTTACTCCCAGGGAGAACATGGCGACGCGAAGCACTTCAATATACTCGCGCGCCAGATCGCCGGCGGTGTCTGGGCCGGCGTCGGCGGCGCGCAAAAACGGCCCGGCAATGCCGACGGCGTCGGCGCCGAGTGCCAGCGCTTTCACGATGTCGAGGCCGGTGCGAATTCCGCCGCTTGCGATAATCGTCTCGGCCGGTGCAACCTCGCGCGCGCGGCGCAAACATTCCGCCGTCGGAATGCCCCAGCCCGCAAAAGCTGCGGCAACGCGCGAACGCCACGCTTCGCGCGTGCGATGGCGCTCGACTTCGCTCCACGACGTGCCGCCCGCGCCGGCGAGATCGACCGCGGCGACGCCGGCATCGAAGAGGGCGCGCACGCCGTCGGGCGCGATGCCCCAGCCGACTTCCTTTACGACGACGGGAAACTCCAGCTCGCGACAGATCTCGGTTATCTTTGCCAGCAAGCCGCGAAAGCAAGTGTCGCCTTCGGGCTGCAGGGCTTCCTGCAGCGGATTGAGATGCAGCACGAGCGCGTCGGCGCGAACGAGCCCGACGAGCCGGCGACAGTCGTCGGCCGTGTAGCCCCGGTTGAGCTGCACCGCGCCGAGATTGGCGAACAGCAAAACGTCGGGAGCGTACGCGCGGACGTCAAAGCTATCGAGCGTCGCCGGTGATTCGATGAGCGCGCGCCCCGATCCGAGGCCCATTGCTAGGCGATGCTCTTGTGCCGCGCGCGCGAGGGTTTGATTGATGCGTCTCGCAGCGGGGGTGCCTCCCGTCATGCAAGAGATCAGCAACGGCGCCCCGAGACGACGCCCGAGAAGGCACGTCGTGACGTCTATTTCGGCGAGATCCAATTCGGGCAGCGCTTGATGCTCGAACGCATACGCATCGAATCCGCTCGCCATGCCCTTGGCGGCGACGTCGCATTCGACGTTGATGCGAAGATGCTCCGCTTTCCGCGACGGGGTCGTACTCTCAGGCAGCTCGGGTGGCAACGTACCGAGCGACTTCCTCAAACGCTTCCAGCTGCCGGCGGACCGGAATGCAGCGTTCGATCGCGGCGACGGCTTTTTCGACCAGACGGGTTGCCACCCGGGAATCATCGCCGGTCGTGGCGGCGACATCGAGCAAACGACCCGCGCGGTTGAACGCGCGTAACACGGGTTCGGGCGCTCCGGCGATCCGGGCTCCCGCTTCGAGCGCGGCGCCGGTCAGGGTGGCGCTGCGGCGGCGCATCGAGCGAACGCGCGCGAGCAGACCGCCGTTTAGCCGGCCGCGCGCACTTCGTTCGATGTCGTTCGTTCGGCCTTCGATCGCTTCCAACACGGCCCGCGTCACCTGCGACGCGACGCGAAGGCGCCGGTCGGCGTCGCCGACGTCCTGCGCCAGCGCGCGCAAGCCGAGTGCGTAGAGCGCATCGCCCGCGTTGAGACTCTGCCCGAGGCCCCATCGCGCGACCGGTGATTCCGCGCCGCGCGCCTGCACTGAAGCGGGGCCGTCAGTGAGTTCGTCGTGAAGGCGCATGAAGCGGTCGAGGAAGTCGAAGGCGGCTCCCACCGGCAGGGCGTCGCGCAGGTCCCCGCCGCAGGCCGCGCAAGACCATACGACGAGGCTCGGGCGCAGGAGGAGCGACTCGTCCCCGAGCGGCCGGCGCTCTTCAATGATACTCCACGCGACCGAACGCAGCGGCAAGGCGATTCCGCGCAGGTACTCGAGGACGAGAGCGCGATTGTCGCCCAAAGGCAGAGGTTTCGAAGCCGGCGGCATGCCGGGGCTTTTCGCCGGTTGCCTTCATCATCCGCCCCGGGGGATTTACACGCGATGCAAATCGGTTCGGACGAACACAAGCTGCTCTTCTGCCGATCGTTCTTGGACTCGCACCGAGCCTACGAGCCGCCCGAACTTCCGTGGCCGGTCCTCGACGACGTTTCGCTCGCCAAGCTGCGCGCGATTCCCGTTTGGAGCATGGCGCTGGAAGTGGAGATCAACGCCGGGTCGATGCTGGCCGGATTCGCGCGGACCGAGGGCGATCCGCTGGTCCGTCAGGCGCTCGAACTGCAGGGATATGAAGAGGCGCGGCACGGACGCATTCTGGCGGAGCTGATCGCGCGCTACGGCCTCACCGCGAAGGCGGCCGACCCGACCGAAGCACCGACGCGCAAAGCGTTCGTTGATTTCGGTTACAACGAATGCGTCGATTCGTTTGCCGGGTTCGGGATCTTTCGGCTCGCCTGCGACGCGCGAATCCTTCCGGATTCGCTCACCTCGATATTCACGCGCGTGCTCGAAGAAGAGGCTCGGCACATCGTCTTCTTCGTCAACTGGATCGCGTGGGACCGCGATCGCCGCGGATGCCGGGGTGCGCTGATGCAGGCGATTCCCGCGCTGGCCGGATATGTCGGAGCGATCGTTCGGCGGGTCAAAGGCGGCGCCGAGATGTCCGGCAGCGGGGGCGCCCAGGATGCGGGCCTCAACCTTTTCGCCGACGTCCTCAAGGATCTTACGCCGGCGAAATTCCTGCGCGCGTGCGTGCAGGAGAACGATCGCTACATGCGGTCTTTCGATCCTCGCCTGCTGCGTCCGCGAGTAATTCCAACCCTTGGAAAATTCGCGCTCGCGATTATCGAACTGATCGAACGGATCCGCGCGGCATTAAACCGCGGGGAAGCCCGCGCTTAACGTTCACCTAACGTTCATCTAGCCGCGCTAGAGTAGAACGGCATGGACCTCGCGCGGTTTTCGATTCGGCACGCTCGCGCAATCGTTTTCCTCACGGCGGCCCTGACCATTCTCGGCGTGTGGGCTTACGCGCGCACGCCTGCTTCAATTTTTCCCGACATGCGATTTTCGCGCGTCGACGTGGTGGCCGATGCCGGCAATTTGCCGCCCGAACAGGTTCGGGTGGCGGTTTCGATGCCGCTGCAACGAGCGTTTCTCGGGTTGAGGTCGGTGCGCCGCGTCGTGTCGACCTCGGCGCAGGGTTCTTCCGAACTCGTCGTCGAGTTCGATCCGCAGACGGACGTGCAGACCGACCTGCAGTACGTCAACGGAGCGATCGCACAAACGCGTTCGCAGATTCCGGCGGCCGACGCCGTCGCCGCGAACATCGTGACGCCGCAGAGCGAGCCGGTACTCTCCTACGCGCTGACGTCTTTGAACCTGTCGCAAACGCTGGTACGCGAGTATGCCGAGCAGCGAATCGTGCCCGCACTCTACGGCACGACGGGGCTGGCGCGAATCTTGGTGGTGGGCGGGGCGCAGCGCGAATATCGCGTGGACCTGGATCGCGCGGCTCTGGCCGCGGCGGGGCTTTCCGCCCGAGACGTCGGCACCGCGATTGCCCAGGCAAACAGCGTGGAGGCCGTCGGCATCGCGGAAGGTTTTTCGCAGCACCGAGCGGTTTTGGTCGACGCGCATCTGCGCGACGCGTCGCAAGTCGCCGCCATCGTCGTGCCCGCGCACGCGGGAGGTGCCGGCATTCCGGTCGGATCCCTCGGAACGGTGCGCCTCGGCGTCGCGCCCCTGACCGCTCAGATGTCATTCGATGCGACCCACGCGGTCGCGTTGAACTTTTACGCACTTCCGGGCGCCGACAACGTGCGAATGGCGCAGGAAATAAAGACGCGGCTTGCCGCCCTTCGCACGCGCTTGCCCGTCGACGTGACGCCCCACCTCTACTGGGATGCGACCGACTTGATCGTCGCGTCGCAACACAGTTTGCGCGACGCCATCCTGGTCGGTGCGTTGCTGGCGCTAGGCGTAATCTTCTTTTTCCTGCGCAACTGGCGCATGACGCTGGTGGCGGCGATCGTAATCCCGGCAGCGATGTCGATCGCGGTGCTTGCGATCTCGCTGTTGGGCGAGACGCTCAACATCATGAGCGTCGGAGGGCTCGCGATTGCCGTCGGACTGATCATCGACGATGCGATCGTCGTCGTCGAAGGCATCGCTCGGACGCTCCACGAGCAGCCGGACATTTCTTTGCGGGATGCGGTCGTCACGACGATGCGGCGGTTGATCGCGCCGATGAGCGCGTCGACGCTCACGACCGTCGTCGTTTTCGTTCCGCTCACTTTGCTGAGCGGCGTTTCCGGCGCCTCTTTTCGCGCCCTCGCCCTGACGCTGACCTGCGCGCTTTTCGTCTCGCTCGGGCTCGCGTTGTTCGTAACGCCGATCCTGTTTCGCACGCTGCTGGGCAGGCGTACGCCGCACGACGAGAACCGCGCCGTCGCACACGTACTCGACCGCTACGAACCCGTGTTGAACTGGGCACTGGCGCACCGTGGGACGGTGTATGCCATGGCAGCCGGCGTTTTAGCGTGTACCATCGGGCTGGTCGTGACCCTGCCCAGCGATTTCCTGCCGCGACTTGACGAGGGTCAGTTCGAAATAGCCTATCGCATGCCGGTGGGAACGACGCTGGCCGCGAGCGATGCCGCGGCCGTCGTAATGGAGCGGACGGTGCTTGCCGATCCGGCGGTCGCGGCCGAAGGCCGCTCGACTGGAATCGACACCAACGGCTTCACCCCTACTCCGGTACGTGCCGGCATCCTTCGCGTGAAACTCAAGCCGTTGAACGAACGTGCCTCGTTCGACACGATCGGCAATCGCTTGCGCGATGCGCTCGGCCGGGTGGTTCCCGCGGCGCAGCTCAACGTGCATCAAATCCTCGAGGACCTGGTCAACGACATCTCAGGCGTGCCGTCCCCGATCGAGATCGTCGTAGCGGGCAGCGATCAAGCCTCGCTGGTACGTGCCGCGACGCGCGTGGCCCGTGAGATATCGTCCGTACCCGGCGCCGCCGATGCCTCTTCCGGCGTCAATCGCGACGATCCGACGGTTCGGGTCGAGCCCGATTTCAACCGGCTGGCACGCAGCGGCGGCGACGCCGGTTCGCTTGCAGCGGCGATCGCGGCCGAAACCCAAGGAACGATCGCGACGAATCTCGCCGAGCAGGCGATGCTCGTGCCGGTTCGGGTGAGCGTTGCCGGGGGCGGCCGGGGCGTTCCCGGCTCGCTGTCATTGCCGGGGGGCTCGGTTGCGCTGTCGCAGGTTGCGCGCACCAACGTAGATCGCCGGTCAACCGACGTCACCGAGATCAACGGGCAACGCGTGGTCATCGTCACGGCAAACACCAGCGGCCGCAGCCTCTCGTCGACGATCGCCGGCGTACGGGCCGCGATCGCCCGGGCGGCGTTGCCGCCGGGATATACGGCGAGCATTCAAGGAGCTTACCAGGCGCAGCAAGATTCGTTCCGTCAGTTCGTCGAAGTCATCGCGATCGCGCTGGTGCTGGTGTTCTTCGTGATGCTTTCGTCGTTCGGATCGTTTCGGCAGCCGCTGGTGATTCTTGCCGCCGTTCCGCTGGCGCCGATCGGCGTCGCGATCGGGCTGGCCCTTACGCACACGCCTTTTAACGTATCGTCGTTTATGGGGCTCTTGCTGCTGGTGGGGCTGGTGGTGAAGAACGGCATTCTGCTGATCGATGCGACCAACCGCAACCGCGCGGAAGGGCTCGACGTACGGCGGGCGCTCGTTTTGGGCGCGCACGAGCGGCTCCGGCCAATTTTGATGACGACGCTCGCGGCGATTTTTGGACTGCTTCCGCTAGCGTTCGGAATCGGCGCGGGCGCGGCGATGGAACGCCCGCTCGCGATTGCCGTCGTCGGCGGGCTCTCGACCTCAACGCTGTTTACGCTCGTGCTGATCCCGGTACTTTACGCGGCGATCACGGCGCATGAAACGGCCCAAGCG
>JBDTDR010000178.1:0-23566 GCA_039922955.1 Candidatus Tumulicola sp.
GTCCACCGGAATGTTGAGCTGCGCGGCGAGCCGGCGCCACTGCAGCGGCCGCCACGCCGGACCGGCTAGGCACATCGGCGTCGGCGCGTTGAGCACGGGGCGGCGCAAACTCGACAGCCACGCCAGCAGAAACGCGTTGATTTCGGCGGCGCAAAATTCGCGATCCGCCTCCGCGACGCGCGCGAGCTCGCGCTCGAAAACCCATGGGCGCCGAGTCAACACCCCCTCGATGGCGCTCTCCGGCACCGTTCGCCCGCCGATCACCGCGGTCGACGTTCCCGGCCGGCCGGCGTGGTAGCGCCAGCCCGGTGAAGTGAGATCCTCGCAGGTCAACAGTTCGGCGTCGTGCGCTTTCCAGCGCGCGGCGACGTCTTGCGCGCCGGCGTCCGCGCGGGCGGCGACGATAACGAGCATCCGCGCCGCGACGCGCTACGCGCCCGGCTCGCGCAGCGCCGCACCTCCGACGTCCGGCCGCTCCGTTCCACGGATGAACGTGCGCAGCTCGATCACCTCTTGCTGCAGCGCGTCCGCACGCTCGGCGAGCATGTTAATGGCTTGCAGCCACTCGGGATCGCCCTCGTACTGTTGCCACGGGTCGCCTTCGTTGTCCTTAAATTTAGGAATTTCGGAGACCAGCGACTTCACGATCACGTCGCGCTCGATTTTGAAATTCTCCTTGAGTTCCCACTTCAGTTCTTTCCAGATTTTGTTATTGACCAGGACCGAACGACAGTCGGCGATGCCGTTTGCGATCACGCAGAGCGTGGAAGCACCCAGTTCGGCGTAGCTGGGCACGTCGAACTGGGCCGAGTGCACGACGCTCCCGGTTGCCACCGCCATCGTTGAAAAATCGTGCGTGCGGCAGTAGAACACGTGTCCGGTTATGTCGTTCGCGATCGTCACGAGCGGAAAGTTGGTCGCCATCGTCGCGTCGTCGCCGTAGCTGTTCGCCTGCGATAAGCCGTTGAGCTGGCGTCCTTCGATCGTGTACGTGTAGTTCGGCCGTACGCTCGCGGGCGCGCTCGTGATCGAAGGCGCCCAGCTTGGGTCGGGGGCACCGTCGGGCGCGTACACGCGCATGTCGTTGCCGCGGTTCGACGCCAAGACTTCACCGGTCGGCAACAACAGCATGCGCATCTGCCAGGTCTCGACCCCGGCGCCGTTGGGTGGAGCGGGAACCGCTGCGAGCGAGGTCCCGTCGAACTCGAACGCCAGCGACGGGCTGCCGGCCCACCCGTCGCCCAGCACTTGTCCTGCAATGCACAACGCTCGGCCGTTGGGCAACAGCACGGCGGGCGCGTCGAAGGCCTGCATGAGGTTGCCGTTGCCGTCGGTCGGAAAGTCGGGGCCGCCGGCCCACGATCCGGGCTGGTTCGCGATGGCCGGCATCGTGTAGATCGCGGTGTGTCCGCTCGCGCCGATGGCAAACACGCTGCCGTCCGTCATGACAATCGCGGGCCCGATCTCGTTGCTGGAACCGACTGAGGATTGCACGAGATCGTTGGCTACCGGGACGCTCCCGGCCGACACCCACGCGCCGGCCGCCGGAACGAACTTCTCGGAGCTTGGATGACGGCTGCATTCGGCAACCAGCACGGTGCCGTCCGGGAGCAGCGTCCACGTCTCCTCGGAACTCGCGTCGTTCTTCGCGGCCCCCGCGGCCCAAGCGTCGGCCACCGGATCGTAGATCGCGGTTCGCGTGTCGAAAATCGAGCCGAGCAAGACGGTTCCGTCCGGCAGCAGGCAGCAGGGTGCGTCGCCGACGTTCGTCCAACCGGGCGGCGAGGCAATCGTCGTCCACGCGTCCGCTACCGGGTCGTAGATCTCCGTGTCGGCGATGTCGATGCCGTTGTTGCCGAAGTTGTCCTCGCCCCCCGACACGAACACGCGCCCGTCACGCAGAACGGCCGACGCGAAGTAGGTCGGCGCATTCGGCCCGGTGGCGCGCGTGCTCCACGTCCCGCTGACGTACGATCCGAACGCGTCCGGCGTCAGCCGCCACCAGTTCTGCGTCGCGACCTCTTGTGCCATAACGGTGCCGTCGGTCAAGAGCAGCATCGCGTTTGCCGAAAACGACGGCTGATTGGTTAACGCACTCCACGAACCGGCCATGATACCCTCCTTCTTACATCGTAAGCAGCGCAAACGCGACGGTGGCGGAATCGTCGTACTGCGTCTGCTGGCTGTAACCGCTCGTGATGCGCGGATACGTGTCCAGGTTGACGGCAAACGCCCCTTGCACGCACGTCCCCAGCAGCGCGCCGGCCGTATTGTTGAAGGCGTCGGGGAAACCCGGGCTGCCGGCGTTGGCGTCACCGTCAAGGGCCGCGACTTGCCCGCTCGTCCCGCGCACCACCGAGAGACCCCAGTAGATGAAGTTGCCCGGTTGGTAAGCGACGTAGTCTATTTCCACGTTGTCCGAAAGGTTCGAGTAGTGCAGTACGCCGCACGGATTAGAATCGGTCGAATCCGTTGGGGTCAAGACGCGTGGCAGCTCTGCGACGGTTTGGCGGTTGTCCACCAGCACTTCGAAGGTCAATCGCCCGTGGTCGGTCACGTTGTACGCCGGCGCGTTGGTATACGTGCCCGGCGAACCGATCTCCGGAAGAATGTACGTAAAGCCGCCGGCGCCGCCCGGGTCGGTCCCGAGGTCGCCGTCGGTTGACGAACCGCGCGCGTTATTGCACGGAACGAAGTTGCCGGCGGCGTCGAACAACTCGAGCATGAGCGTGCACGGGCCGGACTTTCCGGGCGTCACGTTTTCGGTGCTGTCGAAATACGCGAACGGCCGGTCGGCGGGATCGTCGATATCGATCCAGTCCAGCGTGGCGTCGGGAATCGCAAACAGGTTCGGCGTGGAGCCGACCGTTTGCGGCCCGAACGTGACCGGGTTGAGATGGATGACGATGTCCGGCCAAACCGAGACCAGCGTTTGATACCGGTGCGTGACGCTGGCGGTGACCGGCGTGAAGTTCGCCTCGTCGGCGAAGCGGTAGGACCAACGATAGTACGCGATGTTGTTAGCTTGCAGATCGGGGTGGAACTGCATCTGCAGGCACAGCGTCCCGCCCCAGGCCCAGTTGTCGCTGCCCTCGAGCAGGCAGCCGACGATCGCGCCCGGCGGCGCGGCAATGCCGTCTTCCAGGCCGACGATCTCGCCGAGATCCACGTTGCCGATCGCCGTCGGCCAGACGTAGAGATAGTCGGGGCCCGGGTTCGGCTGCGGCAAACACGCGATCGCGCGCGGATCGCTGATGACGATGTCGGCGCTCTGCGAGCCGTCGTAGTTATAGTAGGTGTTGCACGCGATCTGCGCATCCCACACCTCGACGGGGTTGCCGTCAATATTCTGTACGACTTCGAAATAAATGTCGGGATAGTCGGCCGGACACCAGAAGCAGATCTCGGAATTGAACGTCCCGTCGGATTGAATCGGCACCTGGGTGAGCAGCTGCCACGTGAAGGCCGAGTCGGGAATCAGCTCGCACCAGAAGGGCCAGAACAGCTCTTTGTTCGCGACGATGTACTGCTTGAGCGGCAAATCGTTCAGCGCCGCAAGCGTGATCGCCGTGGTCGATTGCGCCGACGCCATCGCAAACTTCGAGACCAGCTTGGTCTTGAGCAGTTCGAAATCTATCACCGAGAAGCTGTCGAGCGTGCCCTCGAGATCGACTTGGAAAATCTGAACGGTCCCTTGGCAAAGCGGCGCGTACTGCGCGTCCGGCGCGCCGGGGTTGATCAGTTTGCGCACCGTGCCGTGCACGTTTATGCACGTCGGCAGCCAGCATCGCCAGATCGGCGGATACACGCGGAAGTCGATCGCGTCGTGCGGCGAGTTCGGACTCACGTCCTGGCTCAGGCTTCCGCTTGTGCGGAGCTGGCGGGCGAGGTCGGCGGGAGCTTTCTCGTTCGCGATCAGGTCGGGCCCGATCGTGACGCGGTACGCGCGGTCGGGGTCGATCTCGAAGGCGATGGCGTCGCCGCGCGTCGGTTTCGAATCGATCAGACGACCCGACTGTGAGAACAGATACGCGCGTACCTTGGGATGCGGTTCGCCGTGCGCGATGCCGGATACGTGAAGGTTGACTGCGACCGTTTTGTTTGGCATGGAACGTCACCTCAAAAAGCGAAAGCGACGAGCCAACGGCGTACTTCGATCGTCCCGTTACGACATGATGCGAGCGTCGCAGCCTAAAGGCGGCGACGGGCGTGCAAGCGCGCCCTCAAAAGCGATATCGGGTAACTCCGCTCTCGTCATAATTCCCGGTCTTAGGACAGTCGAGCTGATACCGAGGCTTTGCGTCGGTGGCCGTCATCATAGCACCCTCTCGAAACCGTTACAAGCGCGGCGTCTTTCAGGTTCTATAGGCCGAATTGCCCATCTAACCGCAGGCCGCGACAACGCTGGCGCGCGAAGATAACCATCCCCTTCGCCCTGAGAGTTGGACGTTCGTTTTGGAGCTGCTTCGGTTTGAGGATTTGGAGTGCCATTTTGGCGCGCGCGAAGTGTTCGCGGGCGCGAGCGGCGTTCTCAACGACGGCGAGCGCGTCGGACTGGTCGGCGCGAACGGGGCCGGCAAGTCGTCGCTGCTGCGGTTGCTGGCCGGGGTTGACAGCCCTTTCGGAGGATCGATCGCGCGCGCGAAAAACCGGAAGCTCGGGTATCTCGCCCAAGGCGTTGCCGACGAGACCGAGGCGACGCTCCAGCAGCTGATCGATCGGGCCCTCGCGGCGGTCGATCCCGAGGAATGGGGCTTACGCAACAAGACGCTGCGCACGATGCTGTCGGCGTTTGGCTTCAGCCCCGACGACTACGAGCGGCCGCTGCGCCGTTTTTCGGGCGGCCAGCGCGCCAAGGCGGCGCTCGCGCACCTGCTGATCGATCGCCCCGATTACCTGATCTTAGACGAACCGACCAATCATCTCGACATCGCGACGGTGCGATGGCTCGAGTCGTTCCTCGCGGCCGACAAGCGCGGGTTCATCGTCGTTTCCCACGACCGGTACTTCTTGGACCGAATCGCCACGAACATTTGGGAAATCGAGCGCGGGCGGCTGCGCGCCTATGCGCCCGCGCGCCCGGCGTACACGGCTTTTCTCACCGCGAAAGAGGCGCGTCTGGAACGCGAGCGGCGCGAATACGAAGCGTTTGCCGCCGAGCGCGACAAGCGGCGCGCGACGATCGCGGGACTGCGAGCGACGCACACGTCGTCGGATTACGCTGCGGTGCGCAGCCGCGAGAAGCAGCTGGCGCGGGTCGAAAGCACGCTCGAACCCCCGGCGCCCGCGACCCCGTCGCGCGGTATTGCGGTGCGCCTGCAGTCGGCGCGCCCGCGGGCGACCGGTGGATTTGCGTTCGAGGCGGCCGGCGTGACCAAAGCGTATGCCGTCAACGTGTTGTTCGCCGATCTCGCAATCGGGCTCGAGCGGGGAGAACGTTTGGCGGTCGTCGGTCCGAACGGTTCGGGCAAGTCAACGCTGTTGAAAATTCTGGCCGAAGAGCTGGCGCCCGATCGCGGGAGCGTTCGTTACAATCCGGCGGCTCGCTTTGCCTATTTTGCGCAAAACTCGCACGAACAGCTGGACGCCGCTAAAAGCGCCGTCGAGGCAGTGCTGGCGGCCGCCGCCGGCGTAAGCGCGCAGGACGCCCGCCGGCTGCTTGGGCGAATGCGGATAAGCGGCGATGCCGCCGACAAACCGGTGCGCGATTTTTCGGGCGGCGAACGCAGGCGCATCATGCTCGCGTGCCTGATGGCTCGCAAGTGCGACGTGCTGCTGCTCGACGAGCCGACCAACGATTTGGATATCGAGAGCCGCGAAGCGCTCGAGACCGTGTTGAGCGACTACGAAGGTTCCATCGTCGTGGTTTCTCACGACCGGTTTCTCTTGTCGCGGTTAGCCGATCGCGTTCTCTGGATCGAAGACGGCGCGTGGGGCACCGTTAACGGGGGGTACGACGCCTACGAAAGGTCCCAGCGCGACCGCGAGCTTGCGGCAATCGAGCGCGCGGCGGCCACGCAAGCGCCACCCGACCGCTCCAAGGGCTCGCGATACCACACGCCGCTCAAACGCCGTTCGCAGGTAGAGACGCAGATCGCAAAGGTCGAACGCGAGATCGAAACACTCGACGCGCGAGCTGCCGAAATCGAAGCTTTATTCGCGCGCGTGGAAACGTACGACGATCGCGCACGCGTGAAAGCCCTGCACGATGAGTTGGCCGGCGTGCGGACGGAAAGCGCGGCGAGCGTCGCGAAGTGGGAGGCGCTTCTCCAGCAGCGCGACGCACTATGATACGAATACTTCCGGCGCGCCGGTATGTGTCATCCAGAGCGAAGCTCTGGATGACACGGGCGCTCCTTCGACTACGCGCCTGCGGCGCTTCGCTCTGGATGACACATGCCGGCGGCGCACCGCGGTGCGGGGCGGTTACTGATTTAGGCGGAGCTGCAGCGTGGTGTCGGTGGTTCGCGACGAAGCCGGATCGGTAACCATGATCTTCACCGTCACCGTCTGCTGACCGGGTAGTGTCGTCAGCACGACGGCGAGCTTGAAGTTTCCGAGTGGGCCGGCCGTCGTGTTGCCGGCGAACTCGCCGGAGCTCGACGGGGTCGCGCCCGCGGTGATCGTGACAGCGCCGTTGGCCACGGTTTTTCCTTGGACCGTAAAGGTCGACCCGACGGCGGCATTGGGCGGCGGCTGATTGATCGTTAGCGGGAACTGCGGCACCGGGGGCAGCGACCGAATCACGTTGAACGACCACGAGCGATCGAACGACACCCCGCCCACGCCGCGACCGGCGACGCGCACGCTGTGCGATCCGAAGTCGAGGGGCGCCGGAGGCTTGTACGAGAACCCGGTCGACGACAGCCCGCTGCGCGAGGTGATGTCGTTGCCGTCGAGCAGTACGCGCACGCTGCCGGCTTCAACCTGGCGTGTGAACTCGGCCGAAATCACGGCAAAGCGGTCGGGACTATTCGAGCCCGGCGAGGGCTGCTGCGCGCGCAGTTGCAAACCGGCAGGTGGCGGTGACGGCACCGGATAGGTGGTCGTAAACGACCACGACCGGGTGAAGTACTGGCCGTACAAATCGTTGCCCGTTACGCGAACGGTATGCCCCGCGAAATTGAGCGGTGCCGGCGGGGTGTAGGAGAAACCCGACGACGACCGGGTGCAGCGTCCCGTAATCTCGTTGTCGTCGAGCCAAACGCGCACCGTATCCCCGCGCACTTGACGCGAGAACTCAGCGGAAATCCGAGCGAACCGATTGGGGAGACGCACCCCTGGAGCCGGCTGCTGCGCGCGCAACTGCACGGCGTTACCCGGCGGGGGGTACGGAGGCGGGTTCGGCGGGTACGGCGGGCGCACCGGGGGATACACAGGGCCCTTCGATCCCCCGTGCGCAACCTGAATCGCCACCACGCGCGTGGCCTGATCGTAGCCGACGTTCGCGCCCAGCGACTGCGCAACGAAACGCAGCGGCACGTAGGTCGTCGCGCCGACGATGAACGGTGCGACGTCGAGATACTGCGGCTGACCGTCGACGGTCGCCTGCGTCGAACCGATCCGCAACGCGACCGTGGTGCTTCCTTTCCTCGCGTTAATGCTGCCGGCGTGATAGACGACGGTCGATCCGAGACGCTCGAAGATGCCGCGCAAGGGCACGAACACGCGGCCGGCGCGTTCGATCGGCCCCGGATTGAGATTCATGTTCTGGCCGCCGACCTTCACGGTCACGGCCTGGGCCGTCGCGGCCGACGGAAAAGCGGCGAGCGCGACCCCCGCGATGAGGCCTGCCGCCAGCATGCGGCCACCGATCGAAAGCAACGTTCTGTTCACGCGACCCTCCACTCCAGCTGAAAAGCACTCGGTTCGTGACCCTTCGCCGCCGGGGTCGCGATGCGCTGCACGGCGCCGTTGCCCGGCTAGGTAGCCGGCGCTCGCTGCCAGAAACCCCCCTTTGACGATGATCCAACGACGGAACTTCTTGTTGGCCCTCGGGGCGTCGGGGCTTGCACCGGCGCTGGTCGGCGCGTCCGGCGAAGCCGACACCGGCGAACTTCAGCCGCTCGGTCGCGCGCTGGTGCTCAGCGGCGGCGGCGCGCTCGGGGCCTACGAGGCCGGAATCATCGGCGCGCTGGCGGCGGCGGCCGGGGTGTCGGATGGTGCGCGCCTCCCCGACTACGACATGGTTTGCGGAACGTCGATCGGCGCGCTCAACGGCTGGTTCGTTGCGACCGGTCAATACCGGAAGCTGCGCGACCTGTGGTACGGAATCAGTGGCGAGCATCTTATTCGCCCCAAGCCGCAATATGCCGCGATGCGCGACGACCAGAGCGGCATGTTCGAGCGCGTCTTCTCGGCCGTCAGTTTGGTCGGCCTGACGAAAAACCAACAGGCTCTGCTGGAAACCGACGCCGTCTACGACTGGATCGCGCGCAACATTGACCCGACGACGCCGTTGGTAATGCCCTTGGTTTGGGCGGTGACCAACCTGACGCAGCAGCGCCCCGAATATTTTTACTTGCGTCCGGGAGGCGGACGCGACGATCTGCCCGCGAAAGTCGTGCACGCGCTGCGGCTTTCGCTGGGTCCGCACACGGTCGTTCGCGAGGCCACGCCCGACCTCTTACACCGCGCCATCTTTGCCTCGGCGGCCTTGCCGCTGGCGTTCGATCCGGTGCTGATCCCGAACTCCGACGGCACGCTCGACGCGTACTGCGACGGCGGGGTCGCGAGCAACTCGCCGGTCGGAATCGCTCACGCGGTCGCGCACGCGGCCGACGTCGTGTTGTTGGATCCGCCTTTCTCGCCCCAGACCAACTACGCCGATGCCGTCGAGATTGCGTTCGCCGTGTTCGGAACGATGCAGCGGAAAATTCTTGAGGTCGAGATGCGCACCGCCTACTTCCAAACGATCGGCAAGCGCGCGCTGAACCGTCTTCCGTCACAGGATCTCGCTCGTGCGACACAAGGCAACAAGCTGCTGCAACGGTTCATGGCGACGATACCCGCCACCGACCTTCGTTACATCCGGCCCGAAAAGCCGCTTCCCCTCAGCGTGGTGGCGTTCAACGACGAGGTCGGCATCGGTAAGGCCTACCGCACCGGTTGGGAAGACGTGTCACGCGGCTTCACGGCGTATGATTGGGAGACGTTCCAGCTGTAAGTAGGCTGCGGAGTTCGGCTCGCGCGGCATCGGGGTCGAATGGGTCGAACGCGGGATTACGATCCAACGCCGCCTGCAATCGCATTCGCGCTTCCTGCGGCGCGCCGTTGTGGAGCGCGATCGTGCCGGCGTGGAACTGCACTTCCGAATCTTGCGTCCCCAGCCGCGTAGCGAGTCGTGCAAACCGCCGCGCTTCGCGCCACCGCCCGGCGCGCGCGAGCGTCCACGCCATCGTATCGTCGGCATACACTTCGTCGCCCCGCCGCCGATAGTCGTCGCGTGCCGCTCGCAACGCGACGGTCAAATGGACGCCGCGTTGCGCGTAGTAGTTGGCCAGCAGCCGGTCGTTGACGCCCTGCGCGTCGAACAGCCGCTCTTCGGCTGCGATAAGCGCATCGGTTTGCCGCGCGCCGGCGGTATCGCCGAGCGCGCGCTGCGCGTCGGCTTGGTACCCGAGCCCTTGCGGAAGCGGATACAGCTCCACGCTGCGGCTCGCCGCGGCGAGCGTCTCGTGCCAGCGTTTCTGCGCGCGAAACATGCGGGCTTGGTACAGCAGCGCCATCGCATTATCCGGGTACGCGGCCAGCGACGCTGCAAATTCCGCCTCCGCGGCGCTTGCATCGCCGGCTTCAAAGGCGAGCTGTCCGGCGCGCATGTGGAACCACGAACGATTGTAGGCCGAGTTTTCGGTCGCCGCGTCGGTCGTCGCGATCGCGCCCGCGATCAGCGCCCGGGCGTAACCGAGGTGACCGGTCAGCTCCGCGTATCGCGCTCGCACCGAGTCAACGGTCGGATCCTCATCCGGGCCGTCCACGATTGCGCCCAACGTTCGTTCGGCCTCGGGATACCGGCCGAGCTCCATCAGGACCGACGCGACTTGGGCCCGCGCGTTAAGGTTGTAGGGCGCGCCGGCAAGCGCCGCGCGCTCGTGCGCGAGCGCCGGTATAAAGTTGTGGTACGCGAGCAGCGCCGAGCCGAGCGTCATTTCTGCCGGCGTGTTCCCCTGCGGCTGAAGCCGCAGCGAGCGCTGCGCCGCGTTCTCCGCGCGCGTTACGTCGGTGAAATCGAACCGCTCGCGAAAACGCTGCATGTACTGCAGCGCGAGCATTCGCAACGTGATCTGGTCGAGCGGATCGGCCTTCGCTTGGGCCTCGTCGAAGCTCACCAGGGCGTCGCGTTGCACGTAGTCGCGCATAACCGGCGCCGGCGTGAAAGCCGCCGACGGCACCCCAGGGGCATGGTTGAGAACCACCGGCGCCGCGACAATGCCGATCGCGGCGACCGCCATGATCGCCAGCGAAGGCAGCAGCCGCCGCGCCATCGGCGCCCGAGCCGCGTCAGCTCGCATTCAGAACGCTCGAGGATGCGGCGGCGCCGCTGACGTCGAGTTCGTCGTACCGCTTTAGCCGGTACACGACCGTGGAAATGGCCCAGCTACCGATAAAGATGCCCACGATCAGAAATCCCAGCGTCCCGAAGTTGTCGCTCAGGGCGCGAATCCCGTCCCACGGGGCGCCGCCGAGATTGAACCGGCCGGCGATCACGCTCATCGCCTCGATCCCGCCCACGACGACCGCGACCAGCACCGAGACGAGCGTGATGACCATGTTGTAGTACAGCTTGCGCATTGGTTTCAAGAAGGCCCAGCCGTACGCGCCGAGCATCAAGATGCCGTCGGTGGTGTCGAGCAGCGTCATGCCTGCCGTGAACAACAACGGGAAAATCAGAATGTCGTAAATCGGAAGCCCTTTTCCGGCTTCTACGGCCGCAATGCCGAGCAGCGCAACTTCCGTCGCGGTGTCGAAGCCCAGCCCGAAGAGCAGCCCGATCGGGTACATCTTCCAGCTGCGATCTACGATTTTCAGCAGCGGCCGAAAGAAACGCCCGACCAAGCCGCGCTGGTCCAATAAATCGTCCACGCCGCGGTCGCAGTAGGCCTGTCCGGCGCGGACGCTGCGGAATGCGCGAAAGATTTCGGCCAGCACCACCGCGTTGATCGCGGCGATGAGCAGCAAGAAGGCGGCGGATACCGAGGTTCCTACCAGCGAACCGATGCTTTCCAGCGCCGGCAGACTGTGCTTTACAAAGCCGGCTGCCAGAGCGATCGCGACGGAGAGCCCCACGACGACCGTCGAGTGGCCGAGCGAAAAGTAGAATCCAACGGCGACCGGCCGTTTATTCTCCGCCATAAGTTTACGCGTCACGTTGTCGATGGCCGAAATGTGGTCGGCATCCACCGCGTGCCGCAATCCGAACGTGTAGGCGAGCAGCGCCGTCCCGAGCAGGATCGGGTGCGCCCAGAACGCCGCGAAAGCCAGCGCCCACGCCGCGACGTTGAGCGCGATAAGGAACGCGTAGATTGCGTAGACCTTATCGCGCCAACGTGTCACGGTTTAGAGCGGACTCTGAACGTAGGGGAACGTCGAGGTGTTTTGTTTGTCGTACGCGACGTTGTCGGTGGTGAGGCACGGCGCTTCCTTGTGATCGTCGGGAACGAGTCCCAACGCCGACAAGGTGTTCCCGAACAGGGCGCCGAGCGAGATGTCGACCACGTCGTCGGCCAGCGCGCGACCGCCGAACTTACTGCCGGTGGCACCGCCGGTTTCGTATCCGAGGTACGAAGCAGCGGTGGTGTTCTGCGAGAGATCCACTTTCATGACGTTGGGGTACAGGACGGCTTGTAAAACCGCCGAGGTTCCCTTGCTGCGGAAGTTCTCGCTGAACGATTTGATCATGCCCTTGAGCACCGGGTCGGCATACGGCTCGGAGCGATTGGTCGTGTCGTGATCGGCAAACGCTTCGAACACTTCCTTGACCGCCGGACGCGACAGCAGTTCGATCTGTTGGTATTTGGTCGCGCCGGGAGGCGGGGTCGGGCCGTTGCCCCCGCCGCCGTTGCTGGGATTAAACCCAACGCTGCTCGACGTGCAGCCGCCGATGATGATGCCGACGAGGGCGGTAGCGGCGAGACCGAGTTTGTAACGGTTTGTCATGTGGTCCTTCCTATTCCGCTTTGCCGTTAGGCGTGGCAGTTGTGGCCCACAGACCGATGACGCCGGGCGATCCGCTCGCCGGCGCTAGCATCGTTTTGGGCATTTCGATGACGATTGAAAGCAGGTCATACGGCTTCAAGAGATCCTTTGGCAACGCGATTGCGCAGCCGTTGGAGCCCGCCGTCCCGTAGTTGACGCCGTTGAGAATGATCGGTTGCGATTTCGAAGCGAACCGGAACGACGTTGCGCTCGGCGGCGGCGGATTGGGATGATTGGCGTAGTTACGATCCGGGATGATCTTGAAGAACTGCGCGAGGTCGAAGAAAAACGGGTCGCGCCGAGGGCCGACGAAGACTTTGACCTTGCCGCCGTCGAGTTTCGCGACTTTGCCGAACGCGAACGCTCCGGTTTTCGCGACCGTCGTGTTGGTGGTTCCGACTTCGTTAGGTTGAGCCGGACCGTAGAGCGTGATCTTTTGGCCGGTTCCCATCGAATCGGCATGGAATTGGACGACCAGGTTCTCGGTGATTGCGCCGCTCGCGACGTTGGTATTGGCGATCTTGAACTGATAGAGAACCTTGGGGTCCAGGGCGATGCCGGCGGTCATCCCGGCTGGGATGAGGGGCCGCACGTTCATAACGAGCGCCACCATCGACGCGTCGTGTGGATCCGGGAATGCGAAAACGTCGGTGACGTCCGCTAAGGGATTGCTGACGACCGTAGGCGAGTCTTGGTGATCGGATCCGCGCGCCGCTTTGAACGAATAAAGCGAAATCGAGAACGCGAGCAACAGGACTGCCGCCATCGGTACGATGGATCGAAGCAGTCTCATGGAAGGGCTCCTTGTGTGTGGGTGGTCATGCCGGTTGACATTTTGGCATGCCGGTAGCGAGGAATGAGTGCGAATGCAGCGATCGCGAGCAAGGTGAGCGCCACGACGGCGATCCCCGGCACGCGAATGCCTTGATCGATGAAACCTTGGGCAAGCATCGTCGCCCCGATGGCGGAGATGACGGACGCGGTGATAAACGGGGCGATGCGCGCGAGACGCGCGAAGCCCGAGCGTTGCTGCAGCCACGCGGCGCCGTGCACCACGGCCAACCCCAGCCCGGTGAGGATCGCCGCCAAGCCGAGACTGAATACGACGATTAGGATCAGGCCGTATCCGATCCGGTGCAGGTGCAGTGCGGTCAGCAGAACGACGATCGCCGCCGGGCAGGGCGCGATGCCGCCGCTCATCGCCGCCACGACCGCGCTGGGGAAATGCAGCGGCGTGTCGCCGGGAATGGCATGCGAGTGACCGTGATGGCCGTCGCCGTGCTCGTGGCCGCCGTCGTGCGCGTGGTCGTGCGGATGCGGATGCGCGTGCGGTTGCGGGCTAGCCCGGCGCACGGCCATCGAGAGGCTGCGCGCGCCGATGATCGCGACTGCGGCCCCGGAAATCAACGTGATCCACGTAAAAATGTTTTCGGTCGCGAAGCCCGCCGCGAAGAACAGCAGCAATCCCAAAAGCAGGACGGCGATCGTGTGCGCAAACGTGAGGGCCCCCGCCAGAATCGCGGCTTGTTTGAACGTCGCGCGCGCACCGACCAGCGTGAACGCCAGTAGCGCCTTTCCGTGCCCCGGCTCGAGACCGTGCAGGGCACCTAAACCGAATGCCGCCAGAATTGTCAGCAGGATAAGCAGCGGCGTCTGCCGGCCGTTCGAAAGCAAATCCGAGAGCGCCGACGAGCGGACGATCGACGCAACGCCCCACGCTTGCGCATCTTCCCCTGAAACGGCGACGTGCACGATGCGGCCGCCGGGAAGCACGTCGAAAGCGGCTCGGTCGTTGTGCCGCGGCGAGCCGATCAAGGCGTTGGGATACGCGCGCAGCCGATTGGTCGGATCGGTGAGGCCGGGCAGCATGATGTCTTTCCAGCCGATGCGGCGATCGGCGTACACGGCATCGCGAATCGTCACCGAAACGCGGGTTGCCGGCAAAAGCGCCGTGTACTCGCCGGTCCAATAGAGCGTCGGCAGACCACCCGCGCCGGGGCGGGTGGTTGCCGATGCGCGCTCGAGCTGGAGCGGCAAGGGCGCACCATTGGCTTGGATCGCGAGCGATCCGGCGACGCGTTTCGCCTCGTCGTTGACCCATGCTTGCCGCGCGGCGGCGCTCCAGTCACCGCCCGCGTGCATGATCTGAAACGCCGGTATTTCCGCGATATCCAGAACGTAGAGCACGTTGAGACGGCCGGCGTCGCTCGTAACCACCGCAAGATGGTTGATCGTAAAATTACCCAGCGGGTGCGCGAATGCTCGGCCCGTCAGCAACAGACAGAACAATCCCGCCAAGGCCGAAATGCGATACATTGCCAGAAAGACGTTGGAAGCAGCGCGTTGGATTTATGTCGCCCCGATTTTTTCGTCGCGGACCTCCCGCGGCGCCCCATCATCCCGGCACTCGATAGGTTGCTTCCCATCCCTTGCGGCGCAACGGGGTTACATTAATAGGGCCCCGAAAACGTCCCGCCCATGAAGATCGAAGGCACCGCGAAGCTGGTTCGAATCTTTCTCGGCGAGTCGGATCGCTGGAAAGGCCAGCCGCTCTACGTTGCCGTCGTCGAGGAGATGCGCAAAGCCGGTCTCGCGGGCGCCACGGTCTTCAAAGGCATCCTCGGTTTCGGCGCCCACTCGGTGGTGCACGCCGCGCGCATCGTGGATCTGTCTTCCGACTTGCCGATCGTCATCGAACTGGTTGATTCGGAGGAACACATCGCCGCGTTTCTTCCCAAGCTCGACGCGATGGTAACCGAAGGGCTGGTAACGCTGGAAAAAATCGACGTGATTGCGTACAAGGGGGGAGCGCCCAAGTGAATCCACTGGTCGCGTTCGTCGCCGTCGGCGCGGGCGGAGCGATCGGGTCGATGCTGCGGTATGCCGTGACCCTGGTGATGGTCGAGCGCATCGGTCCCGGCTTCCCGTGGCACACCGCCGCGATCAACGTCGTCGGCTCGTTCTTGATCGGCGTCATCGCGGTCTACGCGCAATCGACCACCGGCGTGTCGCCCGCCGCGAGCGCTTTTGCGATCGTCGGCGTGCTCGGCGGATTCACCACGTTCTCCACGTTCAGCTACGACACGGTGACGCTCGTAAGCGACGGCGCGGGCGGTCTAGCACTAGCGTACTGCCTCGGCACCGTGATCCTCGGCGTAGCGGCAGCCATCACCGGCATGTCGCTCGCCCGCCTCGCCCTACACGCAACCTCCGGCTAGGCGAATGGGGCAACTGGTCGTTCGGCTTTTCGGTCAGGCGAACGTCAGCTACGCGGGCGTGCCGGTTAAGTTTGCAAAGCGCTCGACCACCCTGGCGATGCTCGCGCTGATCGTCCTCAAGCGGGGGCAGGCGATCTCGCGCGAATCGCTGGCGTTTACGCTGTTTCCCGAAAGCGACGAGATGGCCGCGCTGGCCGAGCTGCGCCGCTATCTGTATCTTGCGAATAAGGCACTGCCCGCGCGTTCGGGCGACCCGTGGCTGCTGGTGGACGCGGAAACGGTTCGTTGGAACGACGCGTCCGATACGTTCGTCGACATCGCCGAGTTCGAGCGCCTGAGCGCAAACGCCCAAACGCAAGCGCAGGCGATCGAGCTGTACGCCGGCGACCTGCTCGAAGATATTTACGACGACTGGGTGCTATCGGAACGCGAGCGCTTGCGCTCGCGCTATCTGGCGGTGCTCGACGAATCGCTCGAACGCCATCGATCCAACCGCGAGTTTGCCGGCGCGATCGCGTGCGCGAAGCGGGTGCTGGCTACCGATCCGTGGCGCGAGGATACCCTGCGCGCGCTGCTGGCGATCCGCTACGAGTCGGGCGACACGGCGGGTGCGCTCGCCGAGTACGAACGCTTCGTCAAGCGCTTGCGGGACGAACTCGCGATCGCCCCGATGCCCGAAACCGTCGCCGTGCGCCAGTCAATTCTGCGCAACGAAGCCGTGCCCGGATCGCTCCACGCCCCACCCCCAGCGGCCGACGAAACTCCGCGCCGCGCCGTCTCGATCCTGCCATTCGTCGGGCGCGAGCGGGAGGTGGCCGCGCTGTACGCCGCCTGGAGCCGAGCGGCGCGCGGCGCGGGAGCGCTGGTGCTGCTGGGCGGCGAGGCCGGCGCCGGAAAGACGCGCCTCACGGCCGAGCTCGCCCGCACCGTGCAATCCGAAGGCGGACGCGTCTTCGTGGGCACGACCTCCGCGCCCGAATCAACCCCGTATCAAGCGATCGTCGAAGCGTTGCGGTCGGGCTTGCCGCTTCTGCTCACCCGGCCGCCCGCTGCCGCGCGGCGCTCCACGCTCGCGCGGTTGCTCCCGGAGCTGCGCGATCCCGACGCCCCCAACGTGGAACTTCCCGAACAGTCGCCCGAACGCGAAACGGCCCGAACGTACGACGCGCTCACGCACGCGGTGCGCGGGCTGGCATCGCCGCGTCCGCTGCTGCTCGTTCTCGAAGACTTGCACTGGGCCGGTTCGGCCACCGCCGAAGCGCTCGGCGCGATCGTGCGCGAGCTCACGCGCGCGCCGATCCTAATCGTGGCCACCTGCCGCCAGGAGGACACGCCGGTCGATCATCCGCTGCGAGCGTTGTTGCGTTCGCTGCGCGTTTTTCACAACGTCGACGAAATCGAACTCGAGCGGCTCGGCGAAACCGACGTCGCCGAACTGGTGCGCCGCGTAGACGGCTTGCGCGAACGCGGCGGCGCCCTCGTCCACGACTTGTACGCGCAGAGCGAAGGCAACGCCCTGTTCCTCAACGAGGCCATCGGCGTCACCCTCGAGGAGAACGATCTGCGCACGAGTTCGCCGGCTACGACGGTGGCCGGCATCATCGCGGCCCGCATCGCGCGGCTCGGTGAGGAAGGCCGAACGGTGGCCGAAATCGCCGCCGTGGCGGGCGCGGGCTGCAGCGTTCCGCTCGTACGCGAGGTTTCGAACCTGCCGGCAGCGGCGGTCGCGCGCGGTCTCGACGAGCTGCTCGATCGGCGCATCCTGCGCGAATCGGGCGCGCGGGCGCGTTACGACTACGTCTTCAGCCATCATCTCATCGCCGAGGCGGTGTACGGTTCGATCGAGCCGAGTTTTCGATCCCAGCGACATTCCCGCATCGCGCGCTTTCTCGAAGCCGCGTATCGCGAGAACGAAGGTTCGCCGCCGCGCGAAATCGCGCGCCACTACGAGTGCGCCGGCGACATGCAACGGGCCGCCGGCTGGTACGTGACGGCGGCGCGGCGAGCGTCCGCGGTGCACGCCTACGGCGATGCGATCGAGCTGGCCGGGCGCGCCCTCCGCAACTCCACGTCCGACGAGCTGCGCGCCGCGTCGCTCGACGTTCGCGAAAAAGCGCGCGGCCGGCGCGGCGACCGCGCGGGCCAGCGCGAAGACATCGAGGAACTCGAACGGCTCGCGAACGGACGGCCGCGCGAACGCTTTGACGTGCTGACGCGGCGCGTGCTGCTCGCGCGAACGCTCGGCGATTCCGACCAAGAGGGCCGGCTGATCGCCGAAATGGACGCGGTTGCCGAGTCGTTGGACGACGACGCGCGCGCCCGCGCCCTGACCCAGTCGGCGACCCGCGCCGGCCTGTGCAGCCGGCCGTCGCTAGGCCTCGAACCGGCCCGACGGGCGCTGGCCATCTGCGAGCGTTCGGGCGACCTGCGGGCGCAGCTCGAGTGCCTGTATCTGCTGGTGGACTTCACCTCCAACATCGGCGATATCAACGCGTCGCAAGCCTACCTCGCGCTGATGCGCGATCGGGCGGCCAGCCTCGCCGACCAAGCGGTCGAAGCGCGCGCGCTCGCGGTCGCCGCCACCGCGGCGCTGCTGCGCCAAGAATATGCGGAGTGCTTCGCGCTGACGAAACGATCGCTGGAACTGCAGGTCGCTACCGACGACCGCGAGGGCGAGGCGGCGTCGCGCGGCCGCCTAGCCGTGACGGCCGCGTGGCTGGCCGACTACGGGCTGGCGTTACGCGAGTTCGACCTCGCGCTGGAAACCTACGAGTCGATCGGCCACAAACGCGGGCTGGCAGTCACCCACACGAATCGCGCGCTGCTGCTCATGCGGTTGGGCCTATTCGACGAGGCGCTGATTTCGATCGGGCGATCGAACGCGTTTTTCGAGACCGTCCAAGAAAAACGTACGATCGTCGCCAACGAGGTCAACGCCAGCTTCGTGCGGCTGCAACTCGGCGACGCGCCGGCGGCAAAAGCCCTGGCGGCGTCGGCCCTGCTGGCCGCGCGCGAGATCGCCTACCCGATCTTCGAGGCCGCCGCGCTCGCAAACCTCGGCAACGCCGAACGAGCGCTCGGGGACCTCGACGCGGCGATCGGCCACATGGAAGCCGGCATCGCGATCCGCCGCCCGATTCAAGAACCGCGCGATTTTGTCGACGATCTGGCGGACCTGACGCTGGCGTACGTTAGCGCGGGGCAAAACGAAGCGGCGCTCGCGACCGCCCAGGAGATGCGCGCGATCGGCGCCGCGCCGCTGCGCGGAGCGTTTTGGCCGCACTACGTGTGGTGGGCGACAGCGCAAGGCCTCACTGCCGGGGGCGCCCATGCCGAGGCGCGCCACGCGGCGATGCGCGCGCGCGCCGAACTGCAAAGCTTCGCGCAAGGCATCCAGGACGCGCGCACGCGCGAGACGTTTCTATCGCTCCCTCTGAACGCGACGATCGCCGCCAGCGAGTAACGCGCGCGTTGGCGCGCACGCCGGTCGCACGACTCGATGCTAGGCTACCCAGGTGAGCCTAAAGCCGGCGCCCGAAGAACTCGTCTTCCTGGTTCGCATGTGGATGCAGGGCGGCGACCATGAAGGCGGTGAGTGGCGCGGTTCGGTCCAGGAAGTCGACTCCGGCCGCCGCTTTTACGTCACCGGCACCCGCGACCTCGCCGACTTCATCGGCGCCCGTATGCGCGAAAAGAAAGGAGGGAAGCCGGCGCCCACCGGGGAAGGCAATGCAAGCGAGCCGTAGGCCGTCGCGTTGCCAAAATGGGGACGAAGCGGTACTATTGCCCTCGGCGGGTCCAAGGATGGGTGGTTTATACCCTCGATGATTTCGCGTGTACCGCGCCTGGCACCATCGGTAATTCGCCGGCCGCGCTTAGAGGACTGGTTCGAGCGCTTTAGGAGCGTTCCGGTTCGCTTTTTGGTCGCGCCCGCCGGTTACGGAAAAACGACCGCGATCGTCAATTATCTGCGTCACTCGGCGTCGCGCGGGCTGTATTGCGGTCTGGGCCTCGGGGCGACGGCGACCGACGTGTGGGCCGGCATCGGCGCCGCGATCCTGGCCGAGGGCGAGCGGGACAGGATCGACTGCGCCACCCACGACGACGTGATTCGCGCCCTGGCCGCGTGCGCGCCGATCGAACTGGCCCTCGACTGTGACGAGTCGCCCGACGCCGACGGCGTCGCCGCGATCGCCCACATCATCGAGGAGCTTCCCGAAGGGGTCGCGCTCTTGATCGCGCGACGTTCGCGCGTCGGGATCGACGTCGGCCGCCTGCTCTCGCGGGGCATGGCGTCGCTGTGCGACGCCGAGCGCCTAGCCTTCGAAGCCTCCGAAGTCCGTCACCTGGCGGAGACCTGCAAGGTTTCGTTCGCCCAAGCCGATTTCGCCAAGCTGCTCGAAGCCAGCGACGGGTGGCCGCTGGTGGTCAGCGGCGCCGTTCGCAAGGCCGCCGAGGACGGCTGCGATCTCTCGGCCGCCCTGGAGAACTGGCGTAGCCGGCACGGCCATTTCTTCACCGAGTTCGTTTTGGCCGCGTTGGAAAATGTGCCCGAAGCCGAAGCCGCCGGCGTGCGCCAGCTCATGGCCGGCGCGGCTTTCGACGACGCGCAGCTTCAAAGCCTCGAGATGCTGGGATTGTTCGTCATCCACGATGCCCGCGGCTATCGCCCGCTGCGCGCGCTCTCGCGCCTGCGCGCGCAGCGCCGGTCGGCCCCGTCGAGGTCGCGCAGCGTCACCCCCCTGCACGTGCGCATGTTCGGGCGCTTCCAGGCGGAGATCGGGCATCAGCCGATCGAGTGGGTTCGTCGCCGGGATCAGCAGATTTTCAAGTTCATCGCGCTCAAGCGCGGCGGCGCCGTGACGCGCGCCGAACTGGCCGCGACGTTTTGGCCCGACGCCGAGAAGCATCTGGTCGCGCAAAGCCTGCGTACCGCGTGTTCTAACATACGCAAGGCGATTGCCAACATCGTCGGAGTCGAAGACGTCGACAGCTATTTCCATGCCAACGGCGACGTGGCAATCAACCCCAACAACGTGATCGTTGACGTCAACCGTTTCCTCGCGCACGCCAACGACGGCGACCAGCAGTACGAGCGCCGCGATCTGCGCGCCGCCTACGCGCACTACCGCACGGCCGATCAGCTCTATGGGGGCGACCTCCTGGCCGGTGATGCGGCCGAGACATGGTCTACCGCCCACGCCGCGATGCTCGAGGATCGCCACGCGATGGTGCTGGAGCGGCTAACGGCGATCGCCGCCGAGCTGAGCGACCACGCCGCCGGCGTAAACTACGCGCGACGGGTTACCGAAGTCAAGCCCGAAAGCGAGGCGGCGCGCAAGGTGCTGGCTCAGGTTGCCGCTACGGCCGTACGTCCCGCCGCGTCGGCGTAATCGCTTTGCGCAGCCGCTTCTGGGCTGCCGCGACGGTCACGTTTGCGTGCTCGATCGCGATCGGCGTTCAGGCGGCGCTGGTGGCGCATACCGGGTTTCTTACGGAAGATTTCAGAGCGTTTTACTGTGCAGCGCGCGTTGCGTCGCAAGGCGCCGACCCCTATCACACCCAGCCGCTCCGAACGTGCGAAATCGCCAACGGCCAGCGCGGCGTCTTCGAAAACGTCGCGGTAACCGTCCCCGCCCCGCTGCCCGGTTACGCGATCGGCGCGTTCATACCGTTCTCGCGCCTGCCGTTTCCGCTCGCCGCGCGGCTATGGGTCGCGTTGGGGTTGCTGGCGTGGATCGCCTGCATGGTCACGCTGGTTCGATTCGCCGGCGTCTCGTGGCTAACGGCGCTGGCCGCCTTGGTGCTGTCGCTCGGGGCGGCTTCCATTCCCCTGGGTGAGATCGTGCCGCCGGCGATTGCGGCGATCTGCGCCTGCGCGTATTTCGCGTGGCGCGGGCGCGCATGGGCGGCGGCGCTGGCGGCGGCCGCGGCGATGATCGAGCCGCACCTCGGGTTGCCCGTCTGCGTCGCGCTGGCGCTCTGGTCGCCGCCTACGCGCCTACCGCTCGGAATTTCGTTTGCGGTGCTGGCCGGCGCATCGCTGCTGACGCTCGGTCCGGCTACGAACCTCGAGTATTTTACGAGCGTGCTTCCGGCCCACGCCCTGTCCGAGGCCGCGCGCGACACCCAGTTCAGCCTGACGTCGGTGCTCGCGTCGCTCGGCATCGGTGACGCGGCCGCCATACGGGCCGGGTCGCTGTGGTACCTCGGAATGCTGGCGGGCGGCACGATCTTCGCAGGCCGGCTCGCGAAGAAGTTCCGGAACGGCGCATTTCTGGCGTGCGTGCCGCCGGCATTTGCGGTCTTCGGCGGAACGTTCATTCACGTGACGCAAATCGCCGCCTCCGTCCCGGCCGCGGTGCTCTTCATCGGGTACGTCAAGCCCGAGCGCCGCGCGCTCGCGGTCGTCGCGCTTCTTCTGCTCGCGGTTCCGTGGATCACGGCGTGGTCGCCGGTGATGGGCTTGGCACCCGCGTTTCCGATTGGTTACCTCGCGTGGCGCTATTGGAACGGCAACGTTCGGGCCGTGCTGATTGCGGCGGCCGCGGCGTTCGTGTTGATCGTCGGTCTCAACCGAGCGCTGCTGTCGGCAGCGGCGACGGATCACGCGTCCGCGCGCTCTCACGAGCGCTCGAGCATCAACCCCGACCTGGCCGAAGCCTCCTGGAGTGAGTTCGCACGCAAAAGCTCAACCGGAAATGCCGCGGCGTGGATCGTTCGGATTCCAACCTGGGCCGGTTTGGCGTTTCTTCTCGTGCTGCTGATCGGCGACGCCGACGTGCGGCGAAGCGCCGCGCTTCCCAGCGTGGCACCGTCGTGAACCTCAAGCACGCGTTGCTTCTGGTCGTCGCGATCGGGTGCACCGCGCTGCCGATCGCCGGTCAGTTCTACGGCGATCGAACCGGCGGCTGGCTCATGGTTGACTTCCGGGCGTACTACTGCGCCGCGTCGGCCGTCAGCCGGCACGTGAATCCATACTTTGCCCAATCGCTGCACGCGTGTGAAAGCCGTCCGTCACCACCCTACTACCGCGCGCCGGCAAACGTCACCGTGCCGGCGCCCTATCCGCCGTACGTGCCGGCGCTGCTCTACCCGCTGACGCTGCTGCCGTTCGGAGCCGCGGCCGTCGTCTGGTGGGCGATTCTCGGTGCGAGCCTGCTGATCGCGGTGTACGCGCTGGCCCGCGTCACGCAGCAGCCGTGGGTCCTGGCCTGGGCCGTTCTCGCGCTTTCGCTCGGGCTCACCTCGCTCTCAAGCGGGAACCTCTTGCCGGTGTGCGTGGCGGCGCTGCTCGTCGCCGCACGCTGCGCGCAACGCGGCTATCTGCCGGCCGCGGCATTGGCGGTTGCCGTGGCGATGGTCGAGCCGCAGATCGCGCTGCCCGCCGCGCTCGCGGCCTTCATTCGATATCCGGCCATTCGGCTGATTCTCGTGCTGACGTTTGCCCTGCTGGGGGCCGTTTCGCTCGTATCCGGCGGGTTGGCCCGGAATATCGCCTATCTTACGACGGTTATCCCGGCCCATGCGCTCGCGGAAGTCTCGCGCGACAATCAGTATAGTCTTTCGACGGTGGTCGCGGCTCTCGGCGTCCCGGATGGCCGGGCCGTGCTGATCGGCGGCATTTCCTACGCGATCGTCGCCGCGATCGGCGTGTACGTTGCCGTACGGCTGGCCCGCGACCGCTTCGATCCCGCGTTTGCGCTGCTCGTGCCTCCCGCGTTTGCGCTGCTGGGCGGCTCCTTCGTCCACACCGTCGAGATCGCGGCGGCGGTTCCCGCCTGCCTCTTGCTGCTCGCGCGAGCGCCGGCGTATCGCGGCGCGCTTCTCCTATCGCTGATTTTGCTTGCGGTGCCGTGGATGTTCGCGACGTCGGCCGTATTGTTTCTGGCACCGTTCTTCCCGGTAGCCTATCTCGTCTACGTGCTCGGAAGGCGTGACCGAGCGCTCGCGATCGCCGCGGCGCTGACGTCGCTCGCGCTAATTGCGATGTTATCCAACCTGGCGCTGCAGCCGGCGGCCCACGCGGTCGCGCACCACGTCGTTCGCCCCCCGATCGATCCCCGTTTAGCCGAGGCGAGCTGGCGGGCGTTCGTGCTCGGGAATTCCACCAACCGGCCGGTCATGTGGCTTCTGCGCCTGCCTACGTG
>JBDTDR010000179.1:0-14642 GCA_039922955.1 Candidatus Tumulicola sp.
CCGAGCCCGAGCGCCGGCGGGAGCCGATAACGATGACGATTCGGTCCACGTTCGGGCGCGTGCTCGCCACCGCGATCGCCCTGAGCGTTCTCGTTCCAGGCGCCGGCTCGGCGCAAGGGGCGCCGCCCGGGCAGATCATAATGCCGACGCCGGCGCCGATGCCGACGGCGGGCGGAACGCCGCTGCCGTACCCCGCGTATGGAACGCCGGCGCCGGACGTTTCACACCTTACCGCAAGGCCGGGCGTCCCGTCGGTCGTCGCGCTGTCGCAAGCCGTGAAGATCGCGGTCGCGCTCTCCCCGGTCTTCGCCGCCCAAAACGCGCAGTGGGCCGCGATTCACGCCAGGTACACGTCCGAGAAGCAGGCGCTGTTTCCGGCGGTGAGCGGCGCTGGGAGCATCGGTAATCAGTACAACAATCAGAGCTTCAACCCGAACGCGGGCGTTTCGCCGACGAGCAGTCCGGGAGGTAGCATCTTCGCTTCGCGGGGCACCACCGCATCCGAATCGCTCTCGATCACGATACAGCAGTTGATCTACGACGGCGGCCGCACGATCGCCGCGATCCATTCGGCCAAATCGGCCGACTACGCGGGGCGCGCGACGCTCCTACGGAATCTTCAAACGCTCGAGCTTAACGTGGCTAACACCTACTATGCCGTGCTGCAAAACAACGCAACGGTAATCTCCGACGCGCAGCTGGTAAAAGAGTTCGAAGTCAGCGAAGCCGCGGTTTCGGCTCAAATCCGCAACGGCGCGGCGGCCCGTTCCGACCTGGCGGCGGCGCAGTTTCAGACGGCCACCGCTCGCGGCAGCCTCGTCACGGCGCAAGGTCAAGCGATCGCGTCGCAGGCCGTTTTCGCGACGACGCTGGGACTCGATGCCGACGCGCTAGCGGTGCCGAAACAACTCGGAGCGCCGTTTCAAGCGCCGAACCCGTCGTACGGCGTTTCGGTGAAACGCGCGCTCCTGCTTCGGCCCGATTACATCGCCGCCGCGTATACGGTGGAGGCGGACAAAGAAAGCTTGCGTTATGCCAAGCTGGCGCGATTCCCGGTGCTGGTGGCCGGGGCCAGCGATGGCGTGGGCCGCTCGTTCGGCCCGCTGTCGAGCGGGTACTCGAATGGCAAAACGCTGGGGTTGAACCTTTCGGTGCCCATCTACGACCAGGGCCTGACGAATTACAACGTCGCGGTAGCGGCGGCAACGCTCGACGCGGCCTACGACTCGCTCAAGCAGAACGGCCTTCAGGTCGAATCGGACGTTCGCTCGGCGCTCGCAAACCTGATCTCCGCTCGCGCGCTGCTGGTGCAGACTCAAGCCGAACTGACGGCCGCCAAAGTGTCGCTCGACGCGACCCAAGCGCAGTATAGAGTCGGCGCGACGACGATTATCAACGTCGTCACCGCGGAAGCAAATCTTTCGACCGCTCAAACCGATCAAATCAAAGCCCTTTACGGCACGCAAACCGCGCAGCAGAACTATTTGTACGCAACCGGCACGAGCGACTTGCAGTTGTAAAACAGGGGCGTGCGCTCGGCTGACAAACTCCTAGGCTCGTCATGGTTTCTCATGCCTCCGTCGTGCCAGCGGGGATCTCGGATCCGGTCAACGCCAAGATTTTAGCGGTCTCGGAAGACCGCCTCACGGGCTTTCAGGCCGATCCGTTCGGCGAAATCGCCGGGCGTTCGGGCGTCGACGCCGAGATCGTTTTGGAACGCGTCGCGGCGATGCTGCGTGCCGGAACGATCCGGCGCGTGCGGCAGACCGTCATGTCGACGAGCCTCGCGCGCGGAGCGCTGTGCGCGTGGCAGCTTGCCGAAGACCGGCTGGATGCCGCCTTCGATTTCATGTTTCGGGACGATCCGTTTTCCGGACACGTGGTCATACGCTCGACCGATGCCGCGTCGCCGGGTAGCACCTACCGGCTCTGGACGACGTTGAAAGTGCCGCAGGGCTTCTCGCTTCGCAAGCACGCCGAGTTTTTGCGCCGCGAAGTCGGCGCCGATCGCTTCCGGCTCATGCCCGCGAAGGTGCTCTTTGCGCTCGGGGTCGGGCACCTGCGCCGCCGCGGCCTCGAACCGGGGGCGCGAGCCCCGGAGCCGGCCCAGCCGCAGGATACGGCGTTCGTCGAGCTGTCGGATCTCGAGTGGCGCGTGCTGGTCGCGCTCAAACGCGAATTCGCCCCCGACGAACTCGTGCGCGACCTCTGGCGCGCGCGCGCCGACGAAGCCGGCGTCGACATGCAAACGTTTGCGGATGTCGCGAAGGCGTTGAACGAGCGGCGCGTCATCGGCCGGTTCTCCACGTTCCTCGAACACGTGAAACCGACCGCGGGCAACGAGCGCGTGACCCGCTACAATGCGCTCTTTCACTGGGCGGTGGCGCCCGGGCGCGAGATGGAAGCCGGTCGCGAAGTCGCGCGGCATTACGTCATTACCCATGGATACTGGCGCGAAGGCGGCCCGGAGTTTCACCACGTCAACGTGATGGCGGTCGCCCACGGCACCGAAAAGGCCGTCGTGCTCGCGCACAAGGCGGCCATCGACGAACACTTGCGTGAAGCCGGCCTCGACTTCACGTATACCAACGTGTTTTGGGGCGGCCGCAGCGAGATCAAACCGTCCGAGATCGCGCCGAGCGCGTATCGCGAGTTTTGCCGCAGCCGCGGCATCGATCCCGAAACGATGCTCGCCGAACCCGGCGAGGAAGGAGCTCCGTCCTGAACAGGAAGTTTGCAGCGCTTGCGACCGCGATCGTCGCAGCGGTCGCATTTGCGGGGTGCAGCAAAGCCGGAAGCGAAGGCGGCTCCGGCGGCGCGCATCACCAGTGGACTCAGCCCGGAGTCTTCCGCTTCTCCGAAGCCACCGATCCCAAAGGCCTCAATCCGGTGCTCGATTCCGCCTCGCCCACCCTCGACATTTCGATGTTCGTCTACTCGTGGACGGTTCGCTATGACAGCAGGGCGCGGCCCTTCCCGGACGCGCTTAGCGAGATTCCAACGGTCGCCAACGGAGACGTCAGCAAAGACGGACTCCTGCTTCGCTACAAGCTGCGCCACAATATTAAGTGGCAGGACGGTCCGCCGCTGACGTGCAGCGATCTGCGCTTTACTTGGCAAGTCGTCATGAATACCAAGAACAACGTCATCACGACCGACGGATACAAGGACATCGCGAGCATCGACTGCTCCGATCCGTACGTCGCGGTGATCCACATGAAGCGGCTCTACGCACCGTTCCTGCAGCAGCTGTGGAGCGAGAACGGCAACGCGCCGATTCTCCCCGAGCACCTGCTCGCGAAGTACAACGACGCCAAAGGCTCGTTTAACAGTGCGCCCTATAACGCATTGCCCGTCGGCAGCGGCCCGTTCAAGGTCGTCTCGTGGGCGCGCGGCCAAGAAGTAAAAATGGTGGCGAATCCGGATTTTTACTTAGGAAAACCGAAGCTGTCGACCGTGATCTACAAGATCCTGGCCGACGAGAACACGATGGAAACCGAGCTGCAAACGCACGAACTGGACATGCTCGCGGGTGGGACGGGGTTGAAATGGCCGGAGTACGCGGCCCTCGCGGCCGATCCGAAAAACGGATTGACGGCCATCCGCGTGGACTCGTTTCAGTGGTCGCACCTCGACTTCAATTTGAAGCACCCGATCGTCAGCGATCGGAACGTCCGCGTCGCGCTCGCCTACGCCACCAATCGTCAGGAAATCATCGACAAGATCCAGCACGGATCGGCGATTCCGGCGGAAACCGATCAGGGGCCGTTGTCGTGGGCGCACACGACCGACTTCGTGCACTACCCGTTCAATCCCGAGAAGGCCAAGGCGATTCTCGATGCCGACGGCTGGAAGGTCGGACCCGACGGCGTACGCGTGAAGAACGGCCAACGTCTCGAGTTTACGCTGAGCACGCAGACCGAGTCGAATAACGGAAAGGCGCAACAAACCTTGCTTCAGCGCCAATGGCGCGACGTCGGCGCGCAGGCCGACATCAAGAACTACCCCAGCAGCCAGTTCTTTGATAATTCCACCAACGGCATTCTGCAAGGCGGTCATTTCGACGTAGCCGGGTACAGCTGGATCGGAGCCGCAGACCCCGACGACAACGCGATCTATTCCGGCGATAACATGGCGCCGCACGGCCAAAATGCGATGATGTGGAACAATCGCGTCGCGACCGCCGCGATGGCCGACGCGCTGAAGACGATCGACCAAGCGCGGCGCAGGCGCGACTACATCATCGTGCAGCAGCAACTGGCGCTCGACGTTCCCACGATCATCATCAGCTTTGCTCGCGTACCCTACGTCTACACCACCGATTTCAAGGGGTTCGATCCGTCGCCGGTGATCTCGGCGTTCTGGGACCCGTGGAACTACTCGATCTGATTTTCCCTGAAACGCTGGACGAAGGAGCCGCTCCATGACCGTGACCGCAGGCGTGTATCGCGCGTTGGCCGTGCTGACGGCCGCCGCAGTCCTGTGCTCGTGCACCAAGAATACCGCTGGAACCGGCGCAGCCGGCAACGCCGCACCGAAGACCCATTCGCTGACGATCGCGGATGGATCGGGAGACGTCCCCACGCTCAACCCGCATCTGTTCACCGAAACGACGCTCGGCTACATCTCGGGGATGACGCAGGCCTACCTCGTCAAATACAACGTGCAGAATCGGCCCTATCCCGAACTTGTGACCGAAGTGCCGACCCAGGCAAACGGCGGCATCAGCAAAGACGGCAAAGTGATCACCTGGCACCTGCGCAAAGGCGTTCGCTGGTCCGACGGTGCGCCGTTCAGCGCCGACGATGTTATTTTCTCGACCAAGGTTGTGTTGAATCCAGTCAACAACGAGGTCGGCCGCGACGGCTGGAATCTCATCGAGAAGATGGACGAGCCCGACAAGTACACCGTCGTCTACCACCTGCGCAAGCCGTATGCCGCCTACGAGCCGACGTTCTTCGGCACGGCGGGCGCCAACCCGGACGTCTTACCCAAGCACCTCCTCGCGAACTATCCCAACATCAATCAGGTCCCCTACAACTCCAAACCGGTTGGGATCGGGCCGTTTCGGATCACCGCCTGGCATCGCGGCGACAGCATCGAACTTGAGGCAAACCCGTACTACTTCCGCGGCGAGCCCAAGATCAAGCACATTTCCTTCAAGCTGATTCCATCGCGCGACACGCTGATCACGCTGATGCAGACCGGTGAGGTGCAGCTTTGGCCCGAGGTTCCCCCGTCGTATATCGACACCGTGCTGACGATCCCGAGAGTCAAGATGGAGATCCAGGCGAGCCCGTACTACGGCCATCTCGATTTCAACGTCACGCGGCCGCTGGTGAGCGACGTGCGCGTTCGCGAAGCGATTCGCTACGCTATCGACCGCGCGTCGCTGGCGCAGAAGATCAGCCACGGGCACTCGGTCGTGCAAGAGAGCGTCGTGCCGCCGATCAATCCGATCGCCCCGAAGGATATTGCGCTCGTGCCCTACGATCCCGCGAAAGCCCGAGCGCTGCTCGACGCGGCCGGCTGGAAGCCCGGCCCCGACGGCATCCGGGTCAAGGGCGGCCAGCACCTCACGCTCGAGTTTCCCTACTACACCGGCGTCGCGACGGCCGACGACACGGTCGAGTTCATCCGCCAAGCGCTCAAAGCCGTCGGCATCGGGATACAAACCCGCAAGTTCGCACCGGCCGTCTTCTTCGCGCCGTACCAGCAGAACGGCATCGTGTACGGCGGCAAGTGGGATATGACGATGTTTTCCTGGCAAGCCGACCCGGTCGGAGAGATTTCCAATATTTGGGAGTGCAACCAGATTCCCCCGAACGGACAAAACGTCTCGCACTTCTGCAACAAAGATCTCGACGCGTTGTTGGAACGTTTCAAAGTCACCTACGACGAGACGCTGCACCGCCAGATCCTCGATCAAGAAGTGAAGATCATCGTCGCCAACGTTCCGACGATCGTCCTGTCCGTGCAAGAGGCCGGCTACGCGCACAGCCCCAACCTCACCGGCTTCACCCCCGGCGCTTGGACTCCATTCGACAACATGCTAAACGCCGACATCTAGGAGCCTGTAGGGTTATGGCATATTTCCGTCTCCGCGCCGCCTTTTGCCCGAATACTTCGTTGCTCATCAGTCACGAAGCTACGGCTTCGCTCCCTCTTCGCGCCTCGTCTCCGAACAAAAATTCGGCGCCGGATCCAAAAATCACCATAACCCTGCAGGCTCCTAGGCTGATTTGTCCCAGCTCTTCGTCGGGTCGGGGCTCGCGTGCGAAGCACGCTTCGCCCGTCGCCTCTTCCCCGCAGGACGCGGGCAATGTCGCCGGAGCACGGGATGTGCGAGAGGCGACCTCAATCTGGAACAAATCAGCCGTCGATGACCTCTAAGTCCCGCGTGTCACCCTCTGAGCGCAGCGCCGCACGGCGTCACCCCGAGCGAAGCGCCTCTAGCGCGCAGGTGCAGGGCGAAGGGCGAAAGGGCAAACGGAGCACAGGGACGGCTACATCCAGCCGGTTCTGCGAATGACGCCGCAGGCGACTATGACGCGCTTTTGTGTTTCCACGCTGACAACGTAGGCGCCGCCGGTAAGGGAACTCACCGGTATATCAACGTGTGCGCCGGTTCCGTGATCCTTGAGCAGCTCGCCCTTGCCGGCGGCCAACTCGATGCCTTCCGTAGGCGGCCGCCTGCATTCACCTCTAGCGAGAATCAAGCGATACGTCGACGTGTCTTTACCCGCCGTAATCTGGGTCATAACGGCACTGCCTTCGAAGCGGCAGTTCCCTTGATCGTCGCACGATCTGCCGATCGAGATAATTGTTAGGCCTTTAACGCCCGTTCTGCCCACGGGCTTGAGGTGAGCGATGGTTTGATCGGCCCAGCTTCCTTGACAGCCTGCAACGGCGAAGAGGGCGCAAAGAGAAAGTCTAACGGCGGCCCGTCTCATCGCTCGGCCGTGGCTCCAACACCCTGCGAACGTTGCCCGAGCACCACTGCGAGGCTCAGAAGCGCGCAGCCGAGTAGCGATAGGGCGCGTAAAAATGCCCAGGTGGGGTTGGCGATGAGTAGACCGGCGCGCAGCTGCTCGGCGTGCCACACGGCGGCGACCGATGCGGACCGCGCGGCGTGAAAACCTCCCAGCGCGTCGGGCCAGACTGGGGACGGGTGTCCGGCACCCAGCCACGCCGCCAAGGCGAAGATCGTTGCAACCGGCACGAGCGTTGCGGTGGTCGAGCGCCAATCGGATTCCTCGCCGAGGGCGACGAAAGCGCTGGCGGCGGCCGACGCCAGCAGCGCGCTTTGGACGATTCCGGACGGGCGTTGCGCCATTCCCAGCCAATCGGCGGCGACGAGTAGCGTTCCGGCTAACGCGAGCCTTCGGGCAGTTCCGTGCGCGCGAAACGCGCACCAAACCGCCGCGACGTATGCGACGAGCAAGTCGTGCTCGTGGAAGAAACCGGCTACGAACGGCGCGAGCGGCGCGAACGCGGCAAAGCGCGCGAAGCTTCCGGTGATGCGCGGCCACATGAAGACGGCGGCAACGATCGCGACGACCGCGGCAATCGACGCCACGAGCGTGGCGATCTCCGGCGTCGCGCCGAAGCCGTGGGCGATCGCCGCCGGCGTAAGCTGAATCGCGCTGAAGCGTTCGACGGTATCGTGCAGGCGAAGATGGCTGGCGTATGCGAGGGGCCAATTCCATCCGATTGCCAACGCGCCGGCGGCGTACGCGGCGGTGCCGGCAAGCGCCATCGCAAACGTCGCGCGATTTCGCCCGATCTGCGACACGAGCCCCAACGCAACGTTCGGCTGAAAAAATGCTACGAACGCCGCAACCGCGGCCGCGGGCGTACGTGGCGGATGCAGCGCAACGACGCTGGCTGCGAGAAACGCGATCAGCGCGACTTGTCCGAGCGCGAGATCGCTGGTGACCGGGCCAAACGCGATCGCTAAGGCGACGGCGGCGAAAAACGACCGCCACCGCATGGCGCCGGTACTCCCGCGAATTGCAACGACGGCGAGCGCGAGCATCGCAAGCACGAGAAGTGCGCACCATAGCCGAGCCGCGCTGCCGTAGGGAAGGCGCGCGATCGCGCCCCATGCGAGCAACGTCGCGGGCGGTCCGACGAACGGAAGAAGCTCGTCGCGAGTTGCGTCTACGCCCGTAACGGCGCGTTCGGCGTTCCAGATCGCGCGGCGGTACGGATCCGCGCCCGCGTTCCACGTCGCGCCCGCACTCCAGTAGGCCTCGAAGTCGCGTAAGAACGGTCCGGGTGTGGGTGCCGGACGGGCCGCCAGCAGCGCGAGCGCGATCAGCGCGAACGCGAATGCCAGCGGCCACCGGCCCGGTGCGCTCACCAGACGGACGGTCCGGCCGCGCCCGGCGCGGCGATCCCGTGAGCGCGTGCGATGACCAAAAACAACCCCAGCAGGGTTGCCAGATACCAGCCGCTCACGCGCAAGCGCGCCGCAAACGTCATCGCGGCGGCGCGCGGATCGACGTGCCCTTTCCACGCCGCCAGCATCGCCGGAACTCCTAAGGCGCCGATGATGACGATGAACAGAATCGGAATGTGGAAGACGAGCGCGAATCCGATGAACAGCAGAAAACCGGCGATCCAGAGCGGCGGCCACAGAGCCGCGATGATCCGACCGCCGTCAAACGGCGGCATCGGAATCATGTTGAAGAGATTTAAGAACGCCGAGAGATCGGCGCACGCGTACCAAAAGCGATCGCCGGTCACGATTCCTATCCCGAGGCAGACCGCGGCGAGGCCGAGGCCGGTCAGCGGCCCCGCCAGCGCGATGTACGCGTCGTGCTCTAAGTTCTCGGGCGGGGCGCCGGCGGTAAACGCGCCCAACAACGGGATGAACGACGGCAGCCGCACCGGCAGTCCGTAAGCTCGAAACGCGAAGTAGTGGCCGAGTTCGTGGGCGAGCAGCAGCATCATGACCACGACCGCGAGGCGCCAGCCAAAGAACGCGACGTAAATCCAGAGCGACAGCAAAAACGTCCATCCCGGCGCCAGCAGTTTTAGGCCGAGGAACAACGCCAGCTTGAACTTCAGGAGAAACGCCAAAATTGCGGCGGCGGCCGTGCCGATGAAACCGGTCGGCCGGCGAGCGGCGGGTTTTGGCGAAGGTACGTCACTCGATGGCGGCGGGAGGTAATCCACCGCGCTCTCTTCAACCGCATCTCCCACCAGTGCCTGTTATTGTGATCGTCGGCGGCGGGTTCGCCGGCATAGCGGTTGCCCGAAGGCTGGAGCGGAGTTTGCGTCCGGGCGAAGCCGAGATCGTGCTCCTAAGCCGCGAGAACTATACGCTGTTTACGCCGATGCTTCCGGAAGTGACGTCGGGAGAACTCGAAGTGCGTCACGTCGTCACGCCGGTCCGCACGCAGCTGCGGCGCACCAGCTTCGTTCTTTGCGAAGTCGGCGCGGTCGACGTAGGCCGCCGGACGATCGCGTATCGGCACGTGCTGACCGGCATCACGGTCACCATCGCGTACGACCATCTCGTTCTCGCGTTGGGTTCGTCGTCCTCGACGTTCGGGCTTCCGGGCGTGGCCGAAAACGTCTGGGCGCTCAAGACGCTCGACGACGCGGATGCCCTGCGCAATCATCTGGTCTGGCTGCTCGAACTCGCCGATACGATCGCCGACGCGCAGCGGCGCCGTCAACTCCTGACCCTGGTCGTGGTCGGCGGCGGGTTTACCGGCGTCGAAACGGCCGGCGAGATCTTCGAACTCTTTCGCAGCGTGCTACGGTTTTATCGCCGGCTGCGCGTCGCCGACGTGAAGATGATTCTGGTCGAGGGCGGCTCGGTGCTGCTGCCCGGGCTTCCGCCGAAAATGGGCGAATACTCACGCCGCATTTTAGAGCGGCGAGGGATCGAGGTGCTCACCGGCGGCGTCGTGACGAGCGCCGACGAGCACGGCTTGAACCTCGCGAGCGGGCGCCGCATCGACAGCCCGACCGTGATCTGGAGTGCCGGCGTCGCGCCGTCGCCGGCGATCGCGAAAACGGCCCTTCCGCAAACCAAACGCGGTGCCGTCGAAACCGGGCGAGATATGCGGGTTGCGGAATTCCCGAGCGTTTGGGCGCTCGGCGACTGCGCGTCCATTCCGGACGGTGAAGGCGGCGTTTACCCCATGACCGCCCAGCATGCCATTCGCGAAGGCCCGCACCTCGCGGATAATCTCGTGCGCGCGCTGCGCGGCGAACCGACACGCCCGTTTCACTACCGTTCGCTTGGAATGATGGCCGCGCTCGGCGGCCGCAAAGCCGTGGCTCAGCTGCCCGGCAATCGCGTGATCACCGGCTTTATCGCATGGTTCCTGTGGCGTTCGTACTACCTGCTGCGTCTGCCGGGGCTCGACCGGCGGCTTCGGGTGGCCTTCGACTGGACGCTGGACCTGCTCTTTCCGCGCGATATCGCCGAGCTGCGGGTCGATACGCAGCGCGCGTCGGCCGGGGGCGACGCCGTTCCGCCGTAGAATCAGCGCGGTATGGAACTGCGCGAACCGATAGAGCGCCTGATTCGCGACCCCAAGGAGTTCACGCGGGACGTGACCTTCCCGGACCCCTCGCAGATCCGTCTCTACGACGAAACCCTTCGCGACGGAGAGCAAATGCCGGGCGTTTGCTACACGCCCTCGCAAAAACTCGAAATCGCCAAAGCGCTGGCGTCCATCGGCGTGCACGTCATGAGCGTGGGTTTTCCGGCGGCTTCCGAAGGCGACCGCCGTACGCTTGCCCTGGTCATGGGGGCCAAGCGCCGAGGCGAACTCGGCGACGTCGAGATCGTGGTGATGTGCCGGAGCAACCGCAACGACATCGACGTGACGGTGAAGACCTTGCGCGAAGCCGGCATCGAACCGCGCGAGGTGACGTTCTTCATTTTCACCAGCGGCAGCGATCTGCACCTGAAGTACAAGATCGGCAAGACGCTTCTGCGCTTCGAAGGGCGCGACGAACGCGAGTGGCTCGACCTCCCGCTCGGGTTCTACCGCGACGCGAACATCCGGCTGCAGTGCGACGCGATTCGGCACGCGCGCGATTGCGGCATCGAGCGCATCGAGTTCGGCGCCGAGGACGGCAGCCGCGGTGACGTCGAGTACTTCGTGCGGTATTTTAACGCCGGCATCCAAGCCGGCGGAACTCGTCCGGCATGGCCGGATACGGTCGGTACGCTGACGCCCGAGGCCACCCGCTGGTACTGCTCGCGGATCGTGGCGGGGCTCCCCGAAGGTCTACCGATCGTCGCGCACCTGCACAACGACTACGGCTTGGGGACGATCAACGCGATTACGGCGACTGCCTGCGGCTTCAAGGTAATCTCGGTCACCGCCAACGGTTACGGCGAGCGGGCCGGCAACGTGAAGTTACACGAGTACGCGGTCGCGATGCGGGTGCTCTACGGCATCGAGATTCCCGGACTCAAGTACGAAAAGCTGCGCGAACTCGCGCGCTTCATGGAGCGGATGAGCGGCATTCCGATGCAGCAGCACGAGCCGATCGTCGGCACCAAAGTGTTCGCCCACGAGTCGGGCATCCATACCCACGCGATCCTGATCGATCGCCGGATGTACGAAGCGGTTCCGGCCGAAGTGGTCGGCGCCAAGACCAGCTTCGTCTTCGGAAAGCACTCGGGCGTCGCGCTGGTGGAAGAGACGCTGCGAAATCAACGCGCTCGCTTGGAAGGCGCGGGCGTCGTGCTGACGAGCGAACTGGCTCACCGCGTCACCGACGAGATCAAACGCCTGCGCGAGGAGCGCGCCGCGTCGAGTAAGAGCGAAGAAGTGATCGAGATCTACGAAAAGGCGATGCGCGGCCTGTCGCTCGATGAGGAGGACGTCATCGAGATCGCGCTCGCGCTGGGTGCGCCACGGCCCGCCGCCGCTATTTCGACGTAACCGGAAAGTCGAAGTAGGTCTTTGGGAAGGGCTCGGATCTTAGGGTGAAGTGCCACCACGCTTCTTGTTTTTGCGCGATAAAGCCGTGCTTTTCCATGACGCCGCGCAGCATCGCCCGATGCGTGCCGGCGAAACCTCCCACCGGAGCGTCGGTTCGCGAGAGCGGGTCCATGCAATCGTAGTTGGTGCCCATGTCGATCGACCCGTCGTGGTAGCGCTCTACGAACGGCGCGATGCACGAATGGCGCCCGGCCACCCACGGTAACGGCGACGCCGCGGCAAGGCGCTCGATCGTGAGGTCGACGGCGCTGCCGCGCGTGTGCGCCGACTTTGACGATAGATAACCGAGCGCGAAGATCTGCCCTTTGTCGACCCGCGGATAGTCCTCGCCTTTCATGCGCTGGTCCGGCGCGTTCTTGCTCCATGCCAGCATGGCGTTGACGGCGCGCTGCGGGCGGTAGCAGTCGTAGACTCGCAAGGTCAGGCCGGCTGCGAGCAGCTCTTCCTGCGTCTGCGCCAGCGCTCGCGCGGCGCGTTGAGTCAACACGCACGCGGGTGCGAGATAGCCGGGCACCGGACGGCCGAGCACGTTATGCGATCCCGCGTAGCGGATATCCTGAACGACCGTCGGGGCTACGTCGGAAAGGTACGCGAACCCGGCTGGGAGGCGGGGCGGGCCGGGGCGAACCTGACCGGTTGCCGCACCGCACGCCAACACGACCAGCAGCGCGATGCTGCGCCTCACGCGTGCGCTCCCAAGCGCCACGACGCGACGAATGCCTTGAAAACGATCGGAAAGCTTTCGTGGACGAATCGAACGCTCCGCGACGCGGCGCGTTCGAAGCCGGGGATCGTTTCGAGCAGATCCGCCTGCTCGGTTTTCATCAAGTCAACCTCCAGCACCACGGGCGGCTCGAAGCGATACAACTGCGCCTCCGCCGCTGCCGTCACCGCGGCTTGCGCTGCATCGCGGATGGCGCGTTGGGCGCCTGCGGGCGCGATCGAAGCCGCGGCAAAGTTTCCGATCGACTCCTTGACGATCGCACCGCGCACCCACGGCATCTGGGCCTGCACGCTTTCCACCGTCGTGCGGTCCCCGGTGACCAGGAGCAGCGGGACGCCGTGGTAGCCGAGGAGGCCCGCGTTGAGCGTCGCCTCGCTGCAGCGGATCCCGTTTACGCGCACCTCGTAGACGACCGACGGCGTATAGGTGTGGCACAGCACCGCGTCGGCGACGCCGGCTCCGCCGTGATAACCGACGAAGAATGCGCCGCCGAACGTCGCGTCGGCATCCTGCACCATCGAGAACGGCTTGCGATTGCCGAAGATCACGCGGACGTCGGCGGGCAGTTCCTCGAACAGCAGATTGCGCATCGGCCCGTGGGCGTCGTTGACGAAGACGTCGCCGACACCCGCCGCGCGCGCACCCTCGATGGCGCTGTTGACCTCGCGCGTGTAGTACCGCCGATAGGTGGCGTACTCCGGATGCGGCGTGCGCGCGTCGACCTGCTCCCAAGCGCACACGCCGGCCACGCCCTCCATGTCGCCCGATATGTAGAGTTTCACGGTGCGTTCGCGGCCGAGCCGAGCCGCGTGGCGACGATGAATGCCTGCAGCAGCGTGCGATAGTCGGGCGACCTGAAGCGCACGGCGCGAGCGCCCGTTCGCTCGAATCCCGGCATCAGCTCGATGAAGTCGGCATTTTCGACGTTCGCCGTCTCGATGATGAGTTCGAAGGGCGCGTCGAAAAGAAACGGCCTTGCCCGCGCGATCCGTCCGACGGCTTCCCTCGCGCCCGCGCGAATCGCTGCCTGCGCGGCGTGCGGCGTCAGGGAGCTTACGGCCGAGAAACCGATCGCATCTTTGACCGGCACGCCGACCGCCCACGGCATCGCGCGCGTCGCTTCGTCGACGGTCGTCGCATCGCCGGTAATCAAGACCACCGGCACCCCGTAGGTTCCGGCCAGCGCGGCCACGAGCAGCGCCTCGCTGCAGTGCGTGCCGTTGACGGTAACGGCGTAGATCGTATCGGGGCTGAACGTGTGCGAAAGCGTCGCCGCGTCGCCCGCTTTCGCGTGATACCCGGTGAAGAACGCGGCCTGAAAACTGGGATCTAGACCCTGGCCCATCGACCACGGCTTACGGGTGCCGGAAATAACGCGCAGGTCGTCGTCGTGCGGCAAATCGTCCCAAACGAGATTGCGCATATCCCAGTGCGAGTCGTTGACCAGCACCTCACGAGCGCCGGCCTCGCGAGCGCCTTCGATGGCCGCCCGTACTTCCTGCGTCATGTACCGCCGGTAGATCGGATACTCGTGCAGGTCGCTCGGATCGCACTGCTTCCAGGAACAAACGCCGGCCGTGCCCTCCATGTCGCACGACACGTACAGCTTCATTGTCCGGCCGTCTGGCGCAGGCCGTCGCGCGCTTCGGCCAGCCCCGCCTGGGCGGCGACGTTGTGGGGATTGGCCCGCAGCGCGCGCCGGTAGAGCGGAATCGCATCGGCGAAGCGGTTGGCCGCGAGGTACATGTCGCCGAGCTGCGTGATCGCGACGTCGTCGTTGGGATGCGCGGCGATCCGTTCGCGCAGGCCTTTGAGCTGCTCCACGACCGCGGCCGGCGGTCCGCCTTCCACGCTCGCTTGCGCCCCCTGCTGCTGTTGCGCGGCCGGCGCGGCCCCGGGCTTGGCGGCTTTGCCGAAGACCGAGCCCGTCGCCC
>JBDTDR010000180.1:0-10418 GCA_039922955.1 Candidatus Tumulicola sp.
AATTTTGTTCGGAGACGAGGCGCGAAGAGGGAGCGAAGCCGTAGCTTCGTGACTGATGAGCAACGAAGTATTCGGGCAAAAGGCGGCACGGAGACGGAAATATGCCATAACCCTACAGGCTCCTAGAAACTCAATCGACGAAGGGTGCGCCCGGTGCCTCGTGCAAACGCATATCGGTGAAGACGCCCAGCGAGAAATACGCCGAGCTTCGCGGCAAGCGCGAGTCGGCCGGGGCCCCGGCCGGCGCGGAGGCGATCGCCAAGCAGCACGCTCGCGGTAAACGGACCGCGCGCGAGCGCATCGATGCGCTGGTCGACGAGCGTTCGTTTACGGAGTTCGATCGGTTCGTGGTGCACCGGACCGACGCGTTCGGGCTGGACGAAAAAGAATTTCTCGGGGACGGCGTGATCACCGGCCGTGCCACCATCGACGGGCGCCAAGTTTTTCTCTTCTCACAGGACTTCACGGTTCTCGGCGGATCGCTGGGCGAAGCGTACGCCGAGAAGATCTGCAAGGCGATGGATCTGGCCGTCCGGACGGGCGCCCCGATGATCGGCATTAACGACTCGGGCGGAGCGCGGATTCAGGAAGGCGTCGTTTCGCTCGGCGGTTACGCGGAAATCTTTTGGCGCAACGTTCAAGCCAGCGGCGTGATTCCGCAGCTCAGCCTTATTGCGGGCCCGTGCGCGGGCGGGGCGGTCTACTCGCCGGCGATCACCGATTTCATCATCATGACCGAGAAGATTTCACAAATGTTCATCACCGGGCCCGAGATCATCAAGACGGTCACCGGCGAAGACGTGACGTTCGAAGAACTCGGCGGCGCGACCACGCACGCCACCCGCAGCGGCATCGCGCATCTCGTCGCGTCCGACGAAGACGATCTCGTGGACCTCACCAAGTCGCTGCTGTCGTACGTTCCGCAGAACAACCTGGAGGATTCGCCGCGCTTTGCGTGCGATGACGACCCGCATCGCTCCGTCGACGCGCTCGACGAAGTCGTTCCGGACTTGCCGAGCAAGCCGTACGACATGCACCGGGTCGTCACCGCCGTCCTCGACTACGGCGATTTTTTCGAGATCCAACCGCGCTTCGCGCAGAACATCCTGTGCGGCTTCGGCCGCGTCGACGGCCGGGCGGTCGGAGTCGTCGCAAATCAGCCGAGCGTCCTGGCGGGCGTTCTCGACATCGATTCATCGGTCAAGGCGGCACGGTTCGTGCGCTTTTGCGATGCCTTCAACATCCCGCTGGTGACGTTCGTCGACGTTCCCGGCTTCTTGCCGGGGATTAGTCAGGAACACGGCGGCATCATCGTTCACGGGGCGAAGCTGCTGTATGCGTTCGCGGAAGCGACCGTCCCCAAGATCACGATAATCACTCGCAAGGCCTACGGCGGCGCCTACGACGTCATGGCGAGCAAACACATTCGCGCCGATGTCAACGTGGCGTGGCCGACGGCCGAGATCGCGGTCATGGGTGCAGAGGGAGCCGTCAAAACGATCTTCCGGCGCGAACTCGCAGCAGCCGGCGACAAGGACGCCAAGATGCGCGAGCTTACCGACGACTATACCGAGCGCTTCGCCAACCCGTACGCGGCCGCGCAGCGCGGATACGTCGACGACGTCATCGAGGCGCGCCAAACCCGCAGCGTTATCGCTACGGCTCTCGAAATGCTGGCCGGCAAACGCGTCGAACGCCCCAAACGTAAACACGGCAACATTCCGCTGTAGGCTGGCACGAAAGAACGGAGTACGCATACCATGCCGACGCGTTCGGATTTCCTCGCAACCGGGTCGCTCGCGATGCTGACGCCCGGGATCGCCGCGGCCAAGACCCCGTCGCCCCCTCCAAAACCGGCCCCCGAGCCGTCGCTCCCGCCGCTGCACTTCGAGGTCGCCGCCTTCGACGCCGCGCTGAACACGGCCGCACCGCATCGCCACCTTTTCGCGTCGACGAAGATCGACGGTGGCGTGGTCTTGGCAGCGATGCGCAATACGCTCAACGCGTACGGCGATATCGGGGTGGCTACGCGCGACGTCTTTCCGGTGGCCGTCCTCTATCATGGGGGATCGGTCTTTCTCGCGTTCGACGATGCGGTGTGGAACGAGTACCTCATTCCGCTGCAGCCCAAAGGGGCGCGGAACCTCGACGACTACGCCAAAGATTTCGACACCGTGTACGACCCGAAAAAGCGAGGAAATCCGTGCCTGCACAAGACCGGAGGGCACGAAGATACGTCCATCGAGTCGCTGGTCGCCGACGCCGGGGCGTGCTTTTTCGTGTGCAACAACGCCGCCCGAGGTTTCGCGCACTACATCGCAACCCATCTCAAGAAACAGCCGGCCGAGGTTTACGTGCAGCTCGCCGCGCACCTCGTCCCCAACGCCATGCTCGTACCCGCCGGCGTGTGGGCCGTGCACGCAATCCAGGAGCGGCGATACACGCTCCTACAAACGTCTCTCTAAAGAGCCCAGCGCCGCGGCGAATGCTTCGCTGCAGCGCGTCGGCGCGAACTCGACGATCTCGTACTCGGTGATGCCTGCGCGCACGAACGGATCATCGCGCAGCAGCGACTCGATGGCGGCCCGGGTTTCGGCCCGTGCCAGCGTCACGCCGCCGGTGCGCGGTTCGAAACGTCCCGAGACGATGAAGGTGCCGCGCTCGTACATTGCATCTTGAAAGCGGCGATGCTCGGGCAGGACGCGGTCGACTTCAGCTAGCGGTTTGAGATAGCGATTGAGCAGGACGAACATGCCTGGGACGCTTCTCGGGCAGGACGCCCGGCCCTGCGATGGTATCTAACCGGCGTGAAGCTATTAGAAGGAAAGCGCGCCCTCGTCACCGGCGTTGCGAACCGCTGGTCCATCGCCACCGGCATCGCGCGCAAACTCCACCAGCACGGAGCCAAGCTCGTGTTGGCCTATCAGGGCGAACGCGTCAAAGACGAAGTCGAGAAGCTAGCCCGGGAGCTCGATAACGCATACGTCGTCGAGTGCGACGTCTCCAACGACGCGTCGTTGAGCGCGATGCGCGACGATCTTGGCGCCCACTTCGAACGGATCGACGCGCTCGTGCACGCGATCGCCTTTGCAAACAAGGAAGATCTCGCGGGAAAAGTCTTCGACACGTCGCGCGGCGGTTTCGGACTCGCCCTCGACGTCTCGTCGTATTCCCTCATCGCTTTAGTGCAGGCGCTGCGCGAGCGCCTCAACGACGGTGCGTCGGTCATGGCGCTGACGTATCTGGGCGCCACGCAGATCGTGCCGAACTACAATCTCATGGGCATATCGAAGGCGGCGCTCGAGGCCGCGGTTCGATATCTTGCCTACGATCTCGGCGACCGCGGCATCCGCGTGAACGCCATCTCGGCCGGCCCGATCAAGACCGCGAGCTCCCGCCAAGTCGGCGGTTTTTCGCGCATCCTCGACGTCGTCCCGAAGGTCGCACCGCTGCGGCGCAACGTCACGGCCGAAGACGTCGGCAACGCCGCGGTCTACCTAGCTTCCGATCTTTCCAGTGCGGTCACCGCGGACGTTCACTTCGTCGACGCGGGATACCACATGATGGGACTGTACCCGCCGGATTTCAATACGTGACCGCCGGCGCCGCTCCAGCAGACGACGAGTTGGCCGCAATCGCGGCGGCTCTCGGCGCGGGGTCGTCACTGAAGTCACCAACGCCACGCGGCCATTCCATCGCGGTTTGGGCGCTTGCCATGCGGCTGCCCGATCACGAGATTGAAGACGTGCTGGCTCTCCGGCAGACTGCGGACGCAACGCTGTGTTCGACAAGATTCTAATCGCGAACCGCGGCGAGATCGCGGTCCGCATTCTTCGCACCGCGCGGGAGATGGGCATCGCGACGGTTGCCGTGTACTCCGAACCGGACCGCGACGCGCTCCACGTGCGGATGGCCGACGAAGCGTATCGCCTCGGGCCCGCCGCGCCGTCGCAAAGCTATCTCAACGCCGAGAAACTGATCGAGATCGCGGTGCGATCGCGCGCCCAGGCCGTTCACCCGGGCTACGGTTTCCTGGCCGAGAACGCGAACTTCGCCCGCGACGTCGTTGCCGCCGGGCTCGTCTGGATCGGTCCGCACGCCGGCGCGATCGACGCGATGGGCGACAAGCTGCGCGCGCGCCTCGCGATGAAAAAGGCGCGCGTGCCGGTCGTTCCCGGCGGAACCGAACCGATCGCCGACGCCGCCGCCGCCCACCGCGCTGTGCGTTCCTACGGGCTTCCGATCGCGCTCAAGGCGTCCGGGGGCGGCGGGGGCAAGGGATTGAAGATCGCGCACGCGGTCGAGGAAATCGATTCCGCTTTCGAAACGGCTAGACGCGAGGCCGAGGCGTATTTCAAAAACGGCACGATCTATGCGGAGCGATATCTCGCCAACCCCAAACACGTCGAGCTGCAGATTCTTGCCGATAAGTTCGGGAACGTCGTGCACGTCGGAGAGCGCGACTGTTCGCTTCAGCGCCGCCATCAAAAGCTCTGGGAAGAAGCCCCGGCGCAACTCTCGACCGCCATGCGCCGCAAGATGCGCGCCGCCGCGATCCGGGCCGCGGCGGCGATCGGCTACGATTCGGTCGGGACGATCGAGTGCCTCGTCCTCGGCGACGCGTTCTATTTTCTGGAAATGAACACGCGCATCCAGGTCGAGCACACGGTTACCGAAATGATCTCCGGCCTCGACTTGGTTCGGGAACAAATTCGGGTGGCCGCCGGCGAACCGCTCGGCTTCGTTCAAGACGACATCGGGCTCCAAGGTTTTGCGATCGAAGGCCGCGTGAACGCAGAGGATCCGGCGCGGGACTTTCGCCCGGCGCCCGGCACGATTCGAGCGTATCGGGAGCCCGGCGGACTTGGCGTGCGCGTTGATTCGGCCGCCTTTGCGGGTTGGACGATTTCCGCCGACTACGACTCCTTGATCGCGAAACTCATCGTCTGGGCCCCCACCCGCGGGCAAGCCCTCGCGCGCCTGCGCCGAGCGATCGACGAATACGTCGTCGAAGGCGTGCCGACGACCTTGCCGCTGCTGCGCGCGCTGTGCGACCACCCGCTCGTGATCGACGGCACGTACGGGACGTCGACGCTCGAAACGTTCGCGCAGACGCTGGGCTCACAAAACGAGGCCGCGCTTCCGAGTGCCGCAAGCTCGAACCTCGACCCGGAACCCTCGAACGTCATTCGCGTCGAAGTCAACGATAAGCTGTACCGAGTGCGCGTGATCGATGCGCCACCGCAATCGGCGGCGAACGGCGCGCCGTCACGGCGGCCGGCGCCGCGTCTGGGCGCTGCTCGGCGGGCGCACGCGAAGGCGAGCGGTAACGACGTCGTTTCGCCGATGCACGGGGTTGTCGTCGAACTTCCGGCAAGCGTGGGAACCGCTGTCGGTGAGGGCGCGGTCGTAGCCGTCATCGAAGCGATGAAGATGATGAACGAGATCCGCGCCCACAGGAGCGGTACCGTGGTAAAAGTTCACGGCGCGGTCGGCGACCAGATCGAATCCGGAGCTCCGGTCGTCACCATCGACTAGCGCTCGGCTAAGGCGTAGCGCCGGCGCTACCTGCTAAGGCGGGAAATCGGCTTCACGCGCCCAAAAGGGCGGCCTACGGAGGGATCCCCCGATGAGCAGTTCGCCACCGTTCAATATCGGAAACACCGCCTTCATGTTGCTCTGCGCGAGCTTGGTCATGCTGATGACCCCTGGGCTCGCGTTTTTTTATGGCGGTTTGGTGCAGCGCAAGAACGTGCTGACCATCATGATGCAGAGTTTCATGTCGCTGGGCTGGACCACCGTTCTGTGGTTTGCGTTCGGCTATTCGGAGAGCTTCGGGCCGACCTGGCACGGCATCATCGGCAACCCGACCACCTACGCGTTCTTGCACGGCGTCACGCTTAAGACGATGTTTACCGGGAACGACGCCGGCATACCCCTAATCGTCCACATCGTCTATCAGATGATGTTCGCGATTATCACGCCCGCGCTGATCACCGGTGCGTTTGCAAACCGCGTGACCTTTAAGGCCTATTTTTGGTTTCTCACCGGGTGGCTGATCTTCGTCTACTTCCCGTTCGTGCATATGCTCTGGAGTCCGGACGGAATTTTGGCGAAGTGGGGCGCGCTCGATTTCGCGGGCGGAATCGTCGTACACGCTTCGGCCGGATTCGCGGCGCTCGCGTCGGTGCTCTACGTCGGGCGCCGCTACGTCGTCGAAAGCAAACCGCACAACGTGCCGCTAATTGCGCTGGGCACCGGACTCCTCTGGTTCGGCTGGTACGGTTTCAACGCCGGGTCGGAGCTGCGCGTCGACGCGGTAACGGCGTCGGCATTTTTGAACACCGACGTCGCCGCGTCGTTCGCCGCCGTAACCTGGCTGTTCATCGAATGGGCGCACGGTCACCAGCCGAAGTTCGTAGGTTTGCTCACGGGCGCCGTTGCGGGGCTGGCCACGATCACTCCGGCGGCCGGCTACGTATCACCGATGACGGCCGTCATCATCGGAGTCGCCGCCGGTTCGGTCTGCTACTATGCCGTCGCGCTGAAAAACCGCCTGGGCTGGGACGACGCGCTCGACGTTTGGGGCGTTCACGGCGTCGGCGGTTTTCTTGGCATCGTCCTGCTGGGAGTCTTCGCCTCGACGCTCTGGAATCCAAACGGCGCCGACGGATTGCTGCGCGGGAATCCGGCGTTTTTCGGCAAGCAGCTCGTCGCCGCATCGCTTTGCAGCGCTTGGGCGTTCACGTTCACCTACGGGATGCTGTGGCTGATCAACCTCATTACCCGCGTGAAAGTTGAAGAAAAGGCCGAAGAGCGCGGGCTCGACGCCGAGTTGCACGGTGAAGAAGCGTATCCCCTAGGCATCTGACGCGCGGCCTTCCGGCGAGCACCGGAGGTTGGGGCTCGGCGGCGTATTAGTCGAGGATGCGCCGCGATTTCACGACGTCCGGAATTCCACTGGATCCCGTCTACGACGCTGCCGGAGGCGTCGCGCACGACCTCGGGGAGCCCGGGGCGTTCCCGTACGGGCGCGGCGTCTACTCGAGCATGTACCGCGGGCGGCTATGGACGATGCGGCAGTACGCCGGTTTTGCGACCGCGGCCGAATCGAACGCGCGTTACCGCTATCTGCTCGCGCGCGGACAAACCGGTCTCTCGGTCGCCTTCGACCTGCCGACCCAGCTCGGCTACGATTCGGACGCGCCCCAAGCCCACGGCGAAGTCGGAAAGGCGGGCGTCGCAATCGACTCGATCGCCGACATGGAGACCCTTTTTGACGGGATCCCGCTCGACGAGGTGACCGTGTCGATGACGATCAACGCGCCGGCGGCGATTCTGCTTGCGCTGTTTCTCGCCGTCGCGCGACGGCGCGGCATTCCGTTCGACAAGCTGGGGGGCACGGTTCAAAACGACGTGCTCAAAGAGTACGTCGCTCGCGGCACGTACATCTATCCGCCCCGGCAGTCGATGCGGCTCGTAACCGACGTGCTGTCGTACTGCGCGCGAGCGGTGCCGCAGTGGAACGCGATATCCGTCTCGGGCTACCATATCCGCGAAGCCGGATCCACTGCGGTCGAAGAGATCGCGTTCGCGCTGGCCAACGGCAAAGCGTATTTAGGCGCCGCGCGGGAAGCCGGCATCGATCTCGACGCGGTCGCCCCTCGTATGTCCTTCTTTTGGAACGCACACAACGCGTTCTTCGAAGAAGTCGCTAAGTTTCGGGCGGCCCGCTACCTGTGGGCGCACATTACGCGCGATGAGTTCGGCTGCGCGGATCCGCGTTCGCAGATGCTCCGCTTCCACACGCAAACCGGCGGCTCTACACTTACGGCACAGGAACCCGACAATAACGTCGTGCGGGTGACGCTCCAGGCGCTGGCGGCCGTCCTCGGCGGCACGCAGTCGCTGCACACCAACGGCAAAGACGAAGCGCTGGCGCTGCCGACCGCCGAGAGCGCGCGAGTGGCGCTGCGAACGCAGCAGGTCATTGCGTATGAGTCCGGGGTGGCCGACGTCGCCGATCCGCTGGCGGGCTCCTACTACGTCGAAACGCTCACTAACGAACTCATCGAGCGAGCTGCGGGACTAATCGGCGAAGTCGACGCGCTGGGCGGCAGCGTCGTTGCGATCGAGAGCGGCTGGATGCAGGCACGCATTGCCGATTCCGCTTACGCCACGCAGCAAGCGATCGAGCGCGGCGATGCGATCGTCGTGGGGGTCAACGCATTCGCCGAACCCGAAAGCGGCGAGGTAACGATTCCGCTGCAACGGATCGACGAGCGGGTCGAACGCGAGCAAGCGCAGCGGGTGCGCGCCGCCCGTTCCGGCCGCGACTCGAAGGCCGTCCAAGCGCGCCTCGATACGATTCGCACGGCGGCCGGAGGCCGCGATAACCTTGTGCCGCACTTCATCGAGGCCGTCGATTCGGGAGCTACGCTCGGCGAGATCTGCAACGTACTGCGCGACGTCTTCGGCGTGTATCACGCCAAGGAGATCGTCGCTTGATGCGCATCGATCACGTGGCCATCGTCGTGAAGAACCTCGATGCGACGCTTCGCCTCTACACGCAGACGTTGGGATTTAAGGAAGTCTATCGCGAGATCGTCTACGACCAGGGAGTCGAGGCGGTGGGCCTCGAGGCCGGAGACGCGATCGTCGAACTCCTTCGCCCGCTGGATGAGGAATCACCGATCGCGAAGTATCGCGGTGAGGCCTCGTCGCGGCTGCATCACACCGCCTATCGCGTCGACGATATCCAAGCCAAGCTCGACGAGCTGAAGACCCGAGGCGTTCGGCTGATCGACGAGCGACCGCGCCAAGGAGCGCACGGCAATCTGGTCGCGTTTCTACATCCTGCGTCAACCGCCGGCGTGCTGATCGAGCTCTGCCAACCACCCGCTTCGGGCTTCTAACCGCGCTCTAACGACTGCCTAATCGTAATTCACGCGTGCTTTTCGCCAAGTTGAGTCACAATTGGCGCTGAGGTACATGCAACACATGACAAACAAGTGGTTTCTCGGACTGATGACGTCGGCCGCGTTCGGAGCGGCGTCGCTCTTCGCAGTAATGCCTGCCGGCGCGCAGGTCGTCTATGCGCCTTCGGTGGGCGCACCCTTCTCACCCTACACCCCAATTTTGGCGGCCATGGAGCCGCAGGGTTGCCCGCTCTACGGCAACGGACAGTGGGCGTTCATTAACACCGGCTGGGTATGGTGCCCGCCGGTGGCAGTCGTCGTCGCGCCCCCGATCGGACAAGCGGCGCTCTCCGGTTACTACGGATTCGGAGCTTTGATGCCGCCGGCGACGATCGCCGTAGCGCCTCCGCAAGCCGTGGCTTACGCGCCGGTTTACGGCGCGGCACCGGCGTCCTACGGCTCACCGTACGGCTCTAGCTCACCGTACGGCTATGGCTCACCTTACAGCTACGGCTCGTACGGTTCACCCTACGCCTATGGTACGCCGGTCGGTTACGGCTACGGCTCGCCGGTTGGCTACGGTTACGGCTCACCCGTCGGCTACGGCTCACCCGTCGGCTACGGCTACGGCTCGCCGATCGGCGGCCTCGGTACCGGCGGTTCGCTGACGGGCAGCCCGATTTTGGATCTGGTCCTCGGTTTGGTCGCCTCCTCGCTGGTTTCGTCGCAGTTCCAGCCGTACGGCCAGCAAGCATACTACCCCGGCTACGGCCAAGGTTACCCCGGCTACGGGCAAGGGTACCCCGGCTACGGTCAGGGTTACCCCGGCTACGGGCAGGGCTATCCCGGCTACGGCCAAGGGTACCCCGGCTACGGGCAGGGTTCGGGTTACCCCGGCTACGGGCAGGGCTACCCCGGCTACGGGCAGGGCTACCCCGTCGGATATCAAGGCTATCCAGGCTACGGGTACGGCGGCGGTAACACGTACTACCGTTACGTTACGAACATCTACCGCTACTACTACGGCGGCAAAGGCGGATATCACGCGCACCCGCCACGTATCATGAATCCGTTCTATCAATCCATCCACAACGAGAACACCTGGATCGTACGCGATCGCAACCGCATCGCCCAACTTCGCGCTCAGAGCGGCTACGCCGCCCGGATCGCCGAGCTGAGACAGAGCATCGAACGCAACCAGGATCGGATCGCCTGGCAGCGCGCGTACGATCGGCGCTACTACAACGGCATTGGGGCGCGACCGAACGTCTCGCACAACGGACCGATCGTGGCTTCACGAAGCCACATCACCGCTGCGCGCATGGCGGCGACGCACGTTGCGGCTCCGCGCATGACGGCGACGCACGTTCAAGCTCCGCGCATGACGGCGACGCACGTTCAAGCTCCGCGCATGACGGCGACGCACGTTCAGGCTCCGCGCATGACGGCGACGCACGTTCAGGCTCCGCGCATGGACAATGCCCCACGCATGCAGGCTCC
>JBDTDR010000181.1:0-2812 GCA_039922955.1 Candidatus Tumulicola sp.
GGCTGCCGACCGCCAATCTCGACTACGAGCTCATGGCCCAAGGGACAAAGTGCGGCGTGCCGGCAGCAGGGTTACCCCATGGTCTTCGAGTTATCTCGCCGACCATCCTGAACATATCAGGGACGGCGCGCGTCCTCGAATCGCCGCCATCTGACCGCGATAGGCCACGACGGAAAGGCCGCGCGTTTGGTCGAGTGCGCGAAACAAGCGAATGTAGCGGAAAGGTTCCCGTTCATCGACTGCGGCGCTGCGCGCCTCCGCTCTGAATGACACGCGAAGGAGCTCGCCCGTTCATCGACTACGGCGCTGCGTGCCTCCGCTCTGAATGACACGCGAGGAGCTCGCCCGTTCATCGACTACGGCGCTGCGCGCCTCCGCTCTGAATGACACGCGAGGAGCTCGCCCGTTCATCGACTACGGCGCTGCGTGCCTCCGCTTTGAATGACACGCGAGGAGCTCGCCCGTTCATCGACTACGGCGCTGCGCGCCTCCGCTCTGAATGACACGCGAGGATCTCGCGCGCCCTAGCTAAGTCGCCTATTCCTTGAGCATCACGCGCGCGGCGTTCCAGCCCGACGCGCCCATCACGCCGCCGCCGGGATGGGTGGCCGCACCGCACATATACAGGCCTTTGATCGGCGTGTTGTAGCTGGCGAAGCCGGGGACTGGCCGGAACATGAAGAGCTGATGGAGCGGCATGGCGCCTTGAAAGATGCTTCCGCCGGTTAATCCGAAGGTGCTCTCCAAGTCGACCGGGGTGAGTATCTGGCGGTCGATAACCGACGACTTGAATCCGGGCGCGTACTGCTCGACGATGTCGAAGCAGTGATCGGCATACTCGTTGCGTAGCGCATCGGTCCACGGGCCGTCGACGAGCGTGTAGGGCGCGTACTGGGTAAACATCGACATCAGATGTTTGCCCGGCGGCGCGACGGTCGGATCGAGCGATGTCGGCATCGTGCATTCGACCACCGGGTTGCGCGACATCCTGCCGAACTTTGCGTCGTCGTAGGCGCGTTCGATGAAGTCTTGATCCGGGCAGAGATGCACGGTTCCGCGATGTTGCGGCCCGGCTTCGTGGCCGGGTAAGGCGGTGAAGCTCGGCAGCCGGTCGAGCGCGACGTTGATCTTGCACGACGCGCTGCTGTACGAGATGCGCGCCACCGCATCGTTGAAAGCGGGCGGAAGCGTTTGGGCGTCGAGCAGCTTTTGGAACGTCACGTGGCAGTCCACGCCCGAGGCGACCTTCTTGGCGTAAAACTCGTCGCCGTTGACCAGCGCGACGCCCGTCACCCGGCCGTTCTTGGTGAGAATTTTCGCCACTTCGGCTTCGGTGCGGATCTCGACGCCGAGGTCGGTCCCGGCACGCGCGAGTGCCTGCGTGAGGCCGCCCATGCCGCCCCTAACGTAACTCCACACGCCGCGTTTGCCGTTGGTCTCGCCCATGACGTGGTGGAACAGCACGTACGCCGTCCCCGGCATGGACGGCGCCATGAAGGCCCCGATGATCGCGTCGGTGGCAATCGTGCCCTTGAGTTCCTCGGATTCGAACCAGCGGTCGAGAATCGGCCGCGCAGCGCCGGTCAACACCTCGATCGCTTCGCCCATCGCGGGCCCCAGTTTCTGCAAGGCCTTCCCCATCTTGCCCATTTCTAGGAGTTGGTGCAGTTTTGGATGCAGCAGGTTGGGCGGAACTTGGGTGAGGGTCGGTTCGACGACCGACGCCACGCGTTCGAGCATCGCTTCGTACTTCGGATAGTTCGCCGCGTCTTTTTCGCTGAACTTCGCGATCTCTTCGACGTCTTTATTCGACCCGGTGCCCAGCATCAGCGAGCGGCCGTCGAGAAAGGGCGAAAACGACGCCGGATTGCGTTCGATCGGTTCGAACCCGAAGTCGCGAAGCCTCAAGTCGGCGATAATCTCGGGGCGAAACAAGCTATTGACGTACGCCGCGGTCGAGACTTTGTAGCCGGGCCAGAGCTCCTCGGAAACGCAGGCGCCCCCCACCAGGTATCGGCGTTCGAGAACCAGCACCTTCCATTTGGCGCGAGCGAGATACGCGGCGGTCACGAGCCCGTTGTGGCCGCCGCCGATGATGATCGCGTCGTAACGCATGCCTTAAATTTTCACTCGTAGGCTGAGGTAAGCGGCGAACGGCGTATTGACCGAATTGGTGAGATCGTTGTATACGCTGAAGGCCGGCATGTACGGATATTTCAGGAAGGTCTGGATGTTGGCGCCGGGATTGTAGGCGTTGCCGACCGGCGCCGTGGCATTGGTGAGATCGCCGTACGAACAGACGTTATTGCTGCGATAGTAGGTGAAGGCCGTCGTTTGTCCGCCGAAACACGTTTGGATCAGGTTTGCCAGCGTGAGCGTAACGCTCATACGCGGCGATATCTCGTACCCGATCCGCAGATGGCCGAGCAGCTGCGCCGGTTCGCGGAACGCGCCGATGGCATCGAACTGCCCGGTGTACGGGTCGGGAATCGACAAACCCACCGAACAGTGGCCGTGATTGGCGTTGTACGGGCCGCCGCCGGCGGCGCCGTAAGGATAGCGCGGATCGCCGAGCGTCGATCCCGCGAGCGGGAAGCCGCAAGTCGAGGCCGGGTCGATGCCCGGCGTCGTCAGCGGCGCTCCGTACCGGTTACCGGCTTGGAACTGAAACGACGGCGTAATCGACAGCCGATCGTGCTTGTAGTTGAGAACCAGCGTCGCGACGTAGGGGTAGTTGTAGGCATTGACGCCCGACCCGATCGGGCCGGGAAACGTGGAGTACGGCAAATATGCGGCGTTCGGGTCGTACAGC
>JBDTDR010000182.1:0-15003 GCA_039922955.1 Candidatus Tumulicola sp.
AAGTTCAGGTGAACGCCGACGGAACCCACAAGGCGATCAAGGTCATCAAGACGACCAACTCCGGCGATAACGCCGCCGCCCTCGACATCGCCACCAACTCAACCTACCGGCCGGCCCATCGTGGAACGACGCCGGTTACGGCCTTTTACGACTTCACGTTGAAGTTCAAGGGCAAGTCGGTTGCAAGCTCGGACTCCGAAGGGAGCACCGGCGGCGGGTCGACCAGCCAGCTCAGCCCGGCCGCGGCTCAGGTCGCCGCGTTGATCCGCGCGAAGAACTACACGCAGGCAAAATCGAAGGCGCAGATGGGGCTGCTCTCGGCGCCCGGCGACGACTCGCTGCGCCAGATGCTCGGCATCGCCGCATTCGACAGCGGCGACGTCACGACGGCCGCGCAGGCCTTCGCCAAGGTGCCCACGATCGGCAAGCAGTTTGCGCCGGCTGCCGCCGCCAGCTTTGCCGCGGCGTCGGTCGCAGACGCCGACCAAAATCCGGCTCAGGCGATGGCTTACGCGCAGAAAGCCGTTGCCCTAAACCCCGACACCAACGCCCGGTTTGCGCTCGGGACCGCGCAGCTCGCGAACAAGCAAAACGCCGACGCGGTGGCCACGCTCAAGAGCGTGCACGACGCGGCTATGCACGATCCGAAGCTCTCGAAGGCCGCCAAGGTGAACATCGACGCGCGGCTCATGAGCGCGTATCTGGCGACCAACGATTCGCAGGGCGCGCAGACGCTCGCTAACGAGATCAAGCAACTCGATCCCACCAGCACCCTGCCCGGCCGCGTGCTCGGCAACAGCTATCTGAAGTTGGGCGTCGACGCCGCGGCGGCGCAAAAGTACGACGAGGCCTTCAAAAACTACGACCTGGCGGCGGCGCAGGGAGATCCTCTCGTGGCGGTCACAGCCGACATCGAAGCTGCGTTTCTGGTAGCAAAGACGCCCAAGCCGGACTATAAAAAAATGCAAGCTTACGCCGACAAGGCCATCGCGCTCAAACCCGACGACGCGCAGGCGAATTTCGCCGAAGGCATCGCGTTGACGGGAGAGTGGGCCCAGAGCCATTCCGATTCCGATAAGAAAAAGGCGCTGGATGCTCTCAACCATGCCGATGCGCTCGCGAAGTCGGCCGGGAACGAGGCGCTCGCGCTTTCGGTCGAGACGTTCATCAAGACCAACCTCGGCGAAACCCCCGCGGGCAAGTAGGACTCGGCCTGCGAACGTCACCAGGACTTTCCGTGGGGGTGGGCCAATGGGTCGCCCTCACGGGACGGCGGAGCGCCCGCCAAAACCCGCATCTTTTAGCCACACTACTGAAAAGTAACCCGGAACGGGAGGGCTTGGAACACCGTGTTTAGCGGATTTATTGGTCTCATGCAACAGGGCGGCTGGGACATGTGGCTGCTCCTGCTGATCTCGATCGTCGGCTTGGCCGTCGCCATCGAGCGCCTGGTCTTCTTCTGGTCGCAGCACGGCGACACGAAAGGTCTGCTGCGTCAGATCGGGCAGAAAATCTCCGCCGACGATCTCGACGGCGCCATCAAGATTTGCACGGCGCAAAAGGGCATGCTCCCCCGCATCCTTGAATTCGGCCTGCGCCGCGGCGAAAAGAATCGCGCCGACATCACCGACGCGCTTTCGATCGCACTGATGGAACACCTCAACTCGCTGGAACGCAACCTCGCGATCATCGGTACGATTGCCGTCATCGCGCCGTTCGTCGGCCTGTTCGGCACGGTGCTCGGCATCATCAAGGCCTTCCAAGACATCGCGCTCAAGGGGAACTCGACGCCGGCCGTCGTTGCGGCGGGCGTCTCCGAGGCGCTGATTACGACGGCCAGCGGTTTGATTATCGCGGTCATCGCGGTCGTGTTCTTCAACTACTTCAAGTCGCGCATCAAGAACTACAACCAAGAGATGATCGTTGCGGCCAACCAGCTCGCAGAAATGCTGCATTTCCACAACACCGGGTCCCCGATTCCCACGGATCTCTATCAGCCGCCGAAGACGGCGAAGTAGCCGGGTAGCGGCAGGGCACGACGGTGGGACTGCTTTCGGCAAAGCAAGACGAAGAGGTGATGGCGGAAATAAACATTACGCCGTTTACCGACGTGCTCTTGGTTCTGCTCATCATCTTCATGATTTTGGCCGCGCTGGTCGCGCCGCCCGGCTTCGAAAAGGAGTTGCCGAATAAGAACTCGTCCTCGCAGACGAACGAGAATAAGAACAAGAACGACATCGAAGTCGACGTCAACAACAAGGGCGTGATTTTCGTCGACGGAACGAAGACCAACGAGGTCGGCATCTACTCGGCGATGGCGGTGGCAGCGAGGAAAAAGCCGAGGCACCACGTTGCGATCATCGCCGACGCGAAGGCCCCGTACGGCATCATCATTCGGATCCTCGACGCCGCGAAGATCGCCGGTCTCGAAGACGTCGGCTTCGTCACATCGTAGCTCTAGCCGGAGGTTTGAAGTAAAACGTGGCCGTTTCGACAGGTGGAGGCGAAGATGAGGTGATGTCGACGATCAACATCACGCCGTTTACGGACGTGTTGTTGGTGCTCCTCATTATCTTCATCATCCTGGCATCGGTTACGAAAGAACCGCGGCTGCCCGATGCCTACAACAAGGACAAAGTGCAGGCTTCGCAGATCCTCGTTCGCATCGACGAGAAGAACAATATCTCGGTGGGTTCGAACCTGGTGTCCATCGGCGACGCAAAGGCAGCGTTCGCGCAGCTTCAAGATCAGACCGACCACAAGTTCAAGAGCGTCATCATCAAGGCCGATCCGCACGCCAGCTACGGCACGATTCTGCAGGTGATGGATGCCGCGAAGTCCGTCGATCTCACCGATTTCGGCCTGGCGAATCACGTTCAGGGTACGCCGGAGGGGCAGAGTCCGTAGTTCATGCCTGTACCTGCACCTACGCCCCCAAAAAAAGAATCGCGGTACATCACCACCAGCGAGCGGGTCGGCAGCTTCGTCGGTCTTGCGATCGTGCTCTCGCTCGTCATCCATTTGGTGGTCGGCGCGTTTATTCCGGATCTCAAGAATCAGCACGAGAATACGGAAGTCGAGAAGGTCTCGATGACCAAAAAAATTCGAGTGCGGGTGCCGACGCCGCCGCCGCCCACGCCCACGCCGGCGCCGACGCCGACGCCCAATCCGCAGGCCACGCCGCCCCCCAAGAAGCAGCAGGTTCAGCCCAAGCCGCTCAAGGTCAATCTCGTCAAAACGACGAGCAATCAAGCCGGAGCCTCGACCGAGAACACCATCAGCCAGCCGAAGACGGGTTCCGAGAGCGGCGTTCCCAAGGGAACCGGGACGGCAGCGCCCGCGGCGCCGGCAGCGACGCCCAAGCCGGCTTGTGCGAACCCCAACGTGGAAGCGACGGTAACCAGTCCGGTTCAGCCCGACTATCCTGAAGCCGCCCGAAGTCTCGGGCTGGGCCCGGTTTCGGTCGAGGTTGAGGTGACGGTCGGCCCGTCGGGTAACCTGGTCGGCGCCAAGATCTACAAGACTTCGAACAATATGTCAATCGATCAGTCGGCCTTACGCGCCGCGCGACAATCCTCGTACTCGCCCAAGCTCATCGACTGCTCGCCGACCACCGGCGACTATATCTTCCGCGCCGATTTCCAGCCTGACTCATAAGCGACCGCGCGCTTCCTGAAAAGGGAGCGCGCGTTCCGGTTGACAAGCCTTCCGCAGGTATGAAGCTCGGCCGTTACCCGCAGCGCCTGATCGTCATCGCCTTTGCCCTGTCACTGCTGCTGCACCTGATCTTCGCGCTGGTAGCGCACGGGTTGCGCAACAGCCGTCAGAACGACGTCGAGGTGGTGACGATCGAACATCGCAGCAACGCCATGATCCATTTGCAGACGCCGCCGCCGCCGCGGAAGGTCACGCCGGTGCCCCATCCGCGACCTTCGACGCGCCCGGCGCCGGTCCAAACGCACGGGGCGCAGCCGCAAAATACCGGAGCCGGTACGACTTCGGCGCCTACCGTCGCGCCGACGCCGCAACCATCCGCCGCCGCAACCACCGCCGCCATGGCATGCGCGAAGTCCGACCTCGGCGCCGCGGTCGTCGAAAATCCGCCGCAGCCGGACGTTCCGATTGCAGCCCGCACCGAAGGGACGAACGGCATCGCGCTCATCACGGTGCAGCTCGACGGCCAAGGCGGGGTAACGAACGCCACCGTGTCGCACGGCACCGGCAACGCTTCGCTCGATCTGGTCGCGTTGGGGATGGCTCGCGGCGCGCGCTACAGTCCGGCGCTGCGCGATTGCAAGCCCGTCGCCGCGGCGTACACGTTCAGCGTAAAATTCTACGCCTGGTAATCCGCCGCCGCCTGCGCGCCGCACCGGCACGACTGCGACCTTCCGCTGCGGGCACGACTGCGCGCCGCACCGGCACGACTGCGACCTTCCGCTGCGGGCACGCTCCCTACGCACCTCCTGTGCTTCGGTCGCTCGACTCGATTTTCGGGAGAACGCAGTAAGGAAGTAATGACATCCTGTCATGCCCGAAAATCGAGACGTCCCGCAGCCGAACGTCGCAGCCGCCGGTGCTGAGACGGATGTTCGCGTGTTGGGAGGCTGGGCTGAGTTTGTGGGCGTAACCGTGGCGGCGTGACCTTTACGCAGGCCCTGGTGCTCGCGCTTTTACAGGGCGTAAGCGAGCTCTTTCCGATCTCGAGCTTGGGGCATACGATTTTAGTGCCGGCGCTGCTGCATTGGCGCAACGTCGACCGGTCGGCGCCGTCGTTTCTGGCGTTCGTCGTGGTGCTGCATCTGGGGACGGCGCTGGCGTTGATCGTGTTCTATCGTGCCGAATGGTGGGCGATCGTCCGGTCGCTCGGGACGAGCGTCGTGCGCGGACGGCTGAGCGACGATCGCGACGAGCGAATCGGTTGGCGTCTGGTCATCGGAACGATTCCAGTCGGCATTCTTGGTGTGGCGCTGGAGCATCCGGTGCGGAGCCTCTTTGGGACGCCGGCACCGGCGGCGTTTTTTCTCTTCCTTAACGGCCTGTTGATGTTTTTGGGCGAGCGTTTGCGCCGCCGTAAAAACCAGGGCGGCTACCGGCCGCTAGAGGAGTTGAGCTACGTGCAGAGCGTGTTCGTCGGTTTCGCGCAATCGTTCGCGCTGCTCCCGGGCATCTCGCGTTCGGGCATCTCGATGGTGGCGGGATTACTGTGCGACCTGGATCACGAGAATGCGGCGCGCTATTCATTTTTGCTCGCCACGCCCGTGATCTTGGCGGCGGCGCTGTTGGAGATTCCCAAACTCTTCGCGCCCGGCGCGCATCTCGTCCTGATTCAGGCCATCGTTGGAGCGGTGGCGGCCGGTATCGCGGCCTATTTGTCGGTGGCTTTTCTCACGCGGTACTTCCGTTCGAACGATCTGCGCCCGTTCGGATGGTATTGTGTCATCGTCGGCGCAATCGCTTTAATTTTGGCACGCACGGGAGCTATTTCATAATCATGAAGACACTCGCCATCGTCCTCGCCGTCGTTTTATTCGTGCTCGGCATTCTCTACGGAATGGGAAAGATTAACTTCCTTACCCAATCCGGCCCCGAGCACGCCCACCACATCACGCACCTCATCGTCCTGTGGTTCCTGGCCTTGCTCTGCCTAATTTGGGCACGCTTTCAAAGCAGCCCACGACGCTACTGAAATAGCCCATGGCTGGCCGAACCCGATCGCGGGCACGAGCAGGTGCTTCGCCGCCCGTGTTCGCGGCGCGCGGTCCGAGGAACGACGCTCGGGCCATTGAATAGCCGAATCGTATCTGACCGCTATGCAAAAACCCACGCACATTTCCGGCGACGGAAGCATTTCCATGGTTGACGTTTCCGAGAAGGGTGCGTCGGCAAGAAACGCGCGGGCCGAGGCGGTCGTGCGGATGAGTCCGGCCGCCGCGCGGGCGCTGCGGGAGGCGACGCTGCCGAAGGGCGATGCATTCGTCGCCGCACAGTTGGCCGGTATCCTGGCCGCGAAGCAGACGGCGGCGCTGATTCCGCTCGCGCACCCGCTGCCGCTTTCGAGCGTTGACGTTCGGTTCGAATGGATCGCCGATGGAACGCTGCGCGTCGAAGCGCAGGCGCGGACCGTTGGGCAGACCGGCGTCGAGATGGAAGCGATGGTCGCGGCCTCGATCGCGGCGCTGACGATCTACGACATGAGCAAAGCGCTCGACCGGGGCATCGCCATCGAATCGGTTCGCTTGCTCGAGAAGAGCGGGGGAAAGAGCGGGCGTTGGACGCGCTCGGCCGGCGCCGAAGAACGCGACGAACGTGTTTAGAGCCGCCTTGATCGTGCTGTCGGATCGAGCCGCGGCCGGGGAACGCGCGGACGGGTGCATTCCCGTGATGAAGGCGAAGCTTGGGGATGTCTATGCGGTCGTGCGCGAGAGGATTCTTCCCGACGATCCAAGCGCGCTCCAGGCCGAGTTGATCGATCTGGCGGACGGGAACGCGGCCGATCTGATTCTCACCAGCGGCGGAACCGGGCTGGCGCCGCGCGACCGGACGCCGCAGGCAACCGCTGCGATTCTCGACTACGAAGTGCCCGGGATTGCGGAGGCCATCCGCGCAGCCTCGATCTCGATCGTCAAGACGGCGATGCTTTCGCGCGCGCTGGCGGGCGTGCGGCATCGCACGCTGATCGTCAATCTTCCGGGGAGCCCCAAGGCCGTCGGCGAGTCCCTCGACATCGTGTTGCCGGTGCTGCCGCACGCGCTCGAACTTTTGAGCGATCGGGTCGCCGACGGGTGAGCGCCGCGCCGTCGTTCGAACGCGCGCAAGCGTATCTGCTCGGCACGATTAACGAAGCGCTTTCGCGCAAGACGTCGTATACGCTGGACCGCATGCGGGCGCTGCTGCGCGAACTCGGCGATCCTCACCGCAGCTATCCGACGATTCACGTCGGCGGTACCAGCGGGAAAGGCTCGACGTCCACGATGATTGCGAGCGTTCTGCAGGCGTCGGGTAAACGCACGGGCCTGCATACGAAGCCGCACCTGCAAAGCATGACCGAACGCGCCCGGATCGACGGCATGCCGGTGAGCCCCGAGCGTTTTGCAGCGCTGCTCGAAGGCATGATGCCGGCGATCGAACGCGTCACCGCCGCGTACGGACGGCCAACGTATTACGAGACGCTTCTCGCGATCGCATTCGCCCACTTCGCGGCCGAGCGGGTCGACGCGGCGGTCATCGAAGTCGGGCTGGGCGGCCGTCTCGACGGTAGCAATCTGCTGGCGCCGGTCGTTACCGCGATTACATCGGTCGGCTACGATCACACCGAGGTACTCGGCGATACGCTCGAAGCGATCGCTCGTGAGAAAGCCGGCATCGCAAGGGCCGGCGTACCGTTCGTCGTGGCCGCCACCGCGCCGGTCGCTTTGCGGACCCTAACGGAGTGCGCGGCCGATGCGGGAGCGCTCCTCGTTCGAGTGAGCGACGTGGTCGCGATCGCATCCACCGCGCCGTCGGGCGCATACGCGCAGGCGTTCGACGCGATGACGGCCCGGGCGCGCTACGCCGTGAACCTTCCGGTGCACGGCCTTTTCCAGATAGCCAATGCCGCGACCGCGATTGCCGTGCTCGAACGGCTCGGTGACGCGTTGCGTCCGGACCCGCGCTCCATCGAGTGCGGATTGGCGCGGGTCGAGATTCCCGGTCGGATGGAAGTATTCTCGGGAGATCCCCCAGTCGTATTCGACATCGCGCACAACGCTGAAAAGGCCGAGTACCTCGTCGCCTCATTGCGTAATACGTTCCCGCAGAAGCGCTTTCACTACGTCGTTGCAATCGGCGAGAGCAAGGACGCGCGGCGGATTCTTGCAACCCTGGCGATGCTGCCGGCGACGTTTGCGTTCACGTCGTTCTTTGCGGCGGGGCGGCCGGCGATCGCTCCGCAGCGCCTGCGCGCGATCGCGCAATCCTTGGGCAGCGGGGGACGAGCGATCGCCGATCCGACCGAGGCGCTCGCGGCGGCGCGGCGGGGCGCCGCTTGCGACGACGTTGTGGTCGTGACCGGCTCGACGTTTGTGGTCGCGGCGTTGCGGCAATGGTGGCTGGCCGAGGTTGCAACCGGTGAACCAAGCGCCTGTTGATCGCGGTGCGCTCGACGTTCGCAACGCTCGGTTGACTTGGGGCGCGCGAACGTACGTGATGGCGATCGTCAACGTTACGCCCGACTCATTCTCCGGCGACGGCATCGGCGACGCGGCGGCAGCGACGGCGCACGCGCTGGCTCAATGGGAGGCCGGCGCGGACGTGCTCGACGTCGGCGGGGAGTCGACCCGGCCGGGACATCGCCCCGTGGACGTTGCGACCGAAACCGCGCGCGTTCTTCCGGTGATTCGCGCCGTTCGGGAGCGTTTGCCGAAAGCGCCGATTTCGGTCGACACGTACAAACCGGGAGTCGCGCGCGCGGCGCACGCGGCCGGCGCGGACATCCTGAACTCCGTCTGGGGTGCTTCCGACGAACTCCTCGACGTGGTTGCGGAACTCGGGATGCCGATCGTCGCGACGCACAATCAGCACGCCGGCGGCTACGCGGGACGCGGCGTGGTGGATGCCGTGCTGGCATTCTTGGACGACTGCGCGACGCGCGCCATTCTCCGGGGCATCGCGCGCGAATGCGTGCTGCTCGATCCCGGCATCGGCTTCGGAAAGTCCGCCGGTGAGAATCTCGCCGTCTTGGGCAACCTCGACCGGATCGTGGGCCTGGGTTTTCCGACGCTCGTTGGAGCTTCGCGCAAGGCGACGATCGGCAAGCTCACCGGCCGCGAGCCGCGCGAGCGCGTCTATGGAACCGTCGCGGTGACCGCGCTCGCGGTCAAGGCCGGCGTGGATGTCGTACGCGTGCACGACGTGGCCGCAGCGCGGGATGCGGTCGCGGTCGCCGACGCGATCGTTCGAGGCTGGAGGCCAAGCGGATGGACCGAATAACGCTGACCGGCATCCGCGCGTACGGCCGGCACGGCGCCGATCCCGGCGAACGCGATCGCCCGCAGCCGTTCGACATAGACGTTACCGTCGAGATCGACCTGGAGGCCGCGCGTCGCAGCGACAACCTTGCCGATACGCTCGACTACGCCAACCTGCACGCACGCCTCGTCGCCGCCGTCTCCAACACGTCGCATGCGCTGATCGAGCGCCTGGCGAGCGATCTTTTGGATGCCGTCTTCGACGATGCGCGGGTGGTGCGTGCGGAAGTGACCGTTGCCAAGCCGCACATTCTCGATAGCGCCACGCCCGCGGTAACGATCGCGCGCGATCGGACGGCGTGACGCACCGCGCCTTCGTCGGGCTGGGCGCAAACCTGGGCGACGCGGTCGAGAACGTCGAACGTGCGCTCGCCGCACTTGGAGAAATTGGAACCGTGCTAGCGCGGTCGTCGCTCTATCGCACGCGGCCATGGGGAAAAACGGATCAGCCGGAGTTCGTCAACGCGGTCGCCCAGCTCGAAACGAACCTCGACCCAAACGGTCTGCTCGCCGCGTTGCAGGCGATCGAAGTCCGGCTGGGCCGGGTTTCGGGCGGCGAGCGCTGGGGAGCGCGCGTCATCGATCTCGACGTCCTGTCGTACGACGACCGGTGCATCGACGAACCCGGGCTACGCGTCCCGCATCCCCGTATGCGCGAGCGCGCCTTCGTGCTCGTACCGCTGGCCGAGATCGATTCCGCCTACGCGTCCTTTCGCGACGCGCTTCCCGCTTCCGAGCTGGCCGGCGTCGAGTGCATCGCCCACTAGCAGGTCGCGGAAGGGCGGCTCAAAGATGGAAATGTGCCTAAGTCGGACGAACTCCTAGCGTTGATGCCCCAGGAAGAGTTGCGCGTGGCCGACCGGATTCGACGGCTGGCGGAGTTTCTGGCGACGTCGGACGCGGTGCGCGTGCGGGTCGAACGAAAAGGCGAGGAGATCGAGCTCGCGCGGTGGGCCCGGCACGGGCCGGCGCCGGCCGGGATAGTGCTCGATGCGGCGCCGGACGCGCCGGCGGTACGGCGGGTCGATACCATCAAGGCCGATCTCGTCGGAATATTTCGGCTGAGCCGGCCCGCGCCGGTCGAGGGCGAACTCCTCGCAGAAGACCGGGAGCTCGCCTATATCGAGGCCTTGGGCATTCGCAACCCGGTGCACAGCCTAGGTTCCGGCCGGATCGTGGCGATCGCGTCGGAGGACGGCGCGCCGGTTGAATACGGCCAGCCGCTCTTTCTACTGGATCGAGGGTAGCTCCATCTTTCGAAAAGTCTTAATCGCGAACCGAGGTGAGATCGCGCTGCGCATCAACCGCGCGTGCCAGGAACTGGGGGTGCGCACGGTCGCGGTCTTTGCCGAACCCGACCGCGAATCGCTGCACGTGCGGCAAGCGGATGAAGCATTTTGCGTCGGACCGGGACCCGTCCCGCGCTCCTACCTCAACATTCCGAACATTATTTCGACCGCACTGATTACGCGATGCGATGCGATTCATCCGGGTTACGGCTTTCTGGCCGAGAACGCGCGGTTCGCCCAAATCTGCGCCGACCACGGTTTGGTGTTCATCGGTCCGCGTCCCGGCGTGATTGCAGCGATGGGCGACAAAGCGACTGCCAAACGGGTGATGCGCGAAGCCGGCGTGGCGACGACTCCCGGCACCGGCATCCTGGCGACGGTCCAAGACGCGCGCGATGCGGCCGCGACGGTTGGTTATCCCGTATTGCTCAAGGCGACGGCCGGCGGCGGTGGGAAAGGCATGCGCGCCGTCGAGCGGCCCGAGGAACTCGAGCGCGCGTTCGCAAGCGCGACGGCTGAGGCCGAAGCGAGCTTCAAAGACGGGCGCGTGTACATGGAGAAACTCATCTTCAATCCGCGCCACATCGAAGTGCAAGTGCTCGGCGACGAGTTCGGAAATGTCGTCCATTTCGGCGAACGCGACTGCTCGATGCAAAAACCGTCGCATCAGAAGCTCGTCGAAGAGTCCCCGGCTCCACAGCTTTCGGCGCGCACGCGTTCGGCGTTGCATGCGATGGCCGTGCGCGCGTGCGAGCACGTGGGTTACACTAACGCCGGAACGCTCGAGTTCCTTTCGGCGGGCGACGACCTGTACTTCATGGAGATGAACACGCGCATTCAGGTCGAGCATCCGGTTACGGAAATGGTCTACGGTATCGATCTGGTCAAAGAGCAAATTCGGATTGCGGCCGGAGAGCCGCTGGGCTACGTGCAAAGGGATCTCGTAGCACGCGGGCACGCCATCGAGTGCCGGATCAATGCCGAAGATACGCGCAACAATTTCGCACCGCAGGCGGGCACCGTTTCGGACGTAGTATTTCCCGGCGGTCCAGGAATTCGCGTCGACACGCATCTCTACGCCGGCGCCGTCATCCCTCCCTATTACGATTCCATGCTCGCAAAGGTAGTCGCGCACGGCGACACGCGCGATTCGGCAATCTCTCGAATGGAACGCGCGCTGAGCGAGACGGTTATCGACGGCGTGCCCACCACGATCGGCCTTTGCTTGGAGGTGCTGGCGTCGCGCGAGTTTCGCGCCGGGCGTTACGACATCGGATTTCTTCCGTCGATGTTGAGTTCGGTACAGGCCGCTAAATGACCACGCGGCGGCTCGGCCGCGAGCAAGCGTTGCAAGCGCTGTATTCCATCGCAATTGGCGGGCGCGAGCCGGCCGACGCTCTCACGGAGGTCGTCGGCGCCGCCGCCGGCGCGCAGCATCGCGGCTTCGTGAGGGATCTCGTCTTAGGGACCCTCGAGTTTCGGGAACGCGCCGACGGCATCGTCGGCCCGCTGCTGGAGGGGTGGGCGATCGAACGTCTGCCGATCATCGATCGCCTGCTGCTGCAGATGGGCACCTACGAGCTGCGCTGCCGTGCGGAGACGCCGCCGGCGGTCGCAATCAATGAGGCCGTGGAACTGGCCAAGCGCTTCTCCACGGAGGATTCGGGACGCTTCGTCAACGGCGTTCTCAACGCGGTAGCGAAAACGCAGGAGCCCGCGGCCGATGCCTCGGCGTAAACGTCGGAAGACGGGCCCGAACGTTCTGCGCGGCGTCCTGGTCGCGCTACTGATGATCGTGCTGTTCGCGGCCGGGACCCTGGCCGGCATCGTGGCCGCATACGCGCGCAACCTTCCCGACATCAGCCGGATGGCGGATTATCAGCCCGCGAGCGCGACGCGCATTTTCGCGCGCGACGGAACGCCGCTCGCGTCGGTATTCAAAGAAAATCGAATCTGGGTGCCGATTTCGCGCATTCCGCCGCTGGTTCGCAATGCCTTCATCGCCAACGAAGACCACAATTTCTACCACCATCACGGCGTCGACTTCGGCGGCATCGTTCGCGCCGGCTATGCCGATCTGACGCATCGCGAATTCCAAGGCGCTTCGACGATCACCCAGCAGCTCGCCCGGCGGCTTTTCCTCACCAACGAAGTATCGATCTCGCGCAAGGTTCAAGAAGCGCTGCTCGCTATGGAAATCGAGCGCTTTTACACCAAGAACGAAATCCTCGAGCGTTATCTCAACATCATCTATCTCGGGTCGGGCGCCTACGGAGTGGATGCGGCCGCGCACACGTATTTCGGGCGTTCCGTCGATAAGCTGACGGTTGCCCAGGCGGCGATGCTCGCCGGCGTCGTGGCGGCCCCTTCCGACTACTCGCCGTTTGCCAATATCGACCTGGCGCGCGACCGTGAACGGCACGTTCTCGAACGCATGGTCGAGAGCGGGTTCGTCACGCGCGCGCAAGCCGACGATGCTTACGATGCCCCGCTCGGTTTAATCTCGCAGCGCGCGCCGGGCCTACAAGGCTACGCTCATCCGTATTTCACGACGTATGCCATCGCGCAGCTCCAACAGACGTTCGGCAAGGACGCCGTCGAAAAAGGCGGCCTGCAGGCGTACACCACGCTCGATCCACGCTTAGAGCGCCTCGCCGAAGAGGCCGTCACCTGGGGCGTCGGACAGGCCGCCGGCGAAGGGATCAACGCGCATCAGGCGGCGCTGGTCGCGTTGCGGCCGTCGACCGGTGAGATTCTGGCGATGGTCGGGGGCACGGGCTTTTCGCTCGCCAATCAGTTCAACCGCGCCTGGCAGGCGCGCCGTCAGCCCGGCTCTTCGTTTAAGGCCTACGTGTACACGGCGGCGATCGACTCCGGCATGCCGGCTTCGACCACGATCGACGACACCCCGGTGAGCTACCCGATGGGCGACGGTACGCGCTGGTCGCCCAACGACGACGACTTCCGTTACATGGGGGCGGTGACCCTGCGCGTCGGGTTGACCATGTCGCGCAACGTGGTTGCGGTGAAACTTGCCGAAAGAATCGGCGTGGATCGCGTCATCGAATACGCCCATCGCATGGGCGTGACGGCGCCGCTCGAAGCGAACCTGTCGCTGGCCCTGGGCTCTTCGGTCGTCTCGGTTCTCGACCAGGCGAGTGGATATTCAACGCTCGCAAATCAAGGTCTGCACGTCGATCCAACGCCGTTTCGGCTGGTGAAGGACTCGCTCGGAAACGTCGTCCTCGACAACCAGTATCCGCAGGCCACCGACGTCGTGAGCGCCGGAACCGCGTATATCATGACGTCGATACTGGAGGACGTCATCGCGAAGGGTACCGGCTATCCCAACGCGGTCATCGGTCGCCCGGCAGCCGGAAAGACCGGAACGACCTCCAACTTTCGCGACGCGTGGTTCGTCGGATACACTCCCGATCTCGTGACGGCGGTCTGGCTGGGGAACGACGATTACTCGCGCATGTACGAGTCTTACGGCGGGAACGTTCCCGCTCGAATTTGGGCTCGCTTCATGAAGGCCGCGCTGGCGGGTACGCCGCGGCACGCCTTTCCCGTTCCCGTTGACGAGATCGCGAAGATGCCGTCCTGCGGCGGCGGCGGTTTCGAATACTACCTCAAGGGAAGCGAGCCGGAATCGCCGTGCGGCCGCGCGCTCGGGCAGTACGCGGTTCAAAATACCGCGCCGTACGCAACGCTGGCGCCGTACGCGTCGCTCCCGCCGGAGCCCACGCTTGCGCCGACGCAGCCACCGGCAAATGCGTCAACAGCGGCGCCGGCCGATCCCTCGGCGGTGCCCGCATCGTCCCCGGCTGGAAATGCGGCGGCGGCGGCAACCGCGGCGCCCCGGAAACGACGACGATGACGCTCTTCGATGGTGGCGAGGTCCTGCAGCTCACCGTTTCACAGTTTGCCGATCGTTTGCGCGTTTGGTTGGGACGCCGCCTCGAGTTGCGGCGTATCGCGATCGTGGGCGAGATCTCCGAATGGAAGCCGCAGCCGAACGGCAACCTTTACTTCAATCTCAAAGACGATCGCGCCATCTTGAGCTGCTTCGCCTATGGAAAAGAAGCAAAGCGCTTTCCGGAAGTTCGCGACGGGGTTAAGGTAGTGGCAACGGGTGCGATCGACATTTGGGAGCGCAGCAGCAAGTACCAGTTGCGGGTGCTCGAGATCGTTCCACTTGGCGACGGCGCGATTGCTGCGGCGGTTGAAGCGCTGCGCAAGCGTCTGCAAGCCGAGGGGGTCTTTAACCCGGCGCGCAAACGTGCTTTCCCGCGATTCCCTCGACGGGTTGCGCTCGTCTCGGCCCGTGCAAAAGGTGCGGAAGATTTCCAATCGACGCTTTGCGAGCGCGCGCCGAACGTAAGCACGATCTTCATCGAAACGCGCGTCCAAGGTGAAGGCGCGGAGCTGGACATAGCCGACGCGTTGGAACGTGCGTCACGCGAAGACGTCGATGCCGTGGTCCTGCTGCGCGGCGGCGGCTCACCCGAAGATCGTTATCCCTTCAATACCGAGGTCGTCGTGCGCGCGATCGTTCGTTCGCGGCATCCCGTCGTGACGGCGATCGGTCATGCCGGAGATCACCATCTTGCCGACGATGTGGCGGATGCGATTTTCAAGACGCCGACCGCCGCGGCGGAGTACATCGCGGGATCGTGGTCGGAGGCGGCGACCCGTTTATCCAATCA
>JBDTDR010000183.1:0-11845 GCA_039922955.1 Candidatus Tumulicola sp.
CAACGACGTCGTCCTCGCGCAACGGCGCCGGCGCGGTTTCCTGCGGCTTCACGGAAGGAGCGAACGAATGCGGCGCAGTTCCGCGCCGGGGTCCGCGGCGCCGAAGATGGTCGAGCCCATCACGAGCGTGTCGGCGCCCGACTCGACGACTTCGCGCGCGTTGCCTTCGCCGATGCCGCCGTCGACTTCGATCGAGCACCCGGAGTCGCGCCGGCCGATCAGCGCGCGCGCTTCGCGCAGTTTTTCAAACGTGCGCGGGATGAATTTTTGGCCTGAGAAGCCGGGATTGACGCTCATGATCAGCACCGTGTCGCAATCCTCGATAATATCTTCCAGCATCGCCACTGGCGTTTGCGGGCAGATCGCGATGCCGGCTTTCGCACCGAGCGCGCGAATGTGGGCGAGCAGACGCGGCGCGTGACACGTCGCTTCAAGATGAAAGGTGATGCGATCGCAGCCGGCTTCGCGGAAATCGTCAACGTACCGTTCCGGTTCGAGGATCATGAGATGCGCGTCGAAAACCAGCGGCGAGAGCTTGCGAAGGTCGCCGATGATCTTCGGCCCCCAGGTAATGTTCGGGACGAACCGGCCGTCCATCACGTCGAGGTGGAGATAGTCGGCTCCGGCCGCCTGTACTTCGGCGATTTGTTCGGCGATGCGCGCGAAATCGGCCGAGAGCAGCGACGGGGCGATTTTGACCGGACTCATGGCGAACTCCGGGGCGCCGGACTCGCCGGTTTCTTGCCGTAGGTGACCGGCGGTTCGGTGCCCAACCGCGTCTCACCGACGAGCGCGTCGTTCACGTACATGTCAACGAGCGACGTGCCGATAGCGGTCACCGTGAAGTCGAGCTTTTGTCCGGGTTCCGAAAAGGCGTGATAGAGGTCGTATTTCCCGGTAGCGTCCGAGACCGTCAACTTCACGTCGAGTTGCCGGCCGCTTTGGGTTTCGTCGGGGACCGGAACCGAAACGAGCAAACGCACCTGGCGAATGATGTAGCCCGACTCGAACGGCCCGGCACTCACCTGCAATGCGACCGGGTCGAACGACGCGATCTTGCCGCTGGGCGACGGCACTTGCCGCACGACCGCGCCGTGCGGCGGCCCTTTCGGGCCGAGGGGCGTCCAGACGATTTGCCCGAGTTTGACGCCGGTCTTTTCAGCCAGCGCCCGCGCGTCGTCGATCGGCATCCCCGTGAAGTTCGGCACCGCCAGGACCGCGAGACCTCCCTTGCTGACGACCAGCGTCACCACGTCGCCTTGGGCGACGCTGGAAAGGGGCGCCGGATCTTGCGAAACCACGTGTCCCTCCGGAATGATGTCGCTCTTGACGTACGCGATCTTACCAAGCTTCATCCGAACGCGGGAAAGGTCGAGGTCCACTTCCCGCAGCGACTGGTAGCGCAAGTCGGGCATCAAGCGCGCCAGGATGCCGTCGCTAATCACGAACGAGATCTGACGCCCCTCGCGCGCCTGCTCGCCCGCGTCGGGGCGCTGCATGATCACGACGTTCTTGGGGTAGCGGTCGCTGGTCGTGTGGTCGACGACCGCGGAGGAAAGCTTCAAGCGCCGGATCTCAGCGTTGGCATCGGTCAGCGTTTGACCCACGAACGACGGCACCGTCGCGGTATTCGTGGGCGGCAGCAGAAAATCGTGAATCTGGCGGCCGAACCAGACGACCACCGCGACGAAAATCGCGAGCACGATCGGGAACACCCAATCGCGCGGCAGATAGTCGTGGACGGCGCGGCGTGTTTCTCTCAGGCGAGGGCCTCCAGCGACGCGTCGCTGACGTCGAGGTTGCTGAAGACGCGCTGTACGTCTTCGTGCTCGTCGAGGGCTTCGAGAAATGCGAGCGCGGCCGCCAGCTCGCCGCCGCGCAGCTCGACCTTCGTCTTGGCGCGCATGCCGAGATAGACGTCGGATATTTTGACGCCGCGGCTTCGCAACGCATCGCGCGCGCTCGCGAGCATCCCGGGACCCGTATAGATCGACGCGAGTTCGGGATCGTACTCGAGATCCTCGACGCCGTCGACTAAAGCTTCCTCGGTAAATCGGTCTTCGGATTTCTCGGGGCCGGGATCCGCTTCCACGACCCCGACGGCGTCGAACATCCAGCCGACGCTGCCGGTCTCCCCGAGCGTTCCGCCGTGCTTGGTGAACAGAAAACGCAGTTCGCCGGCAGTGCGGTTGCGATTGTCCGTCGCGGCGTCGATGACGACGGCAAGCCCGTGCGGGCCGTGCCCTTCGTAGCGAATCTCTTCGATCTCGCGCTCGCCCGTCGCGCCGGTGCCCCGCGCGATCGCGCGTTTGATATTATCCTGCGGCACGTTGAACTCGCGCGCCTTTTCGACCGCCATCTTCAGCCGGTAGTTCGCCTCTGGGTCGGGCGAGCCGCCCTTGGCAGCCAAGATAATTTCTTTGCTGAGCTTGGTAAAGAGCGCGCCCCGCTGGGCGTCCACTTTCCCCTTCTTCAGCTTAATGTTATGCCACTTCGAGTGTCCGGACACTGTCGATAAACCTCGCCCGCAGCCTTCGCTATCCCGGCCCGATTACCCAGTAATGGATCCACATCCGCTGGTTCCAGTCGTTCCACGAAATCGGGTGTGCGGCCAGAATCGGATAGAAGTACGCAAAGGCGCCCAGCGCGACGGCCACGTAGGCGCCCACCGCGACGCCGCCGACCCACCTGCCGTATGGCTCTTCCCGGCGCCTTCCCCATTCCCAAATCCGCTGCAGCACGATCGCGTTGCACAGGCAGATCAATGGAATGTCGACGTAAAAGTGGTACGCAAAGATCAGCCGGGGAGATTTCGCCCACGGCAGCCACTGCAAAAGATACGTGAGCACGATCAGCGCGTAGCCTTTGTTTCGCTCGCGCCAGGCCAGCATCCCGACCCAAGGCACGCAGATCAACCCGAACCATAAGATCATCGGATTGGGCATCGAGGTGATCTCGTAAATGCAGCAGCCGTTCGAATCGCTCGGATTCGTCCGATGGTCCTGATAGAAGTAGGCTACGGGCACCAAGTCCAGCGGCCACTCCCACCACTGCGACGAATACGGATGGGTCGCTCGCAGATTTTCGTGGTATTCGTACATCGAGTGCTGACGGTCGACCACGTCGTTGACGCTGTGGATTTCATTCGGGTCGGCCGAGTGCCGGACCAGGTCCGGCACCCACGCGAGCCCGTACACGGTGAGGCTCACGAAAACGATCGTGACGAGCGCGCCGTCGATTCGAAACCCCCGCGGGTTGCCCCACAGCGTCGGACGCAGCTTTACGACATACCGCTGTAAGAAAATCGCGATCAGCAGCGCGAAGCTTACCCCGAAGCCCATCACGCCATACCATTTACTGCTGACCAGGCACCCGAGGGCGACGGTGAAGAGCACCAACCAAAGTTTCGAGGACTTTCCTTTCTCCACGCCGCTTCCAGGGGCCCGGACCTCGTCGTCGGCGTAGGTCGCGTCGCCCAGCGGCGTCGCGTACGTGACGCTCGCGTCGCGGCCGTACGCAATCGTCAGCGGATCGTCGGCGTACACCAGCACGCCGCCCTTGTTTTGCGAGCGCTCTCCGCGCGCGACCTTTCCGCGCGAGTCGATGGTGCCGCCGTCGGCAGCGTAAACGGCCGCGCCTTCGGCGCCGCGCAGCGCCACCGAGCCTTCGCCGAACGTCAGTTCGCGGCGGCCGTCGCCGAAGAACCGCGGAAACCCGACGTAACGGATCAGCAGATAAAAGCCGCAGGCGCAATAAAACGTGACGATGAGGATCGAGTAGATATCGAACTGCCAGAGCGCGTGTCCGATCGCGGCGACGATCGCGCCGCCGGCGAGCGACGCGCCGATCCCGGCGACGAACGCCCATTCCGGAACGTCGACGTGCGGACGATCTCCGACTTGCGAGCCGATCCAAAAACGATAGAACGCATACGTCGCCAGGGTCGCAAAAAAGATGACGAAGCCCTCGGGCGTGGCGATGCGCGACTGGACGAAATGCATGCCGTCGGCCGTCAAAAGCAGCGCGGCGACGCTCGCGAAGAAGGTCGAACCGGTGATCCGCTTGGCGAAGGCGTAGAGCAGCATGACCACCAGGGCGCCGAAGACGACGTCGAGGAAGCGCCACCCGTACGAGTTGTCGCCGCTGCTCATGTGCCCGATGAAGGCGTTGAGCCCGGTCCATCCGCCCAACCCGTGGCCGTGCGGCATGCCGCCGAAGAGCATCATCGAAATCGTGACCAGCAGTTTGGTCAGCGGCGGATGCGTATTTTCGTAAATGCGCAGATTCGCGAGATACTCTTCGCCGGCGCGCGCGAAATAGATCTCGTCAAACACCTTGTCCGGCGGCCACCAGTACCCGATGAACGACAAGACGAAGTTGCCGACGCCCAACGCCGCCATGATGACGTAGTCGAGCGGCGCGCGCATGGCCGCGAGCCCTTCGCGCGGGTCGAACCAGTGGCGCGCGCCGGGCGCGACGGCAGCCGGCGAACGCCTGTCGCCGTCTCGACCGGCGTGCGCGGACTCCAGTTCGGCGGCGGTGTCGCCGCCGAGAAACTGATACCCCAGCGCGAAGAACGTACCGACCGCCAGCAGTGCAAGCACCGTGGTTCCGGCGCCCCACAGATTCTGCGAATTAGCGCCAGCCACGTGGTTGTCCATGACGTAGAGATACTGCAGCGAATATTGCAGGTTGGCAAAAAGAACGACCGTCAGCGCGACCGCGCCCCACAGATACCGGCGGGCGAACGGCAGGCACACGATGGTGAACAGCAAGCCGTTAAAAAGGTAGCGCTCGTGCATGCGCGTCGCCAAGACGAAGAACGCGATCGTCACGATCGCGCAGCCTTCCAAGAAGGCGCGCGGCGTGCGTTCCTGTACGTAGCGCCACAGGACCAGCGCAACCGCGGCCAGCACCAGCACGATGCCCCAGACGTACTGCGGCCCGAGCGAAAGCGAGCCGAAGACGTTGATCGGACCGGTGTCGGGCTGCCAGAACGTTCCGCGAATCGCCCACAGGTTGAACGCGTTGACGGTGTTGAATGCGTAGACGCTCGAGCCATAGGCGTACCGTTCGAAGAGCCAGGCGAACGCCGCGACCGGATTGCTGGGGTGGAACGGCTCGACGATCGCGAGCGCAAAAAGCCCGGCCGCGACGATGCCGATGGCGCTGCTCGCGAGACGCACTCGGCGACGGGCGGGATCGACGAAAACGAACGCAATCATGAGCGGCAGCAGCACCGCCGCCTGCGGTTTGACGAGCAGCGAGTAGGCGATCAGCAGCCAGCCCGCAACGATCCACCAGCTCATCCGCTCGTGCGCGTCGGTCTCGGAACGCAGAAAACAGTAGATCGCAAACAGCGCGAGGCCGGCTGCGATGGAGTCCACCTGTCCCCACGCCGCCGAATTGTAGATAACCGCGGGATTGAACAGATACAGCGCGGCCGCGCCGAGCGCGATGCCGGCGCTTGCAAAGCGGCGTACGATGGCATACGCGAGGATGCCCACGCCGAGATCGGCCAGGATCGCCGGCAGCTTGACCAGCGCTTTGATCATGAAGCCGCCGGCGTCTCGGTCTTTGAACAGCGTCTCCCAAACGTGCCCGACCGCGGCCAGAACGTAGAAATATCCGGGCGGATAGTCCGCGAAACGCGTCGATCCGTAGAAGTTGGCGAAGCCGTGCTCGGCCAGCGCTATCGCCCAAGCCTCAAACGTTTGAACGTCGGTCTTGAACCCTTCGTTCGAAATGAAGAGCAAGCGCACGACTAGGCCGGCAAAGACCAGGACGGGCAGCACCCACGCGAGCGAGTTCCCCCGCAACGGCGTGCGGGCGGACGCGTTGACATTCACGCGGATCGTGCGGCCCTCCTAACGAGCGGTAGCGAGATCGAGGGTGCGCAACAGAAACTCGCGGAGTTCGCCGTTGCGGTGGCGTTCGATAACCGCGACATGTTCTGCGGCGGCGGCCCGGGCGGCCTGTCTCGCGCGCAGCTCGTCGAGCGCCGCGATCACGCGTTCGACCTCCGGTGCCGCCAACGGGCGCGCCAGGGCGTAGGCGTCGGCGACCGCGTCGCGGGCGAGCGAACGCGGCTGGGCGATCGCCCAGACGACCGGGAAGGTCCACTTGCGGCGGGCCACGTCGCTCCCGGTGATCTTCCCGGTTTCGTCCACCGACGACCAGATGCCCGAGACGTCGTCGCGAATCTGGAACGCCATGCCGTAGGCGCGTCCGACGTCGCCGTAGGACGCGATCGTTTCGTCGTCGCAGCCGGCCGCGTGGGCGCCGAGCCGGCAGGAGGCGTCGAACAACTGCGCCGTCTTGCACTCGATCATGCGGTGGTAGCCGTCCAGGTCAACCCGAGTCTCGGTCTCGAAGCGGAGATCGAGCGACTGGCCCTCACACATCACGGCGTGCGCCTCGTGCAGGAGCGCGATCATGTGCAGCACGCGCCGCGCTTCCACGAAGCCGGCGGCACGTTCGAGGCTCAAGAAGCTCAGCGCGCACATCGCGTCGCCGGCATTGATCGCCTGCGCGACGCCGTACGCGCTCCAGAGCGTGCGCCGTCCGTGCCGGAGTTCGTCGCGGTCCTCGATGTCGTCGTGGACCAGCGAGTAGTTATGAAAGATTTCGACCGCGACCGCGGCGTCGAGTGCATTGTCTACATCGGCGCGCTCGCTGGTCGCGACCCGCATGACCATCTGCGGACGCAGACGTTTGCCGCGCCGGGCCGGTCCGTACCGGCCGTAGCCGAAGTGGCACAAAAGCATATCGGAGATCTCCCTCGATCCCCGATAGCTGGTAATCCGTTCTTCAAGGGCGCTTTCAAAGCGCTCAAGCAGGTTGACGACTGAGCTCCTCCATCCGCGCTTCCACCTCGTCGACCAGCCACCCCGGCGTGGATGCACCCGACATCAATCCCGCGACCTGGATGCCCTCGAACCATTCCGGCTGCAGCTCGGCGGCGCCCTCGATGTGATAGGCGCGCGCGCCATGCGATTCTGAAAGTTCGGCCAGATGTTTGGTGTTCGCCGAGGTCTTCCCGCCGACGACGACCATCACTTCGACATCCTGCGCGAGCCGCTGCGCTTCGTTCTGACGATTGTGCGTATCGGTGCAAATCGTGTTGACGGCGCGTACTTCGTAGTACTTATTGGCAAGCGCGCGCACGATGTCGGTAAATCCTTCTCCCGACCAGGTCGACTGCACGACCACGCCGACCTTGCTCGAGCGGGGCAGCCCGGCAACGTCTTCGATCTTCTGAATGCACCACGCGCCGGGAACGTGGCTCAGCGTTCCCTTTACTTCGGGATGGGCGGGATCGCCGATTACGATGATCTTGTATCCCGCGTCCTTGAGCTTCTGAGCCTGAACGTGAATCTTCGTGACCATCGGACAGGTGGCGTCGATTATTTCGAGCCCCTTCACCTTGGCCTCGTCGAAGACTTCAACCGGAAGCCCGTGCGCTCGAACGAAGAGCGCGCCGGCATCCACTTCGTCAACCGACTGCGCGTTGCGCAGCCCGCGCGACCTCAACGATTCGACCATCTGCGGGTTGTGAACGACGTGTCCGAGCGTCGTCACCTCACCGCGCGACGCAATCGCTTCCTCGGCCTTTTTTACCGTGATGGCGACCCCAAAACAGAACCCTTGAACGGACGCTTTACGAATTTCCACCGATACTCCCAGCGAGCGCATGGACCGCGCTCATGACATCTGCCGTAAACTTCGCCAAATCGTCGCGAGTTGCTTTCCGGTCGGCCCTCAGCGCGAGCGGGCGCCCGAATGCGACCTTAATCTGACCGAATCGCGACGCCTGGGCGCCTCCGACCACGCAGGCCGGCAGCACGGGCGCCTGCGACAGCGCGGCCAACAGCGCGACACCGGTTTGCGGCCGGACGTCGCCGGTCAGGTTCCGCGTCCCCTCCGGAAAGATCCCGACGGCGCCGCCGGCCCGCAGCACCGCAAGCGAACGTTTGATCGCCGTCTTAGCGCTGCCTTGCCGGTCGACCGGATAGGCACCCACCGCGCGGATGGCCGGCGCGAGCACCGGAATGTCGAAAAGCTCCTTCTTCGCCATGAAGCTGATCCGGCGCGGGCAGAAACACAGTCCCGGCGGGTCCAGGTAGGAGACGTGATTGCAGGCCACGATCAACGGTCCGTCGAGCGGGACGTTCTCCACCCCGTAAACGCGTGCGCGGAAAAGCGTCCGAAAGATCAGCCGCAGGGTCCCGGCAGCCAAATCGTACGCGCGTGCATTCACCGGGCGGCCGTCTCGGCGCGCGCGACGATCGCGCAAATCTCGTCCACGACTTGACCGACCGTCAGATCGCTGGAATCGATCGGGTGCGCGTCGGCCGCGGGCGCCAGCGGCGAGATCGCACGCGTGCGGTCGAGACGGTCGCGTTCTTCGATCTCTTGCGACAGCCGGCGAACGTCGACGTTCGCGCCCGCCCGTTCGAGCTGCTCCCGGCGACGCTCGACGCGAGCCGAAACCGAGGCGGTTAGGTAGATTTTCACCTCGGCATCGGGCAGCACGACGGTCCCGATGTCGCGACCGGCCATCACCACCGGACCGGCGGCGGCAATCCGGCGTTGCGCGGCGACCATCGCGGTGCGAACCTCGGCGTGAGCGGCTACCGTGGAAACGATCGCGGTAACCTCGTTGGACTGCAGCGTCGCTTCGGTAAACTCGCGGCCGTCCGCGCCCACGATACGCAATCCCAGCGACGCCGACGCATCGGGTACGACGCCGATCGGCTGGGCCGCGGCCAGACGCGCGAGCGCCGCACCGTTGTCGGCATCGGTTCGCGTCTGCAAAGCCTCGTATGCCAGCGCCCGATACATCGCGCCGGTGTCGAGATACAACACGCCTAAACGCCGGGCTACCAGGCGCGCGACCGTCGTTTTGCCCGACGCGGCCGGCCCGTCGATGGTAATTTGTAGCGGCGTTGCGCGACTCACGGACGGCGGTTTTCGTAAGCGGCCACCGGGAAACCCGCGTCGCCGAGGAACCTCCGAGGCGAAGCGCTGCCCCCGCAGAACGCTAACGAGTACTTTGGCTAAAGCACGATCGGTCTATTCCTGTTCCGGTTGCGGATTTGAATCGCCGCGCTGGCTGGGCCGTTGCCCGGCCTGCAATGCCTGGAATTCCTTCGACGAACGCCCCGTCGTCGCCGCCGCGCGCAGTTCGCGCGCGTCGTCGGCGGCGCGCGGTCCCGCGCCGGAGGTGACGCCGGTGACGTTAGGCGACATTGACGGCGAACGGCTCGTGCGCCGGCAGATCGGCATGCCCGAGTTCGACGCGGTGCTCGGCGGCGGCATCGTTCCGGGAAGCCTGACGCTCGTGGGCGGGCCGCCCGGGGCTGGAAAATCGACGCTCCTCTTGCAAATTGCGGCACGCCTCGCGCGACAGGGCGAAGTCGTGTACCTCTGCGGCGAAGAGTCGGCCGCGCAAGTGAAGCTGCGCGCGCAGCGCCTGGCGATCGATGCACCGCTGCTGGTCTATCCCGAAACGAACTTGCGGTCCGGGCTCGACCAGCTCGAACGGCGCAACCCTGTCGCGCTCGTGATCGACTCGATTCAAACGGTGTGGCTGCCGGAATCCGAAGCTTACGCCGGTAGCGTCACCCAGATTCGCGACTGCACGCAGGCGCTGATGGAGTACTCCAAGCGCACCGGATGTGCGACGTTCATCGTCGGACACGTCACCAAAGACGGCGCCATCGCCGGCCCGCGCCTGCTCGAACATCTGGTCGACACCGTCCTGTATTTCGAGGGCGAAGCCAACGGCGAATACCGCATTTTGCGCGCCTATAAGAATCGCTTTGGATCGATCGACGAGATTTGCGTGTTCGCAATGCACGACGACGGGCTCGCCGAGGTGGCGAATCCGTCGGAACTCTTCCTCGGATCGCGCGCGCAGCGTCCCAGCGGTTCGTGCGTGGTAGCGTCGATCGTGGGTTCGCGGCCGGTGTTGATCGAGGTCCAGGCGTTGGTCGGCGAGACCAGCTACGGCACGCCACGGCGACTGGCGAACAACCTGGATCAGCAGCGCCTGGCGATGATTCTGGCGGTGCTCGAGCGGCACGCCGGCCTGAAACTCGGAGCGCACGACGTCTACGCATCCGTCGCCGGCGGATTGCGCGTCGGCGAACCCGCGGCCGACCTCGGCATTGCGCTCGCCATCGCGTCTTCGTTCCGCAACGTCGCGCTGCCGCCGAAAATGGCGGTCTTCGGCGAGCTCGGACTTTCCGGCGAGATTCGCGCGGTACATGCGGCCGACCGCCGCATCGCCGAGGCCCGCAAACTCGGTTACGGGGACGTGGTCTCGCCCGAGAACGCCGCCGACGTCGCCCAGGCAATCCGCCGCGCGCTGCGTTAGTACGAAAACGGCATTGTCCCTATTCGAGATCGTCCCGAACCTTTCCGAAGGCCGCGACGCTTCGTTCGCGGATGCCGCGGCCGCGGCGGTGTCGGCGACGGGCGCCCGGGTCCTCCACCGAACCAGCGATCCCGCCCACCACCGCAGCGTTCTCACGATCGCCGGCGACGGCGAATGCGTCGTCGCGGCGGCCATCGCTCTGGCGGGTCTCGCCGCCGAACGGATCGACCTGCGCCGGCATCGCGGCGTTCATCCGCGCATCGGCGCGCTCGACGTGCTTCCGTTCGTCCCGCTCCGAGACGCGAGTTTGCAGGAAGCCGCCGCACTGGCACACCGCGCCGGGGCGGCGATCTGGGAGCGATTTCGCATCCCGTCGTTTTATTACGGGGCGGCCGCACGGCACGAGTCGCGCCGTTTGCTGCCGCAGGTGCGTCGCGGGGAGTTCGAAGGCCTCGACGCGCGCTTTGCCGACCCGCGGTGGGCTCCCGACGAAGGCGATATCGCCAAACACGAAAGCGCCGGGGCGATCGCGATCGGCGCCCGCGACATCCTGATTGCCTTCAACGTCGAGCTGGCGAGCGACGACCTCGCGGCCGCCCAGTCGATCGCCCGGACGGTGCGGGAGCGCGACGGCGGCCTGCGCGGGCTACGCGCCCTGGCCTTCCCGCGGGGTGGCGGGCGCGTCCAAATCTCGCTCAACGTCACGGACTTTTACGGCACCCCGTTATACCGCATCGTCGAGCTGATTGCCCGGCTGGCGGCCGAACGCGGCATCGAACTCACCGGCAGCGAACTGATCGGCTGCCTTCCTCTCGCCGCCGTCGAAGCGACGGCAGCGTATTATTTAGGAGTCACCACCCTGTGAAAAATCTCGCCCCCCGGATCTTGGTGCTGCTCGCACTCGTCGCGCTCGCCCCGAGCGCCGCCGTCGCGCAGGGCGGACCGGGCGATGGGGGCATCTACACGACGACGCTGCGCAACGGGCTCAAGGTCGTCGTCGTCGAGGACCGGGCCGCGCCGGTCGTCCAATCGTCGGTGTGGTACGGCTTCGGTTCGCTCGACGAAACGGCCGGAAAAACCGGCCTGGCCCACGCACTCGAACACATGATGTTCCGCGGAACGCCCGAGATATCGGCCGGCGGTCTCGACGACGTCGTCGCCCGGTTGGGCGCCCAGATGAACGGCGAAACGACCTACGACTACACGCAGTTCTACTTCGAAATGCCGGCCGACAAAATCGACGTCGCGCTCTTCATCGAAGCCGACCGCATGCAGCACGCGGCCCTGCGCGCCGCCGACTGGGCGGTCGAGCGCAGCGCCGTGCTTAACGAACTCGACGGCGACGCCAGCTCACCCTTCTTCAACTTGCTTGCGCGCGTCCGCGCGGCCGCGTTCCCCGGCCAACCGGCCGGCCGTACGCCGATCGGCGACCGGCGCGGCCCGGTCCTCGACGACGACGACCTT
>JBDTDR010000184.1:0-10711 GCA_039922955.1 Candidatus Tumulicola sp.
TGCGACCTCTTGACCCCCAGTCAAGCGCGCTAACCAAACTGCGCCACAGCCCGATTGCCTATTTTTTTCGTTTGCGCGGTACGCCGCCGATGGACTCCTTCAGGGATTTACCGGCCACGAACGCAGGGACTTTCCGCGCGGCGATTTTGATCTTCTCTCCGGTTTTTGGATTGCGTCCTTCGCGCGCCTTGCGTGCGCGGACGACGAAGCTTCCGAAGGGAGTCAGCGCGACGCGGTCGCCTTTTTTTAGCGCGCTCTCGATTTCGTCGAAAACCAAATCGACGACGTGTCCTGCTTGGCGCTTCGTGAGCTCCGCCTCGGTGGCGACGGCATCAATCAAATCGGCTTTCGTCAAGTGCGATCTCCTGGAGGCGGCACGCCAGCTCCCCGACGGCTGACCGCCTGCGAGGGGACTATACCCTGGACGATTGGCCGCTCCTCCCACCAGTCACGCCAAATAGACCCTATCCTCGCGCGATTTCCGTCAGCGCGCGCAACGCCAACGCGTAGCCGCGAGCGCCGAAGCCCCCGACGGTTCCCCGGCAGGCCGGCGCGGTGACGCTCCGGCGCCGAAATTCCTCGCGTGCGGCGACGTTCGACAGGTGCACCTCGACGACCGGAAGGCCGATCGCCGCGATCGCATCGGCAATCGCATGCGAATAGTGGGCGTACGCGCCGGGATTAATCACCACCCCATCATAGTCGCCTCGCGCCGCGTGGAGTGCGTTGATGATCTCGCCTTCGCCGTTGTGCTGCTCGCAGTGCACGTCGACGCCGAGGTCGTTTGCGGCGGTCGAAATGAGTTCGTCAATTTCCGCAAGCGTTTGCGTGCCGTATACGTCCGGCTCGCGATTGCCCAGCAAATTCAAGTTGGGGCCGTGCAAGACTAAAACGCGCATGCCGCTCATTTCCTTAGAGGAAAAGCGCGGGCCTCTGATAGAGACGCGCTCATGCCCGATCTTCTCGTTAGCGCCACGGCGGCGGATCGCGGGATCGCGATCTTTGCGGCCGTCACGACCGGTCTCGTGGCGGAAATTCAGCGCCGGCACGATCTTTCGCCGACGGCGACGGCCGCGGTCGGGCGCCTGGTCACGGGCGCGGTGCTCTTCGGGGCGAATCTCAAAGGCCGCGAGCGGATTTCGCTCCAGATTTCCGGCGACGGCCCAATTGGCGCGCTGACCGCCGATGCCTGGCTGCTCGACGACGGGACGATCGGTGCGCGCGGCTACGCGCGCCACGCGCACGTGGACGTGCCGATCGACGCGCGCGGGAAGTTCGACGTCGCTCGGGCGATTGGGGCCGGCTCGCTCCACGTCACAAAATCCTACGAGGTCGGTCAGCCGTATGCGGGCGTCGTGCCGTTGCATTCCGGCGAAATCGCCGAAGATCTGGCGGCCTATCTGGCGCAGTCCGAGCAGATTCCCAGCGTCGTCGCACTGGGCGTTCTCGCCAATCCGGGCGGTGTGCTTGCCGCCGGCGGGATTCTCGCGCAGGTGTTGCCCGGCACGGGTGACGCCGCGATCGCGCACCTCGAAGCACGCGCCTTGGCGATGCCGCCGGTGACGACGCTCATCTCCGGAGCTCCCGACGCTCGCCGCTTGCTGCACGAACTCGCGGGCGACGCGGAGCTGCGTTCGCAGCGTTCGCTGGACCTGCGCTTTGCCTGTCTATGCACGAAGCAAAAGGTCGAAGCCGCACTGATCGGATTGGGCCGCACCGAACTCGAGCAGATGATTGCGGACGACGACGAGACCGAAGCCACCTGCGAATACTGCCGCCGCCGCTACGCCTTCACTCGCCCCGAAATTCGCTCCCTAGTCGCGCGTCTCGAAGAAGCGTAAGGCGAACTCTGAGCGTAAGGCGAACTGTCGTGGCCGGGCCTACGAGCGTGCGAACAAACTCCGGACGTCGCGGGGGGTTCGATACGGCTCGATCCGTTGACAGTAGACTTCGCGGATCCCGGCACCGTCGTTGAGATACCACCACCCGCACTCACAGCGAATCGGCCGATCCCCCGGCTGCGGATAGGCGTACACGCGCTTACAGCGTTTGCAGACGAACTTTTTGCCTTCGATCGGCGCTTCGGCCGTATACGTGATTGCCGCCATGATTGCCCTCTACAGTCAACGGACCCGAACGAACTTGCGCGACCCTACCGAAAGCACCGCCGGCGCGGTGGCGTTCCATGTCGCTCGCGGGTCGCTCACGACTATACCATCCACCTTGACGCCGTTCCCCGAGATAAGTCGCTCGGCCGCGCGACGGCTTTGCGCGAAGCCCGCCTTCACGAGAAGTTCGGCGACGCGCGTGCCGCCGGCGGCCTCAATTTCGCGCAGTTCGCCGATTGGCAACTCCCTGCGCTGAACCGTTCGCTCGAAGTTTTCACGCGCGGTTTGAGCGGCCTCGGCCCCGTGATATCGCGCCACGATTTCCGCGGCCAGACGCTTCTTCTCATCCATCGGCTTGGCGCGTCCGGCGAGCAGATCGGCGGCCAGCCGGTCGGACTCGGCCTGGGAACGGAACGCCGCGAGGCGAGCGTAAACCGGGATCAGCTCGTCGCCGATTTTCATCAGCTTGCCGAACTGTTCGGCCGGCGGTTCGTCGATGCCGACGTAATTCCCCAGCGACTTGCTCATCTTCTTATTGCCGTCGAGCCCAACCAGGAGCGGCACGGTCGCGCAAATCTGCGGTGCCTGTCCGTACTCGCGCTGATAGTGCCGGCCCAGCAGCAGGTTGAAGAGCTGATCGCTGCCGCCCAACTCGACGTCGGCCGCAACCGCGATCGAATCGTACGCTTGTGCGACGGGATAGAGAAACTCGTGCAGCGAGATCGGCGTGCCGGAACCATAGCGGTTCGCGAAATCGTTGCGCTCGAGCATCTGCGCAACGGTGGTCTTCGCGAGCAATTTTATGAGATCGGTGATGGTCAGCTTGTCGAGCCATTCCGAATTGTAGCGCACCGTGATGCGATCCAGGTCGAGCACCTTTCCCGCTTGCCGGCGGTAGGTCTGCATGTTGGCTTCGATCTCGTCGGCCGTGAGCTGCGGCCGGGTCACGTTCTTGCCGCTCGGGTCGCCGATGCGCGCGGTAAAATCGCCGATGATCCAGGTAACCCGGTGGCCGGCCTCGGCGAAGCGCTGCAGCTTGTCCAGCACGACCATGAAGCCGAGGTGCAGGTCGGGGCTGGTGGGGTCGATGCCGAGCTTGACGTTGAGCGGACGTCCAAGCTTGAGTCGATCGCGAAAATCGCCGCTGGTTTCGACGTGCTCGAAGCCGTCGAGCAAATACTCCACGTCGGAAAACCGTTCGTTGGTGCTCATGATTGGAACGTCCATAGGTACGCCAACGAGGGCCCGTTCGCCTCGCACGCGCCCAACATCACCGGCTCAGGTCGACGATCGTCACCCCGGCCGATCCTTCATCTTCGTTGCCGTAGCGCACGGCGCTCACGGCCGGATGCGAACGCAGATACTCTTGCAGACCGCGCCCGAGCATGCCGGTTCCCTTACCGTGGACCAGTCGCAGCGGCGAGTTGCCGGCCAGCAGCGCTTCGTCGATCCAGCGTTCGACCAGCGGTTCGGCTTCCACGTACCGCTTTCCGCGCACGTCGAGCTGGGCGGCGCTTCGGCTGGCGGCCTCCATGCGAACGTCGTTCATGGCCGTTTGCGGCCGCTTGTGCACGGGGGTTGGCCCGCGCCGCCGGACGTCGTCTTTCTTCACGACCGTCTTCATCGGCCCGATCGCTATCAACAGCGTGTCGCCGTAGTCCTCGACCACGGCTCCGTCTTGTCCCAGCGAGAGCACGAGTACGCCCTCGTCGGCCGCGTACGTTCCGTCGTCGCCCGGCGCCGGTTCTTCCGGACGAATGCCCAAGTCCCGGTGCATCGCTTCAATCGTCTCCGACAGCAGCGCCGCCTGCGACGGGCTCACTTTCGGCCGAGCGGGCGCGGCGGCGTCGGCCCGCCGCTGCAGTTCGCGGGCGAAATCGCGCAGCGCCTGCGCCATGCGCTCGTCGGCTTTGGCGCCGAAACTGCGGCGCTCGCTATCGAACCCCACGCGATCGCGCGCCAGCGCCTCAACCTCGCGGCTTGCCGTGCGGCGCTGATCTTCGAGCGCGACGCGTTCGCTCTGCAGCTGCGCGTTGCGCAACGAAAGCTCGGCCAGCGCCGATTCGTAGTCGCGCTCGCGATTGTCGAGCAGGCGTTGCGCGTGCTCGACAATCGCTTCGTCGATGCCGATCGTGCGCGCCAACGGAAAGGCCAGCGATTGGCCGGGCGAGCCGATGTCGAGGTGAAAGGTCGGGGTAAAGCTCCGCGGATCGAACCGTACGCTCGCATTGGCTACGCCCGGCGTGGCGTGCCCGAACAGCTTGAGTTCGGTGGCGTGGGTGGTGACAATGCCGCGCGCCCCGCGCTCGAGCAAACGCTCCAACATCGCAATCGCCAACGCCGCGCCGGCGCTCGGCTCGGTGCCGCCCCCGATTTCGTCCACGATTACCAGCGTGCGCCCGTCGGCAGTTTCCAGCATCGAGCGCATTCGCTGCAGGTGGGCTGAAAACGTCGACGCGTTGGCGGCGATGGACTGATCGTCGCCGATATCGGCGACCAACCGTTCGAAGCGCCCAATCGTGGTGCCCGACGCCGCCGGAATTTGCATGCCGCAGTAGGTCATCGCGACGAATAGCCCGACCATTTTCAGCGCGACGGTCTTTCCGCCCATGTTCGGACCGCTGATGACCAGCACGCGCGTCGTCTCGTCGAGAACCAGCGACTGCGGAACCGCCCGGTCGCCGAGCAGCGGGTGACGTCCGCGACGAACGGCGATCGTCGGCTCCTCGCTCAACTCCGCCTCGATCGCATCCATCGCCCGCGCGACTTCCGCCTTCGCCACCAGAAGATCGAGCGCCGCGAGGATATCGACGTTCCGTTCGATCGCGTTCGCGTCGGCACCGACGCGGCGTGAAAACTCTTCCAGAATCCGCTGGATCTCGCGCTCCTCTTCGATGCGCAGCGTGCGCACGCGATTATTCGCGTCGAGCGCCGCCAGCGGTTCGATGAAGAGGGTCTGCCCGCTCGAACTGGTGTCGTGCACGATCCCCGGAAATTCTCCCGAGAACTCCGCCTTGACCGGCACCACGAACCGGCCTTCGCGAATCGTCACGACGGTGTCTTGAATGGCTTTGGCGTAACGCGCCGACTTTAAGATGGCGCCCACCCGGTCGCGCGCGTCAACGTGCGCCTGCGACAGGTTGCGGCGAATGCGGCCTAGCGCCGGCGACGCGCGGTCGAGCACCGCACCGCGTTCGTCGATGCCGTCGGTAATGGAGCGTGTCAGTTCGCGTAGCGACACGTAGCCGGTCGTCACCGCCGCGAGTATGGCGTTTTCGCGAACGGCCGCATAGGCGGCCGCGGCCGCCGCGATCGCATCGCCGATCGCCCGGAGGTCCGTGGGACCGAGCGTTCGGCCCAGCGCGGCGACCTGGGTCAACGCCGCCGTGTCGATGGCCGAGACGACGTGCAGGTCGGCGCTCGCGACCAGGTCGCGCGCTGCGCCGGTGCGGAGCTGCTCCGCGCGCACGGTCTCGAAGTCGGTCGAGGGCGCCAGATCGCTAGCCAGCAGCTTTCCGCGCTGCGTTCGCGTCGCCCCGACGACGCGCTCGCGCACGCTCGCGAAATCGAGCGCTTCGAGCGTTCTCTCGTCGGCGAGCATCGCTCCGGCCCTACCCCAGCTTCTTGTGCAGAAGATCTTTGACGAGCGCCGGATCGGCCTTGCCGCGCGAAGCTTTCATAATCGCGCCGACCAGGAAACCCGCAACGTTGGTCTTTCCCGCGCGGTATTCGGCGACGACGTTCGCATTCGCGGCGATCGCGTCGTCGACGAACTTCTCAATCGCCGCCGGGTCGCTGGTTTGGGCAAGGCTCTCCTTCTCGACGAGCGTCTTGGGCGAGCCCGCACCGTCCCACATCCGGTCGAGCAGTGCTTTCGCGATCTTTGAATTGATCGCGTTCGATTCTACCAGCCCGATCAGCTCGGCGACGTGCTCGGGGCTGACCCGCGATCGCGCCACCGCTACGCCCGACTCGTTCGCCAGCCGCGAGAGATCGCCCAGCACGAAGTTGGTGGATTGCTGCGGGTTCTTGCTGGCCGATACGACCCGGTCGAAATACTCCGCCAGCGCGGAGTTTTCGATAAGCTGCGTGGCCTGCTTGGGATTAAGGCCGTACGCTCCGGTGAAGCGCTCGAACCGTTGCCACGGCACTTCGGGAAGCGCCGCCTTGACGCGATCGACCGCATCCCTGGCCGGTTCGAGCGGGACGAGGTCGGGATCGGGGAAATAGCGATAGTCGTGCGCTTGCTCCTTGCTGCGCATCGAGTGCGTCACGGCGTGCGCTTCGTCCCAGCCCCGCGTCTCCTGCACGATCCGGCCGCCCGATTCGAGCAGCTGCGTCTGTCGCTCGATCTCGCTCTCGATGGCCCGCTGCACCGACCGGAACGAGTTCATGTTTTTGATTTCGGTCTTGGTGCCCAGCTCGGTCGTTCCGGCCGGGCGGATCGAAACGTTGGCATCGCAGCGTAACGACCCTTCCTCCATCTTCACGTCGCTCACGCCGAGCTGCAACAGCGTGCTGCGCAATGCGCCGAGGTAGGCGACGGCGTCCGGCGCGCTGTAAATCTCGGGTTCCGAAACGCACTCCATCAGCGGAACGCCGGCCCGATTAAAGTCAACCAGCGAATAGGAACTGCCCGCGATCCGGCCGTCGCCCGAGCCGGCGTGCGTGGACTTGCCGGTGTCTTCTTCTAAATGGATGCGGGTCAGGCGGCAGGCCTTCATCGTGCCGTCCTCGAGCCAGTATTTCACCACGCCGCCGAGCGTCAGCGGCATGTCGTACTGCGAAATCTGGTAGTCCTTGGGCATGTCCGGATAAAAGTAGTTTTTTCGGTCGAACTTCGAAAACGCCGGGATTTCCGCGCCGAACGCCAGACCGGCGCGAATCATGTATTCGATCGCTTTGGCGTTGGGCACCGGTAGCGCGCCCGGCATGCCTAGGCAAACGGGACACACCTTGGTATTCGGCTCGCCCCCGAACTCGTTGGGGCAGCCGCAAAACATCTTGGTTGCGGTCTTTAACTCGACGTGGCACTCGATGCCGATGACGGCTTCATACTGCGTCACGCGCGGGTCCTCGCGGTGAGCGGGGCGTGCTTTTGCGCGTGCATCGTCGCGCGTTCGAACGCATGCGCCGCGCCTAGCAGCAGCGATTCTGCGAACAGTGGCGCGCACAGCTGCAGGCCCAGCGGCATCGGCTCGACCCCGCCCGGCGGCGTGACCCAGCCGCACGGAACCGAGAGCGCCGGCAAGCCGGCCAGCGACATCGGAATCGTATAGTAGTCCATCATATACATGCTGTACGGGTCGCTCTTCGCGTTAAACGAAAAGGCGGCCGAGCTGGCGGCCGGACACGCGATCAGGTCGCAGCCGGCAAACGCCTTTTCGAAGTCGCGAGCGATCAGGGTGCGGGCCTTCTGCGCGCGAACGTAGTACGCGTCGTAGTATCCGGTCGACAGCGCGTGCGTGCCGATCAGGATGCGCCGCTTGACCTCCGGCCCGAAGCCGGCCGCGCGCGTTTTCTCGTACATCGACTGCACGTCGTCGCCTTCGACGCGCAAGCCGTACCGCACGCCGTCGAAGCGCGAGAGGTTCGAGGAGCACTCGGCGGGGGCGATGAGATAGTACGTCGCCAGGCCGTAATCGGCCGTCGGCAGCGACACCTCGACGAGTTGGGCGCCCAACGCTTCGAGATCGTGGTACGCGCGAACGTACGCCGCGTCCAGGTCGGCGCCGAGTTCTTTCGTGCCAAACTCGCGCACGATGCCGACTCGCAAGCCGTGCAGGTCGGCGCGCAAGGCTTGCGCCGTCGGCTCGAGCGGCCGGTCGATCGAGGTTGCGTCCATCGGGTCGTAGCCGCCCATCGCATCGTAGGCCAGCGCGGCGTCTTCGACCGTACGCGTCAGCGGGCCGATTTGGTCCAAACTTGACGCAAACGCAATCAAGCCGTAGCGCGAAACTCGGCCATAGGTAGGCTTGAATCCAACCAGGTTGCAAAACGCGCCGGGTTCGCGAATGGAACCTCCCGTATCGCTTCCCAAACCGATCGCGGCCTCGCGAGCCGCCACCGCGGCCGCCGACCCGCCGCTGGAACCGCCCGGGACGCGCGAGAGATCGTACGGATTGCGCGTAACGCCGAGCGCCGAGTTCTCGCACGAACTGCCCATGGCAAACTCGTCCAAGTTCGTTTTGCCGACCGGGACGCAGCCCGCCTCGAGCATTCGCGCGACCGCCGTCGCCGTGTACGGTGCCGTCCAGCGTTCCAGGATCTTGCTCGCGCACGTGGTGCGCGTTCCCGTCAGACACATATTGTCTTTAACGGCAATCGGCACGCCCGCCAGCGGCAGGCGTTCGCCGGCGCGCACGCGCGCATCCACGGCGGCAGCGCGCTCGCGCGCGAGATCGTGCACGACGGTGAGATACGCGCCCACCCGCGAATCGACGGCGTCGACCTGCCCGAGGGTCGCTTCGATGACTTCGGCGGCCGAAAGTTTTCCGGCGTTGACGTCGCGCGCGATGTCGGCGGCGTTGCGTTCGATGATGCCGTTTTCCACGATCGCCGTTACTCCGCGATGATGCGCGGGACGCGAAAGAAGCCGCCCTGCCGCTGCGGAGCCTGCGCCAGCACGACCTCACGATCGAGACACGGACGCACGCTGTCGGCGCGTTCGACGTTGCGCGATTCCACGACTTGAGCGGTCGCCGGCACCGCATTGGTATCGAGTTCCGCCAGCGCGTTGACGTGCGCGAGCAGATCGCCAAGCTGTGCGCCGAAACGGTCGACCTCGTCGTCGGTCAGAGCGATTCGAGCGAGTTTTGCGACGTATCGAACGTCAATCTTGTCGGATGACAAAGTCGGGCTACTCCGGTCGGCGGTCGTTGGTGCGATGGAGCGTGACCAACGTTTCGACATGGCCCGTCTGCGGAAACATGTCGAAAGGCTGCACGACTCCGAAGCCATACCCTTTTGCTGCCAGGAACTTTAAATCCCGGGCGAGGGTCGCCGGGTCGCACGAAAGATACCAGATATCCGCAATGCCGGCCGCCGCGATTGCGCCCAACGTCGCTTCGTCGGACCCTTTGCGCGGGGGATCGAGAAACGCGACCTCCGCGCCGGCCAGCTCCTGCCCCGCATCCCCGCCGCTCGCGACATCCTCGACGCGACCCTTTCGGAAGCGCACCTTCGCCTGAAGTCCGTTGAGCCTGGCGTTGGCTTGCGCCTCGGCGATGGCTTGCGCGCTTTCCTCGATGCCGACGACGTCGCATCCGTGCTTGGCAAAAAAGAGCGCGAACGTTCCCGCGCCGCAGTAAAGGTCGACGATCCTGCGGGCCCGTTCCAACTCGGGTTTCAAGAACTCGAATATCCGTCCGACGATCTCGACGTTGACTTGAAAGAACGATCCGGCGGAGACGCGATAGCGCACGCCGTGAATCGTCTCTTCTATTTCTGCACGGCCGGCGAGCACGCGATGGCGGCGGCCAAGGATGGCGTTTTCGCCGCTCGGATCGAACGAGTTGGTAATGCCGACCACGCCCGGCAAAGCGGCCAGCAAAGCAGGCGCCGCTTTTTGCGCGGCCTCGGATTCACGCGCCGTCGCGATCGTCACCACGGCCTGTCCGGTCGCGCTCGCGCTGCGCGCGACCAGATGGCGCGCCTGCGCCAGTGCCGGCCCCGTTTCCTCGCTCGATCGCGCCGCGTTGAAGCGCGGCACGTAGTCGCTGAGCTGCTGCGTCACGATCGGGCACGCGTCGATCGGAACGACGTCGTGCGAACGCTGGCGATAGAAGCCGATGGCCGGCAGCGCCGAGCGGCGATCCACGACCAGCGACATCTTGTTCCGGTAGTTGCGCGGAACGCTCATGCCGATCGCGTCGCGCACCTCGACGGCGCCGAAACCCCCGATCCGCTGCAGGGCATTGCGCAGCATGTCGGTTTTCCACGCAAGTTGTCCCGGATAACTCAAGTGCTGAACTTGGCAGCCTCCGCACGCCCCGAAGACCGGGCAAAACGGCAACGCGCGCGCCGGCGAGTGCGCCAGCAATTCGACGAGTTTGGCGACCACGTATTTTTGCTTAACGGTGGTAACGGCAACTCGCGCGCGTTCCTGCGGGAGCGGCCCGAAGCAAAACACGACGACCCCGCCGGCTCGCCCGACGGCCTGGCCGTTGGCCAGTAAGTCGGTGAACGCGACCTCGAGTTCGGCGCCCACGCGGGGCGCCGCCGGACTCTTAAGCGCTGTTTCTTTGGTCGTCAAGCGTTTTGAGCAACGAGTTCGCCTCGTCGATCAGCTGCTGGATGCGTTGGCCGGTGGGGTCGTCGGGCAGGCGCCGCGCGCCCACAACCGCGCGCACGATCGAATAGGCGACCGCCGCGCCGAGGCCGGCGACGCTGACGCCCACGCCGATCCATACTAGGGTCCGCGACAGGCCGCGGTTGTCGCCATTTTCTGCGCGGCCGGCGGTCGCCTCGCCGGGCGCCGGGTCGGACGGTTGCAACGTGTTCTCCCCTTTCGGACGATGGGTGCTGCTTTCGGTCGCGATACACGCCATCCTCGTCCCGCCGGCCGGGTGGTTCCAGCTAGTCAGCTTGCCCCCCGATCGCCG
>JBDTDR010000185.1:0-6255 GCA_039922955.1 Candidatus Tumulicola sp.
GCGCCGCTTGGACTTTCGCATCGAACGGCGCACCGCGCGCTCCCGGGGGCACGTTCGCCTATCCTACCCGGCCTATTATGGGCGATTGGGGGCGGTGATGGACGGCTGGAAGCACGGGCGCAAGCTCGCGGCCGCACTCGACGACGCGCTGATCCATTTCAAGGGCCTGGTTGAGTACCGGCGTAACGATGCCGTCCTCGCGGATCTTTAGCCGGCGGTGTCCCTCGCTGGCAGTCGTTGACCTAGAGTGCTAGTTCCGGGTATACTCACCTAGCCATGCCGCTCTACGATTACAAGTGCACGCAATGCGGGAAGATTTCCGAGGTGCGCCACGGCTTTGACGATAGCCACGCCGACGCATGCCCCGCCTGCGGCGGTGCGCTGACCCGCGTTTTCAATCCGGCGCCGATCGTGTTTAAGGGATCGGGATTTTACGTGACCGATTCCCGCAAGGCGCGCGCGCCCGGAGCCGCGACCCCATCCGAGGCTCCCGCGGCGGACGGCGCCGGCGCGACGAAACCCGACGCAGCCAAGACCGAATCACCCAAAACCGATGCCGCGAGCGCCGGGGCGCCCAGCACGAGCCCGGCGAAGGGCGAGCCGAAGGCGAGCGAGCCGGCGGCCTAGCGGTGTTTTGGCTGATTCCCGCGACTTGCGGGGTGCTCGCCGCGATCGGTGTCCTAACCGGCCTCATGGCGGTGTCGAAGGCCAATCGCCGGCTCGACGCCGGATTGAAGCGCCTGCACGCGAGCCCGCTGCTGCTTTTGGATACCAATCCGGTTGCAGGCGCGCTGTCCCGCCTTGGGCACGACGTTGATGCTGCCAAGCAACTGCTCGACCGGGCCGCCTCGGCGTTGCGCGAAATTGCCGATGGCTTCCGCAACCTGCGCTTGCGTGAGGCGATGGCCGCGTTGCGGGTCGCCGGCATCGCCGTTCGAGCCCTTCTCGCGCTGCGCTAGCGCACGCTTTTCAGCGGTCCGCTAGCGTGCGCTTTCCAGCGTCGGAAGAAAGCTTGGAAAACTCACCCCGACGCTCGCGCCGCTATCGATGGTAAGTGGGCCGGCGGCGCAGGCGAGGACTGCCGCAGCCATAACCGTGCGGTGGTCCTCGAGCGTCTCGATCACGCGGCCGCGCGGCGCCGGATTCCCTCCGCGGATCGTTAAGCCGTTCGGCTGCGCGGTGACCGCGATCCCGACCGCGTCGAGCAGACGCTCGATCGCCGCGATGCGGTCGGATTCTTTCGCGCGCAGCGAACGCACGCCGTCAATCCGGGTCTCGCCGACGGCGAATGCGGCCACCAGCGCCAGCAGCGGAATCTCGTCGATCGCTCGCAAGGCCAGATCGGCGTCCACGCCGATCGCGTGCAGCGGCGCGTACTCGACGGCAATGTCGGCAATCGGCTCCCCCGAAACGGTTCGCGGATTGCGCACCTCGACATGCGCGCCCATCGCCAGCAGGGCATCCAGCAGCCCCGTGCGCGTCGGGTTGACACCGGTGTCGCGCACGATCATGGAGCTGCCGGGCGTTATGGCGGCCGCGGCGATGAAGAACGAAGCCGACGAGAAGTCGCCCGCAACCTGAATCGCCCGCGGCGCAAGCGGCGCCGGCCGGAACGCGACCTTGCGGCCGTCCCATTCGACCTCGGCGCCCAGGTAGTCCAAGAGCCGCTCGGTGTGGTCGCGCGAGCCGCGGTCGCCGCTGATGCCGATCGCCACGCCGCCGAACGCGGCCGCAAACAGCAGCGCGGATTTTACCTGTGCGGACGGCGATAGCAGAATGAAGTCGCGCGTCTCGATTTCCAGCGTCCCGCTCAGGCTGACCGGCATGCCGCCTCCAGCCGTCTCGATCCGGGCGCCGAAAGCGCGCAGTTGAGCCGCGACCGGCTCCATCGGACGGCGGCGCAGCGAAGCGTCGCCGTCGAAACGGGCCGGAACGTTGGCGCCGGCGCACGCGCCCAGCAGCATCCTCGCCGTCGATCCGGAGTTCATGCAGTCCAGCGGTGCGGGGGATTCGCGCAGGCCAGGGCTCTCGACGGAAACGTCGGCTTCCCGAACCTGGATGCGCACCCCGAGGGCGATCAACGCTTCGAGCGTCGCTCGAACGTCGCTTCCCGGGTTCAGGTTCGAAATTTGCACCGGTCGCCGCGCGCACGCCGCCGCGATCAAGGCTCGATGCGAAATCGACTTATCCCCCGGCACCGACAGCGAGCCGTGCAGCGGACCCGGAGCGAACGTCTGGCGGCCGAGCATCGGCTCTTGGTTACGGGCGCGGGGGCGCTCTTCCCCCGCGAGAATTTCCCTTAAATATCAGGGCAAAATCATGAATTTCATAGGAAATCGAGGCTTGAAGCGGTAGTCAGCACCCAAGTGCTTTGCTCTCACACGGAAAGGTACGGATGAACAAGGTAGATTTGACCAGGTCGGCGATGGAACGGCTCGAACTTTCTCGGAAAGATGCCGTCGCATTAATCGACGGCGTGTTCGAAGACATTCAGGCGGCTGTCGTCAGCGGCGAGCCGGTGAAGATTCCGGGATTCGGTCAGTTCAAGGTTCGCGACCGAGCGGCGCGCATGGCGCGCAACCCCGCAACCGGCGCGCAGGTAAAAGTTCCCGCGAAGCGCGTCTTTAAGTTTTTGCCAGCCAAGGCACTCAAAGAGGCCGTGATGGCGAAACGCAGCGCGCGAGCTTCAGCGGCGAAAGCCAAGAAGGCGCCGGCCCGCGGAGCTGCAAAACCAGCGGCAAAAAAGGCCGCGCCGCGCAAAGCCGTCACCCGTAAGGTTGCACCCCGTAAGGCCACGGCTGCAAAGAAATCCACGAGCCGCAAGAAGCGGCGGTAGCCATCGAAACGAGATAACTGTACGGCGTCACGCGGTTCGAGCGTGACGCCGCTTCTTTTTGCCAGCTTCCGGTTCTACCAGCTTCCTGAGGCTCCGCCGCCGCCGAAATCGCCGCCGCCCGCATCGAAGTCGTCATCGCCGCCGCCGAAGCTGTCGTCGTCGGAACCGCTGCCGGACGAACCGCCTCCGCCGCCGATTCCCCCGCCCACGAAACGCCACCCCGACGCGTCCATGGCCGCGTTGGCTTTCTTCCGACCCACGCGCACGGCCAAGACGGCGAACCACAGCAGCCGCCCGATTTGGCTAACGAAAACGAACGCGCACAACCCGAGCAGCAGCACGAGCACGATCGACAATGCAAAGGGCTGCCTGCGGCTGCGTTGCGGTGGCGGTTCGCCGACGCCGGCCTGGAAGGACGGCGTTATCGTCGTTAGGATGGCGCGCACGCCATCGGCCACGGCGCGGTCGGGCGAGCCGACGCGCAGCGCCGGCACGATCGCGTCGTCGATAATCCGTTTGCTGTCGGCATCGGTAAGCGCGCTCTCGAGCCCGTAGCCGACTTCGATGCGGACCTTGCGGTCGCGCATGAACAAGAACAACACGACCCCGTCGTCGTGCCCCTGGCGGCCAATTTTCCACGAATGCGCGGTCTGCGCGGTCCACGTTTCGAGCGGAACGTCCGCCGTGGTATCGCCGATCCACACGATGACCTGATGGCCGGTGCTCTTTTCGTACGCTTGAAGCGCGGTTTCGATTTGGGAACGCACCGCATCGCTCAGAACGCCGGCGGCGTCGGTGACGTGATGCTGCGGCACCGGCGGAATCGGGAAAGCAAACGCGGACGCCTGAAGCGCGGAGACCAGCAACAGCGCCGCGATGGTCGTCGAGCGGATCACGTTTAGCCGCGCACCGCTGGCTACAACAAACCGTTGGTGAAGCCGCTGGCTCCTTCGAGGGTCAGCTGCTGGGCCGTGCCGGGCGCCATCCACGTGAACCAGGTGTCATCGCCGGCAACCCCGTCCACCGCGATGCCGGCCCAGGTTTGGAGCGCGCGCAGCGCCGTGTCGGTAGCCGGACCGAAGATGCCGTCGATCGCACCGCCGTATGGGGTGAACGCAACGGCGATGACGCTTCCGGCCAACGCTTTTTGCAGCCACGCCACGCCCGGGCCGGTGAAGCCTTTTTGCAACTCCGGCGAAGCCTCGCGGTAAGCCGGCAACGCTGCCCAGGTTAGTGGGCCGACGATTCCGTCAACGACCAGTCCCTGGCTCTGCTGAAAGATCCTTACGGAACTCTCGAGGCCGTTATCGAACGTTCCGGTGATCGGGCCGAATGGATTCCACATCAGATGTCGCGCGAGCACCCGCTGCAGGCGTTTGACGTCGTTCCCGCTCGATCCCAGACTAATAGTAGAGGGCATACTCCGATCCTCCGATGTGGTCGAGTATCGGCCACGCGGCCGCGTTTGTAAAACGCGCCGCCCAGCCCACCTCCGCCGAGCGCGCGCCAGGCGAAGTGCAATTCAGCGCCCACGACATTGTCGCGCTGGAACGTCCGGAGCTGCAGTGATCTGGATCGCGAACAACGTTGAAAGGTCTCAAGAGAGCGCCTCTGCCTTGCGGGCGGCGATGGCGTGTTTTGCCGCAGCTTCAGAGCCGGTCAGTGCGCGTGATCGCTGAGGCCATGGGTGCGAGCATCTCGCACGGCTCGAAGGCTCGCAGCGGGCTCGCGGTACCGCATCGGCGACATTGGTTGGCGGTCTTAAGTCTATCGTCGTGAAACACTTTGACCCATGCGAATCTATCGGATGATTCCGATGGCGCGGGCGGCCACGACTATAATCGTGACGAGCGAAATCACGCTCTGCACCATCATCAAACCCTTGGCACGTGGCGTGAGCGGCATCGCCTCGGTCGGACCGAAGGCCGTCGAGGTCGTGAAGCCGATGAACAAATAGTCAAGGAAGGTGGGCTGCCAGCCGGGTAGCACCATCGGATCGGTATAAGCGGGAAAGCCGAAGTCGGGGTATCCTGGTGCCGCGCACACACGCGCATCGGGACCGCCGCGATCGATCTCCCAGTAAAGGAGCGTAAACCCGAGCATGTTGGCAGCCCAGATTGAGATCGAAGTCAGGAACAGTGTTTCGGCCACGATGCCGCCGGAATGAAAAAGCACTTCATCCACAACGTCGGCCAAATTGAGCGTGTTCAGAAGCAAAAGCAGAAAGATGCTCGTCATCATGGATACGCGCTCCACTCCTCTCCACACGGAGCTGTTTCGAACGAACCGACCGACGATGATAGGGCCGAGCATGATCGCCGCAGCCACCCAGGGTAGCCAAATGGGCGTCAGCCGGTAGCGTTCGCTCAGCACGGCGTTTAGGGTCAGCATCGCGAGGACTGCCAAAGTCGCACCTACACGCGACACTCGGGACATTTTCTGCATCATCGTTGTCGGCGTTCGGTGAAGAACGTTGTTGACATGCCCGATCGACGTCGACAATCTTCTAAGGCGCCGCAGCACTGTCCCAGTCGATCATCTTGCTTTGCGTCTCCCGGATGGCCTCTAAAATCGCCTGAGGATCCGCAGGCTTCGACATTTCTGCGGCTTCCTCGTCGATCCGATTCGCAATCTGTGGGTTATCAAGACGTTGATCTTCAACAAGTTCGATCAGCTTGGCGATTTTTTGTTCACTCACCATCGCAAGCTCCAGCGTCAACTGGGCGCGACGATCGGCGAGGAGATTTTCGTGTCGTTGTGACGTAAGGATTAGTACTGTCATGAACAGGGCCGCGGTGGTCACCAGGCTTTGCAGATATTGGAATGGTGCTGGATCGAACGGCACAAAGTGTAGGCGGAAGAGGACGATGTTCGTGCCGATCCACAACGCTATGATGATCCCGATGACGACAGCGGCGGCAGGCTGACCGAGCTGATTGATAAGTCGATCGATCGCCCGCTGGTAAAGCGACGCTTGACGGTCGTGTTTCGCATGAAGTTCGGCGATCGAACGAACCGTTTGTTCAACATGGGTAGGCAGAGTTGGATAGTCTGAGTCCATGTTCGGCCTTTTCATATCGCCGTATAACACCCTCCACCGGGATGCGCTTCGGTCCATCCATTTTCTCCTCTCTGTGGATCTTGGCCAGGTTCGCAGTTCGTGTTACCTTCTAACTCAGTTCCAATGACTTCCTAATCGGAATCACGCGTGCTTCTCGCCAAATTGTGCGACAGTTGTCGCTGAGGTATTATGCAATATAATGCAATATATAACAAATAATTTTAAGCCCGACCGCTCTACGCAAAGGAATACCTATGCGGATCTTTAGACTGCTAGTGCTCGTGATTTGCGCCGCCATCGTCACAATAGCCCTTCCGACACCGTCAAATGCGCAAGTGTACGTGAGTTTCAATGCACC
>JBDTDR010000186.1:0-34107 GCA_039922955.1 Candidatus Tumulicola sp.
CCGATCGATGGAATCCAATGCAACGCGACCGAGGGGGCGGTCGAGCACATTCACGCGCAGATTCAAATCTTCGACCGGGGCAAGGCGGTCGGGGTGCCTGCCGGCATCGGGATTCCGCAGGGGGCCGGCTGTCTCTACTGGGTGCACACGCACTCGGCCGACGGCTACATCCACATCGAATCGCCGGTAAAGCGCTCGTTCACGTTGGGGCAGTTCTTCGACATTTGGGGCCCGGATCTGAGCTGGAAGCGCGCCGCGAGCGTCTCCGCGCCGTCCGGCGGGCGGCTGTTCGTGTGGGTCAACGGGAAAGCGTGGCACGGCTCCAGCCCGCGCGCGATCGTGCTCCGCGATCGCGACACGATCGTTATCCAAAATGCGGTGCCGTTCGCGAAGCCCGTGCCGGCGGACTGGTCGAAACTCTAAGTGACCGCCGTGCGCTCCACCGTCGAACTGGACGGCCGTCACCTCACGCTCGAAGCGCTCGAGGCAGTGGCCGACGGCGCGCCCGTATCGGTTGGCGAACAGGCGCGCACGCGCGTGGTTCGCGCGCGGGCGTTCGTGGAGGAGCGGTTTGCCAGCGGTGAGGCGATTTACGGCGTGACGACCGGTTTTGGCCGGCTCGCTAACGTTCCGGTCGATCCAAAAGACGCGGCCCGGCTTCAACTCAATCTCGTGCGCAGCCACGCCGCCGGCACGGGCGCTCCGCTCGATGCCCGGCTGGTGCGCGCGGCCGGCGTATTGCGCGCGAACTCGCTTTCAGCCGGACATTCGGGCGTTCGGCCCGAGACGCTCGAGTTGATCGTTGCCCTGCTCAACCGCGGCGTCACGCCGGTCGTGCCGTGTCAGGGGTCGGTCGGCGCCAGCGGCGACCTCGCCCCTCTGGCCCATATGTCGCTGACGCTCATCGGCGAGGGCGAAGCGTTTTTTCAAGGCGAACGGCTGCCTAGCGCGGCGGCGCTCGAGCGCGCCGGGTTGCGTCCGGTTACGCTCGGGGCCAAGGAAGGGCTGGCGTTGATCAACGGAACGCAGGTGATGACCGGCATCGCGGCGCTCGGCGTGCTGCGTTCCGAGCGCCTGGCCGCCGCCGCCGACCTGATTGGGGCGATGTCGCTCGAAGCCTATTTGGGCACGGATCGGGTTTTCGACCACCGGCTCAACGATTTGCGGCCGCACCCGGGGCAGTCCCGCGTGGCGGAAAACCTGCGCGCGGTGCTCGCGGGCTCGGAGATCGTGCAGTCGCACGCCGAGTGCGGCCGCGTTCAAGACCCCTATTCGTTTCGCTGCATTCCGGTGGTGCACGGGGCAGTGCGCGATTGCATCGCCCACGTTAGGCGCGTTATCGAAATCGAAGCCAACTCGGTGACCGACAATCCGCTGGTGTTTCCCGACGACGGCGAGTTTCTCTCCGGCGGCAACTTCCACGGCGAGCCGATCGCGCTTGCGCTCGACTTCTTGAAGATCGCAATCTCGGAACTGGCTTCGATCGGCGAACGGCGTCTGTACTTGCTGCTCAACGCCGAAGACCGCGGTCTTCCGCTCTTTCTTACCGGCCGTTCGGGCCTGCAGTCGGGCTTGATGATCGTGCAGTACGTTGCGGCCGCGCTGGTCAACGACGACAAGGGGCTCGCGTGGCCCTCGAGCGTCGACACGATCCCCACGTCGGCCGGTCAGGAAGACCACGTGAGCATGGGCATGACTTCGGCGAACAATCTCGTGCGCGTTCTCGACAACGTCGAAGGTGCGCTCGCGTGCGAACTCCTGGGCGCGCTGGTCGCGACCGATTTTCGGCGCCCTTTGAAGTCGGGCAAAGGTACGCAGGCCGCCCACGACCTTGCGCGTCGGCGGATCGCGCCTTGGACGGACGATCGGGCACCCGCGCCCGACATCGAAACGGCGCGCGAGCTGATTGCGTCGGGCGCGCTGGTTCGTGCCGCGCAAGAAGCGAGCGCCGCCAGCCTCTAACCGGTTTGCCCCGATGGTCCTAAACAAGAGGACGGTTGACGCTGGCTCCAGATATGGAGTACACTAAACGCACCATGAACGCGCCGGATGCCGTAACGTCCTCGAACTCGCGCCGGGGCCTGGCGCCGACGGCGATCCGCGCCTTCAGCCGCTTGGCGGGGATTTGGAAACTGACCGGCGCGCAGCAGGCGCGCCTGTTGGGGCTCGAAGAGACCCAGCTCTCGACGCTGTACAAGTGGAAGAGCCAACCCGCTCGCGCCAACCTTTCGCACGATACCCTCGACCGCATCTCGTATTTGATCGGGATCTACAAGGCGCTGCACATTTTGCTGCCCGACGACGACGCGGCCGACACGTGGATCCATCGGTCGAATGACGCACCGCCGTTCGGCGGGCGCAGCGCGCTCGCGCGCATGCTCGCGGGCTCGATGCACGATCTTTTCCTCGTGCGCGCGTACCTCGACGCCGAACGCGGCTGAGGCCCGATGGCGGCACGCATTCCGATCGCTCGCTTGCAGTGGCGGGCGGCAAATCGAATCATCTCCACGCGCTTCCCGAGCGTCGGGATCCTCGATCGTCTGGTCGACCCAGCGGAGATCGATGCGTTGCTCGCAATCGACGCACGCACGAACCCGCGCCTCACCGACGAATTCGGTGCGGGCGCGAGCGTAATCATGGCTCCGTTCGCCCACGTGAATCCGAACGGGTCGCGCTTTTCCAACGGGCGGTTCGGCGTCTTTTACGCCGCACATCGCTTTCCCACCGCGCTCGCCGAGGTCCGCTACCATCGCGAGCGCTTCTTGGCCTTTTCTCGCGAGCGTCCGCAGACGATCGAACTGATGCTGTATGAGGCCGTCATCCGAGGCGACGTTCACGACATCCGCGGCAGCGCAAACCGGGGCTGGTACAGCGCGGTTTCTTACGCTCGCTCGCAAGTACTTGGCACTCGGCTGCACGAAGCCGGCTCCAACGGGATCGTCTACCGGAGCGTGCGCGACCCTAACGGAGAATGCGTCGCCGTATTTGCGCCGCCCCTCGTCACCCGCTGCCGGCCGGTCAAAACGCTCTTCGCACGCTGGGACGGATCGCACATCACGACCGTCACCACGCCCATCGCGTGAGCTGCCTCACAGTTTGACGTTGAACACTTCGAACTGCAAGTTATGGTCGAAGATCGGCGTCCCAATCCCCGCACTCACGCTGGCATAACCGGGGCGCGTACCGGTCTTGATGACCTGGTTGATGAATCCGGCAAAGCCGCTGGCGTTTTGGCCGACGGTTCCGCCGCCGGCGTACACTTGCAGTTCTTGCTGGCCAAGCGTGCCGGGGATGGTCGCGACCGCCGAGTAGGACTGGTGGCGGTGACTTTGGCGTTGGCGATCGGCGCGCCGCTGTTGGAAGCGCCTGCGCATGCGTCAAACGTCTTTTTTCGCTCCAGGCTTTATTAGCCCTTCGATTGAACCTGCTTCCAAACAACAGCCAAGAGGAAAGCGTCAATGCCGACGACCGTCGTCTCCGGGCCGCGCACGGTTCGCGCCGCGCGCGGCAGCGAACTCAGCTGCCAAGGCTGGCCCCAAGAAGCCGCGCTGCGCATGCTGATGAACAATCTCGACCCCGAGGTTGCCGAGCGTCCCGACGATCTGGTCGTCTACGGCGGGAACGGACGCGCGGCGCGTTCGTGGGAAGCGTTCGATGCGATCGTGCGCACGCTACGGCGTTTGAAGAAAGACGAGACCCTCATCGTGCAGAGCGGCAAACCGGTGGCCGTGTGGAAAACGCACGCGCGCGCTCCGCGCGTCCTGATCGCCAACTCGAATCTCGTGCCGAAGTGGGCCGATTGGAAGACCTTCCGCGAGTTGGAGTCACAAGGCCTCACGATGTACGGGCAGATGACCGCCGGTTCGTGGATATACATCGGAACGCAAGGGATCGTTCAAGGGACCTACGAGACGTTTGCCGAGTTGGCGCGCCAGTCTTTCGGCGGAACGATGAAAGGGCGGGTGTGCTTAACCGCCGGCGTCGGCGGAATGGGCGGCGCGCAGCCGCTGGCGATTACCATGAATCAGGGCATAGCGCTGATCGTCGACGTCGACGCAGCGCGCCTCGAGCGGCGGCGCGACCTTCGGTACCTCGACCGGGTTGCCGGTTCTCGCGACGAAGCGTTGCGCGAAGTCGAACGCGCGAAGAGTGCCGGCGAAGCCGTTTCGATCGGCTACGAGGGAAACGCCGCGGTCGAGTTTCCCGAACTGTACGATCTCGGCTTTCGCCCGGATGCGGTGACGGATCAAACCTCGGCTCACGATTTGCTCGACGGCTACGTGCCGGCCGGCGTCACGCTCGAAGAAGCGGCCGGCTTGCGCCGCAGCGACCCCGCCGAGTACGAGCGTCGCGCGCTTGAAAGCTGCGGGGCGCACGTCGCGGCGATGGTCCGGTATCTCGATGCCGGCGCGATCGTTTTCGACTACGGAAACAACATTCGCGCGCAGGCCGAACGGGCCGGTTTCGCGCGGGCCTTCGCCTTCCCGGGTTTCGTGCCCGCGTTTATCCGCCCGTTGTTCTGCCGCGGTTCGGGGCCGTTCCGGTTTGCGGCGCTTTCCGGCGATCCGGCCGACATCGCGCGCTGCGACCGAGAACTCTTGCGGCTCTTTCCGCACGACGAGTCGCTGGCGCGCTGGTTAACGCTGGCGCGGGAGCGCGTCGCGTTCCAAGGTTTGCCGGCGCGGATTTGCTGGCTCGCTTATGGCGAGCGTGCCAAAGCGGGGCTGGCGTTCAACGAACTGGTGCGCGCCGGCGCGGTGAAAGCTCCGCTCGTGATCGGGCGCGACCATCTCGATACCGGCAGCGTCGCTTCGCCCTATCGCGAAACCGAAGCGATGCGGGACGGCAGCGACGCGATCGCCGACTGGCCGATCCTCAACGCGCTGCTCAACACCGCTGCGGGCGCGCATTGGGTGAGCTTTCATCACGGCGGCGGCGTCGGCATCGGTTACAGCTTGCACGCCGGGATGGTCGTCGTTGCAGACGGCAGCCAGGACGCCAAGGAGCGTTTGGGATGCGTGCTCGCAACCGACTGCGGCATGGGCGTCGTCCGGCACGCGGACGCCGGCTACGACATCGCGATCGAAACCGCCGACGAGAAGGGCATCGATTGGCGGCTCTGATCGTTCGGGCCAAGACGATCGTCACGTGCGATACCGCTGCCGCGCAATCCGGCATCGACTTCGACGCGCTGGGCCGGATCGGCGACGGCGCGGTGTTGATCGAAGAAGGCCGCGTCCGCGCGGTCGGAACGCGCGCCGAGGTCGAGGCCGCCGTAGCCGGGCCGGATGCGGAAGAAATCGACTTGGGAGATGCCGTCGTCGTGCCGGGTTTCGTGGATGCCCACGCGCATCCGCTCTTCTTCGGCGATCGCGAAGAAGATTTCGCGGCCCGTCTGCGCGAGGAAAAACCGCCGCTGGGCATGGGGTACACGATCGAGCAAACGCGTAAGGCGTTGCTCGACCCGGCAGCATTTTATGAGGGAACGATTCGACCGCGCCTGCAAACGATGCTCGCGCACGGCACGACCACCTTGGAAGCCAAAACCGGATACGCGCTGCACAAGCCGGGCGAGATGGCGCTGCTCGACCTGATCGCGCAGCATCGCGACGACGCCGACGTTCCCCGACTGATCGCGACGTTTCTCGGCGCCCACGCCCTGCCGCCGGAATTCACCCGCGAAGCGGCGTTCGTCGACTATCTGATCGATCAAGTGATTCCGGCGGCGGTCGCGCACGGGGCGGAGTACGCCGACGCGTTTTGCGAACCGGGCTTCTTTTCGGTGGAGCAAACGCGCCGATACCTGGATGCCGCTCGCCTGCACGGCATGCGGCTGCGGGTTCACTGCGACGAAATGGCATATGGCGGCGCGGCCGAAATGGCCGCGCAGCTGGAAGTTGACGCGGTCGATCACTGCAACTACATTCGCACCGAAGACGTGCGCGCGATCGCCGCGCGGGGCATCGTAACGGTGGCCTGCCCGGCGACGATTGCCTATCTGGGCCTCCCGCAGTGCGCTCCCGTGCGAGCGCTGCTCGACGCGGGCGCAAGCGTCGCGCTTGCCAGCGACTACAATCCCGGAACTTCGCCGTGTTTCAACCTGCAAACGGTGGCGTACTTCGGGCGTCAGCTTTTCGGACTGTCGGCTGCGGAGGCTCTGTACGGGGTGACGCGCGCGGCGGCGCACTCACTGCGCGCCGACGCCGGGCGCATTCGCCCCGGCGCTCGGGCCGATCTCGTCGCGTTGCAGATCGCCTCGCCCGACGAGTTCGGCTGGCAGTTCGGGGGCAATCTCGCCGTCCACGTCGTGAAGGGCGGAGCGGTGTGCGCGCGAGGCGACTCCGGATGAGCGTAAGCGAACTGGTGCAATGCGCGCGCGCCCTGGTCGGCGGCGAGCTGCGCGAGGACTTTGGTTTCATCGTGCGCGATGGCGCGATCGTCGAGAGCGGCGACTTTCGAGCGATTCGCGATCGGGCAAACGACCTCGAAGCGCGGTCGTTTCCAGTCGATCGGCTGGTCGTTCCGGGATTTATCAACGGACATAGCCACGCCTACCAGATTCTGCTGCGCGGCTGGGCTGACGACTGGACGTTTGCAAAGTGGCGAACCCAGGCGCTCTATCGAGTCGTTCCTAATCTCACGCCCGATGACGTGTACTGGACGTTCGTGGCTGCCTTCTCGGAGATGCTCGCGGCGGGCATCACGACGGTCGCCGAGTTCTTTTACCTCAACGGCGCGGGAAACGCGCACGCGGAGGCGGCCATTCGGGCGGCGACGGAGACGGGAATCCGGTTGGTGCTGGCGCGCACCTGGATGGACGCCGACAGCGCTCCGAGCGAGTTTCGCGAGACCGCCGGCGTTGCAGCGGCGCGGACGCACGAGTTGATGGAGGCATTCCCCGAAGCCAACGTGTGCGTGGCGCCGCACTCGCTCCACGCGGCTTCGCAAGCGATGATCCGCGCTGCGGCGCAGTTCGCGCGCGAGTTCGACTGCATGATGCACGTGCACGTTGCCGAGGCGGCGTACGAAGGCGCACAAACGCTCGAGCGCTTCGGCGTGACGCCGGTCGCGCTGCTCGACCGGCTCGATGCGCTCGACGAACGCACCGTCGCGATTCACGCGATCCACATCACCGAGCAGGAAAAGGAGCTGATCGCGCGGCGCGGCGCGCGCGTTATTCACAATCCGACGACCAATCAATACCTGGGCGACGGGATCTGCGACGTTGCCGGATTGCAGGCTCGCGGCGTGACGATGGGTCTCGGCACCGACGCCGACGTGAAGCCCTCGCTGATCGACGAGATGCGGGCGGCCTCGCTCCTGCAGAAAATACGGTACGCCGACGGCAGCGCGCTCGGTGCCGCAGTCGCATTCGCGCTCGCAACGGCGCAGGGTGCCAAAGCGCTGCGGGTGGCGGCGGGCGATCTTACTCCCGGCTGCGCGGCGGACTATGCCGTGCTCGACGCCTCGAAGATCGATCCGTGGTCGCCCGCGCGCAACGCCGTGGTCTATCGCGGAGAGGATCGGTGGGTGCGGGCCACGTTCGTTGCGGGGCGACGGGTGTTCACCGGCGAGCCGTCACCGCTCGCGCGACAAGCGTGGGAAGCGGCTGCGGCCACCGCGAAACGGCTCCTAGCGTAATTCTACTACCGCTACTTCTCGGGAGGAGTCCATGACGATGCGTTCCCTTGCTATCGCTCCATTGCTCGCCCTGGCCGTGGTTGGCCTCGTCGCATGCGGCGGCGGCAAATCCTCGAACAACGCGAACAACGCCGCCAATTCCGCCGGCAACGCGGCCGGCAACGCGGGCTACAATAGCGCCGCGTCCGCCAAGATCCCGAACTGCGGTGCCGTGAAGGCGGTCTGGGTCAATCTCAATACGAAGGCGTATCACGAGCCCGGCGACCAGTACTACGGGAACACCAAAAACGGCGAATATCTCTGCCCGTCCCAAGCCAAGGCGCAGGGCTTTCACGCCTCCGGCGGAGCGATGATGGTGAATCAGTCCAATCAAATGAACTCGGGCCATCACCGGCGGCACCATAACGTCAGCAGCGACACGAGCACGCCGTAGGGAAGCTTTACTACAGCGCTGCATCGAGCGCGGCGAGCGCATCGGGGAGGTTCGCGCGACCGTACCCGATGCGCACGCGCTCGTCGCCGGCATCGAATGCGGTGCTCGGGAGCAGCAGCACCCCCGCTCGGGCAACCAGGTCGCTGCAAAACTTCTCGGCGCTTCCGGCGAGATAGCGCGGAAACGCGGTCGTGCCGGCGGGCGGGCGGCGCCACTCGAACAGGGTCGAGCGGCGCGCGAAGAAGCCGTCGAGAAGATCCAGGTTTCGCACGGCGATGCGCCGCACCCGATCGATGAGGCTTTCGCCGTGCCGCAGAGCGACGTTCGCGAGGAACTCGCTCGGGGCGCTGCTGCAAATCGTCAGGTAGTCCTTGAACGCCGCCATGCGTTCGTAAAGCGATCGATCGCGGGCGGCAATCCAGCCGATCCGCAAACCGGGCAGACCGTAGACCTTCGCCATCCCGCCGAGCGATACGCCGCGCTCGTAGAGATCGCAGACCGCCGCATGGCGATCGCCGGCCGCCCGCTCGGAGCCGCGATAGACTTCGTCGGAGAACAGCCATAAACCGTGCTTGCGGGCGAGTTCGACGACCGCTTTGAGGCGTTCGGGGTCGAAAACGTAACCGGTCGGATTGTTCGGCGTCGTGATGACGATGACGCGCGTGGCCGGCCGAATCAAGCGTGCCAGCGCGTCGGGATCGGGGGCGCCCCCGTTGACGAGGTCGCCCGGCCAGCGCGTCACTTCGGCGCCGATGGCTTCGGCCACCGAATAGTGCGATTGGTACGCTGGAGACTGCGAAATCACGTGATCGCCCGGTTGCAGGGCGACGTTCATAAAGCTGAAAATCGGCTCTTCCGCCCCGCTGTGAACGAGGATGCATTCCGCGTCGGTGCGTTCGTAGAGCGCCGCAATCGAGCGCCGCAGTTCGGGATCCCCGCGCGATTGCGTATAGCCGAGCCACACGTCGCCGAGCGCGTCCTCCGCTCCCGGTTCGAGCGCGAGGAGGTCGCGCACGGACATCGATTCGGGATCGCTGGAGCACAGCAGGTAGCGCGTGGAGAATTCGTGACGCGCGAAATAGCGCTCGAGCGAAAAGTCGCGCGGTTTCACAGCAGTTCGCGCACCGCGCGCATGAAAGGAGCAAACCGGGCGTTATGCTCCGGAGTGGAAGGAAGCCCCACGTACGCGACCACGACGTAACGCCGGCCTTCTTGAGTAACGAGGATGCCGCCGTCGTGCGTGACTTCCTGGGTGTCGCCGGTCTTATGCAAGAAGCGGTCTCCGGGACGCAATCCTTCGCTGAGCTTGTCGTTCCAATGCTGCGCCGCAAGCATCTCGCGCAGGAGCGCGGCGTGCGCGACGGCGCCATCGGCGATGGCTGCGAAGAGCCGGGCGGCGTCGCCGGCCGGATGACTGTTCCGGTGCTCGCCGTCCCACTGCGGATCGGCAATCAGCGCGTCGCTGCCGGAAAGTTTGCGATGGAACTCCGTCGCCGGGAGAGCCAGAAGGTCGCGGGCGAGTTCGGTGGCGCGGCCTCGGCCGACAACGTCGAAAAGCACGTTGGTCGCAACGTTGTCCGAATGTGCGATCGAGAGCTGCATCAACTCGCGCAGCGTGGCCCGGTATCCGGGCTGGAGTGGGGACGCGGTATCGTTGGCCGTCATGTTCGCTTCGGTCACCGCCACCCGGGTTACCAGCGCCGTGGGGAGCCCGCCGGCCAGAGCGGCCAGGGTGGCCGCGACTAGGGGCACTTTGATCATGCTGGCGGGGTAGAAAGGCCGATCCGGATCGAGCACGGTTGCCGAAACGGGCGCATCCAGGGAAAGAACGACGGCGGAAGCGGGGGCCAAGCCGGCATCGCGGGCGATCGCCTTCAAACGTTTGGCACCTAGACGCATCGAAGGCTCGTTGTGACCGAGCGGGACCGCGGCCCTGCCTGCGGGCGCCGAGAAGATGCGTGTAAGCACTTGCATTCTCTGGCGCGGTCGTGTAGACTGTGCGTGCAAGTGCGTACTTGCATTGCAATTTCACCGAGAAATCGGAGTTGGACAGCATGGAATCGGTCGTGATCGAATACCGCCCGAGCGCCTACCCCGTCGTCGAAGCCGCCGTTCTCACGGCGCTCGAAGCGGGCGCCGCGCGGGTAATCCTGGATCTGGACTCGCTCGACACGCTCGACACGGAGGGCGTTCGCGGGTTGATCACCCTGCTCCGGCGAGCGCGGGCGCTCGGCGGAGAGTTGGCGCTGCGCTCGGTCAAACCCGACGTCCGGCGCACGCTCGCGGTCACGGCCCTGGACCGGATCTTCCCATTGGTCGAAACGGAGGCCGCGTGACGCGATGAAGAGCCTCTTGACCGCGCTCGCGCTCGCCGGCCTCGCGGCCGCCTCGATGCCGGCGGCAGCGGCGGCGAGCGGTCCGACCGACGCGCACGCCGTCCTCCAAAAGATGATCGATCGCAATCCGTCGCTCGAGTCGTATCGCGCGCGCGTCCACGTTGACGTCCGTATGCTGAGCTTCCCATTCTTCGCCCCGAAGCTCGACGGCACGTCCTACTACCGTCGTCCGGATACCTATGAAGTTGTTTTCGACCGCGTACCGAGCTATGCCAAGGGATTCGAAAAGCTGTTTGACGACGTCGGCGACGCGGCGGCGTGGGAAAAGGACCAAAACATCGTCGTGGACGGCGCGCGTTCGATCGACGGGCGCTCGACAATCGTGCTGCGTCTTACCAAGAAAATTCACAGCACGATCTTGGATCACACGCTCGCATACGTGGACGCCGCGAGTTACACGCTGACGCGGATGGAATGGTACTACGTGAGCGGCGGCAAGATTTCGATGTCGCAGCAGTACGCTCAGGAAGGAAAGTACTGGGTACCTTCGGCACAGCACGCGACCATCGACATTCCGCACGTCCGCGCGATTGCCGACGCCTCATACGGTTCCTATCAAACCAACGTCGCGGCCGTTCCTGCGGTCCCGGATAAGCCATGATCGAGGCGACGCGCCGCGCGGCCGATTCGGCTAAATCGGCCTCTCCCGAGGAAACCCGCGAACGGATTCTTTCCGCCGCCCGCGAGATCATGGCCAAAAAAGGCAAGCGCGGAGCCACCACGCGCGAAATCGCCGACGTTGCCGGCGTAAACGAAGCGACGATTTTCCGCCACTTCGGAACGAAGGAAGCGCTGATCGTGGCGGTCGCGCAGCATTTTTGCGGATTCCTGGCGCTTCGCGAGGTGGCGTCGCAGCTGCACGGCGAGATTACGGAGAACCTGCTGGAACTCGGACGAGCCATGCTCGAACGAATGGAATCGCAGATGGACATGATTCGCTGGTCGCTGGTCGAGCAAGAGTACGAAGCCTCCATCTTCGCAACGACGGCGTGGCGACCGCAACTGGCGATCCTCGAGGTCGTCGGGGAGTTCATGCAGCGGCGAATCGCGCTGAGTGAGCTTCGGGGAGATCCCAAGAAGCTGGCGATGATGTTCATGGGATTTATTTTCATGCACGTCCTAGCGCGCAAGAAGTTCCCCGATTCCGAGCTCCACCAAGGCGGAGCCGACGCGGCACTTCGTTTCTACATCGACGTTTTTCTCAACGGGGTTCGAGGCAAGTAGTCATGGATACGCGCGAAGCCGACCAGCCGAAAACGGCGGCCGTTCCCAAAACGCCCAACGGCGTCGGACGCCACGCTCCCGACGAGGACCTCGAAGAAGAAACGCGCACCGGTCCGCGCAAGCGCGTATTCTTCATCATCGGTGCGGTCGTTGCCGTCATTCTTGCCTTAGTCTTCGGGATACCGTGGCTTGCGTATAGCCTCTCGCACCAGGCGACCGACGACGCGCGCGTCGACGCCGACGCGGTCGCGGTGACCAGCCGCATCGGCGAAAAAATCGACCGGATATTGGTTGACGCCAACCAACCGGTGCAAAAAGGCCAGCTGCTGATCGTCATGGACAATAAGGACGAGCTTGCCCGGCTCAAGCAGGCACAGGCGCAGTTCGATTTAGCGATGGCCAATCAGCGGTCGACGACGGTGCAAGGCCGCGGCGGGGTCGCTGCGGCGCAGGGCGACGTGGGGAGCCAGCAAGCGCAGATTCCGGTCGCCCAAGCCGGCGTTTCGCAAGCTTCGGCGCAGCTCGCGGTCACATCGGCCCAGCTCCCGGCGGCGCAGCAAGCGTACGTGAAAGCCCAGGCCGATTACGCGCGCACGCGGTCGCTGGTCAACTCCGGTGACGAGCCGCGCGCGCAGCTCGACGCGGTGCGGGCGCAAGCCGCGCAGGCCGCAGCCCAGCTCAACGCCGCGCGCGATCAGATCGGCGTCGCGCAGGCGAACCTGGATGCGGCTGCGCAAAGGGTTACCGCTTCCGCGGCAACGGCCTTCGCGGCGCAGGGTGGTCTGGTGACGGCGCAGGGCAAGCTCGAACAAGCTGCCGACCCCAGCCAAGTCGAGTCGGCGAAAGCCGCGCTCGACCTGGCCAAGCAAAGCCTCACCTACACGCGGATCACCTCGGCGATCGATGGATACGTGGGCGAAAAGAGCGCCGAGGTCGGTCAAACGGTCAATGCGGGGATGACGCTCATGACGCTGATTCCGCATAAGGTCTTCATCACGGCGAACTACAAAGAGACGCAGATGGGCGCCATGCGCGTGGGACAATCGGTTGACATTAAGGTCGATGCGTACAAGGGCGTGACGTTTCACGGCCACGTCGAATCGATCAATCCGGCTTCCCAGAATACTTACGCGCTCGTTCCGGCACAAAACGCGACGGGGAACTTCGTAAAAGTAACGCAGCGCATACCGGTCCGCATTTCCATCGACGCCGACCACGGCGACATGCCGCTGCGACCCGGGATGAGCGTCGAGACGTACGTCAAGACGAAATAAACGGCGAGGAACGCGCAAAAATGCAGCAAAGCGTGGTCGTCGAGCACGGCCTGCGCAGGGCCATCGTGAGCGTCGCCGTGATCGCCGCGACGCTGCTCGAGGTCGTCGACACGACGATCGTGAACGTGGCGCTGCCGAATATCCAAGGCAACTTCGGCATCGCGATCGACTTGAGCGCATGGATCGTGACCGGATACATCATCGCCAACGTCGTGGTCATTCCGATTACGCCGTGGCTGGCGGCGCGCTTCGGCCGCCGGCAATACTTCTTTGCGTCGATCGTCATCTTCACGATCGCTTCGCTGATGTGCGGGCTTTCGGACAACTTCGGGCAGCTCGTGTTTTGGCGGATCGTCCAGGGCCTGGGCGGCGGCGGGCTGATCTCGACCTCGCAAGCGATTTTGCGCGACACGTATACGATTCGCGAACAAGGCATGGCGCAAGGCATCTTCGCGATGGGCGTGATCGTAGGCCCCGCGGTCGGGCCCGTGCTGGGCGGCTGGATCACCGACAACTTCAGCTGGCACTGGGTGTTCTTCATCAACTTGCCGGTCGGCATCGTCGCCGGGGCGCTCATTTGGTTGTATCTACGGAATCCCGCCGAACCGCAGTTCAAGAAGCTCGACTGGGTCGGGCTCGGCCTGCTGGCGCTGGGTTTGGGCGCGATGCAGTACGTGCTCGAGCAAGGGCAGCAATACGATTGGTTCGACGACGGGAACATTCGGTTGTTCACCGCGCTGTCGCTCGCCGGCCTGGCGGCGTTTGTTGCGTGGACGCTGCGCTCGAAAATCCCGGTGGTCGATCTGAACGTCTTACGGTTGCGGCAAGTCGCCGCCGGCAGCATTCTGGGGGCGGTGCTTGGGGTGAGTTTGTATGGGTCGATTTTAGTCTTGCCGCAATATCTACAGAACTCGCTGGGTTTCACCGCGACGCTCTCCGGGCTTACGATCTTGATTCGCGCCGGCGCGGTGATGGTGTTCACGCCGATTACCGCGGCGCTGGCGGGGCGCGGCGCGATCGACGTGCGCATTTCCACGGCACTCGGATTCGTTTTGCTGGCGGTGTCGAACTGGATGCTGGCCGACGTGACGACGCCCGAGTCACAGTTTGGGACGCTCATTGCGTCGCTGATCGTTAGCGGCATCGGGCTCTCGCAGATTTTCGTTCCGCTCTCGATCGCCGTACTCGGCGGCGTCCCCGACAAAGAAGTGCCATCCACGTCGGCCTTCTTTAACCTATCGCGGCAGATCGGCGGCAGCCTGGCCACGGCCGTTCTCGTCACGCTGTTAGTGCGGGGATTTGCGGTGCATCAAAACGAATTGGCAGGAACGCAAACCCTACAACACGCACCGACCGCACAGTACCTGCAGCATCGTGGCGGCCAAACGTCGGCCCCCGCGCTCGTTAACTTGGAGAGCATCGTTGCAGGGCAAGCCGCCGTGCAGTCGTATGCCGATACGTCGCGCTGGGTTGCGATCGTTACAATCGCGCTGGCACCACTAGTTCTATTGCTCAACAAGCCGCGCCTCGGAATAGCGGCGGGGGAATAAGAAATGCTTTTGAAGATTCGGACCCTCTGGATCGTCGTCACGCTCTTGGCGGTCGTTGCAACCACGTTGCCCATGGGCCGCGTCTCCGCGCAGAGCGATCGCGCGGTGCCGGCTCGCGCGACGATGCCGACGGCGGTTCCATCCCCCGTGCTGCCGGTCGTTCCGACCGTCGCGCCCGGCTACCGGGCTCCCGCGGTGGCTCCCACTTCAGCCGGCATCGCCGGCGTGCGGCCGCAGCCTTTCGTGGGCATCGCGCTCCAAGACGCGATCGCCATGGCGCTGCTCAAGAATCCGAATCTCGCGGTGTCGGCGTCCAACGCGAGAATTGCGGGCTATCAAATCGTCGAAGCGAAGGGCGCGTTCGACCTGCGTCTGCAAGTCGAACCGGTGTCGAGCATGACGATTTCGCCGCCGCTGAATCCGTTTGAAGCGGGCCCGGGCGAGGCTTCCACGTACTACTGCACGCCGCCAAACTCATACCCGTGCAATTCGTTTGGTTCCGCTACGCCTCCCCCGGTAACCGCGACCGGACCGGGAAATATCATTCAACATCAGTACTCGCTCACGTACGGGCTAGGCGGTCAGACCGAGAACGGCACGCAGTACACCGCCGGTATTCAGCAGACCCGCACGTACAACAACACCGCCTTTAATTCGTTCAATCCGTACTATCTGGCATCGTTGAACGTCGCGATCACGCAGCCGCTATTGAGGAATGCAGGCATGACTGCTTCAAAGCGTCAGTACAAGCTGTCGATCGTCAACGCGGATGCGAACTTGGCCAGCTCCTTAGTCGATGCGTCAAACACCATTTCCCAAGTCGAGGACGCGTACTGGAATCTCGTCTCTGCCTGGCGAAACGTCGCAATCCAAGAGGAGGCGCTGAAGGATGCGGTGGCACAGCAGAATAGCACCGTTAGGTTGGCGAAACGGGGCGCCGCAGCGCCAATCGACGCGACCGAATCCTCGACTCAGGTGGCGATGTTTCAAGATAATGTGTTTTCGGCGCTCCAAACCGTCTCGGATCTGCAGAACCAGCTCAAGGGGTTGCTTGTGACCAATCCCGGAGATCCGATTTGGGTAGCAAACCTCGTTCCGACCTCGTCGGCATTCCAGCTTCCGGAAACTCCGACGGTCCAAGAAGTCGTCACGGCGGCATTAAGGAATCGGCCGGAAGTTCGGCAGGCGCTCGATAAGTACCGGCAGGCTGACATCGATCTCGCTTTCGCCAAAAACCAGTCGCTGCCGCAGGCTGACGCGCAGGTCACCTACATGAGCAACGGTTTTGCCGGCCTGCTGCAGTCGTCGCCCGCGTTTGTCGCCCAACAGTGCCCCTTTGGGGCTGCAAGATTTTGCCCAACCCCCCCGCCGTACACTCTGGGTACGATGGCGCAGGCCTATCACAATCTGTGGACCTTTCGCTACCCCGCGTTTAACATCGGCGTAACGGTAAGCTTTCCGGTGCAAAACGATGTGGCAAAAGGCCTCAAGGGGATTGCCGGCGAGGAACAACATCAGGCGGCAGTTTTAGCAGCGGGGGTCGCAGCGCGAATCGGGTACGACGCGCGCAATGCGCTGCAAACGTATCAGTCGGCGCTTTCGCGGCTCAACGCTTCTCGAAGCGCGCGCGAAGCTTCCGATCAAGTCTACGGAAGCGAACTCCGCAAGTTCCACAACGGCGCTTCGACGACGTTCCTCGTGCTACAGCGGCAAGTCGAACTCAACCAAAACCGCGGACGCGAACTATTGGCGCAAACCGATCTCAACAAGGCCGTCGTCGAACTCGAACGCGTCGAGGGCACGATCCTGACCAAGAACGGCGTAAACGTGCAAACGCTGGGTTCGCAAGCACTCGCCGGATCCCCGGCACCCCTTCCGCGGCCCTCGCGATTACCGACACCGTCGCCGATGCCATCGTAGACTGGATGGCTGCAGCGCTTCTAGCAGGCTAGGCGGCGGTCCAGTTCCGAGCGTTGCGCCGGCGTAAGCGGCATCAACGGCGGCACCGGTTGCTCCCAGGAATCGTCGCCGAGATTGCGCGCGATGCAATAACGAACCGCTGCGACGAAGGGCAACTGGGCTAGCACGGCTCGCCGTTCGGCGAGCCGGCGCGCGTCACCCGGAGCTGGGTGCAGGTAGACGGACCGCGCGAGCTGCGGCCACAGGGCAACGCTTCCGGAAATGCAGCCGGCCGCGCCGCTTGCAACCGCGTCGAGCAGATATTCCTCGGAGCCCGGGAAAACCGCGAGACCGGGATGACGGACGAGAATCTCGGCTTGGAGCGCGCGATCGTTGGAGCTATCCTTGAGTCCCGCAATCGCCCCGGGAAACGCTTCGATCAAACGATCGACGAGATCGGGATGAAACGTGATGCCGCTCATCTGCGGGAAATTATAGAGCAGCACCCGGTCGTTTGCGACCGGCAAGCGTGCGAACAGCGCGTCGAAGAAACGCATCACGCCGTCGTCGGTTGCGTCGCGGAAGAAGAACGGCGGCATCAGCAAAACGGCGGCAAAACCTAGATCCAGCGCCGCGCGCGTCAAGCGCGTCGTGTCCTCGAGCGACGCGGCGCCCGTTCCAGCCATCGCGCGGCAGCGCGGGATGCCGCTGCGCGCGACCGCCTCCATCAATTGTAACCGCTGTGCCGCACCGAACGACATGGCCTCTCCGGTCGTCCCGAGGAGGTTGATGCCGTCGCAGCCGGCGTCGAGCAGGTCGCGGTAGTAGGCGATCGCCTTGGCGGCATCCGGGCGCAGGTGGGCGTCGACGGGCGTGACTACGGCGGCCCAGTTGCCGCGCAGTCCCTTCTTCGCGTCACCCACGCGTCAGCGCGCCTTTGAGAAAGAACGCGAGATTTGCCGGGCGTTCCGCGAGCCGGCGCATCAAGTACGGAAACCAGTCATCGCCGAACGGCACCGCCAAGCGTACGCGATATCCGCGCTCGACCAGCGAGCGCGCCAGCAGCGCGCCGATGCCGTACAGCATCTGGAACTCGAATCGTCCGCGTTTGGGCAGCCCGTTTGCGGCCGCGAACCGTTCGACGCGTTGCACGATCGCGGGGTCGTGGGTCGCGATGGCCGTGTAGCCGTCGTGCGAGAGCGCCGACTCGGCCAGTCGGACGTAGTTTTCGTCGACGTCCGACTTTCGCGCGTAAGCGACCGACGGCGGTTCTAAGTATGCGCCCTTCACGATTCGGACGTTCGGGCGCAGCGCGAGCATCGCCTCGAGGTCGCTTGCGCTCCGAAAGAGATACGCTTGCAGCGCGAAACCGACGCAGTCGAAGCGACCGCGCAGACGGCGATACGCCTGGAGGGTTGCGTCCACGTATCGCGACTGCTCCATGTCGATTCGCACGGTGTTTCCGGTTGCCTGCGCGGTTTCCGCAATCCGAACGGCGTTGTCGAAGGCCAGTTCGGGGTCGAGATCGAGACCCACGTGCGACAGCTTGAACGCCACGTTCGCATCGATGCCTCGATCGGCAAAGGCGCGCAGCAGCGAGCAGTATTGGTCCGCAGCCGCGACGGCTTCTTCGCGATCGCGCACGCTCTCGCCAAGAATTCCGCCGGCCACGCCGAAGCCTCGCGCGTTAGCGGCACGCGCAACCCGCAAAAGGTCGTCGGCAGTTTCGCCGGCGACGAACCGTTTTGCGCCCATCCGCATGCCGTAACGGCCGACCGCCCGCCGCACGTACGCGTTGTCGGCCGCCGCCAAGATGGCCGCCCGCAGCGCACGATCCAGCCGATTCACCGCATGCGCCCGGCCGAATCGACCGCCACCCGGGATTGCCGCCAGCGAACGGTTCGTCCGAACAGACTGGCTAGCCAAAGTGCCAGGCTCCAAAGGTCGCGGATCGGTGCGATCCAGGGCGCGGGCGCGCGGCGCACGCCTAGCGCGGCGCGCGCGGTGTAATGGAGTGCGAACCGCAGTGCGATTGCCGCCGCGAGCAGTGGAAACCCAACGCGGGCATCCCGCGAAACCAGCAGATAGAGTAGCGCCAGCGGCGCGCCGAACGTCAGAAACGAAAAAATGTAGCCCGCCGGCGCAAGCACGAAGTTCGTGCGCGCCCAGCGAAGCTCGTGCGACCACAAATCGCGCAGCGTCGTTTCGGGGATCGTCGTCGCCACCACGTAGCGCGATAGCTCGACTTGGAAACCGCGTTCGGTGACCAGTTCGCCAAGCCGGTGATCGTCGGCCAGATACGCGCCGAGAGCGCCGATGCCGCCGGCCGCGTCGAGCAAACTGCGCCGCACCGCCATCGTCGAGCCCAGGCAGAACCGCATCGTTCCGAGGGTCGCGGCGACCAGCACCGAGGGCGCGAACTGATCTTCGACGTACGCTGCGCCGAGCTGCGGCACGAACCCGCCGGCGGCGACGGCGCGGTAGAGGCACGTCGCAGCGCCGGTGCGTTCGCGAGCGAACGATGCGGCCAGCGACCGCAGATAGGCCGGGCCGACGCGGATGTCGCTGTCCGCAATGACGATCAGGTCGCCGCGCGCCGCCGCCGCGCCCTTGGCGAGGTTGGCGATCTTCGGGTTGCGGTGCGCCCGGTCGTCGCCGGCTAGAATCTGCGCGGCACAGGCCGGAAAGGCCGCGATGACGCGCTCGATCACCGCCACGGCTGCGTCGCGGCGGTCGTGCACGCAGAAGATCACGTCGAACTCGGGATAGTCCTGTTCGCAAAACGTCGCCAGGTTTTCGTACAGCTCCGGCTCCAAACCGCTGACGGGTTTGAGCACCGTCACGCTCGGGAAATGCGCGGGCTGCGGAACGGATCGCCGCGCAAACGCGAACACGACGGCGTTCGCGACCGCGAGATAGGCGAGCCCCAAAACGCTTGCGAGCAGCAGCAGGTACGTAACGACCCTCACCGCTTCAGCCGGCAGCGGCGCCACCCGCGATCTCTCCGTACGTAACGTTGGCGATGCGATAACGCTCCATTGCGTTGCGTACGTTCGCACTCGTCAGCGCGGCCAGCTCCTCGGCCCACGCAAAGCACTCGGTGCCCGCATCGGCGCCGGCGAACGGCCCGGTGGCCGGGTGAAAGAACAACTCCGTCACGCCGTCGGGCAAACCGCCGAGCAATCGCAGCACCCGGCCTTCGGTCATCGCGCCGGGATCGTTGACCCCGAACGCGTAGTCGTTGCACGCGACGCCGCTGCGGCGCGCGCGCATCCGCATTAGCGCGAGCCAAGGTTCGGTGAGCAGCGTGTTCCCGAGCCGCGCGCCGAACCGGTCGCCGGCGGCGCGATACGAGAGCGCGAACGGTTCGCGCGGAATCCGAATCGCCCGCAGGCCGTACTCGCGTCCGACCCGCAGGATTAGGCCGAAGACGGTGGGGTGGACGTGCATGTGGCATTGCGCGTCGACGTGATCGAGTTGCAGGCCGCTGGCCGCGAAGCGTTCGAACTGTTCGCGAATCTCCGCTTCGAGCTGGCGGCGCACGCCGGGGCGAAAGAAGTAGCGAAACCCGGCGCTAACCAGGTCGGTAGGAAACTCGCCGCGCGCGTCGACGAGGTCCGGCACGCGGTCGGGCGGGAGAGTGGGGCGCCCGCGCACGAGCACGACGTGAAGGCCGACGGCGAGATCCGGAAGGCGCCGCGCGCGCTCGACGGCATCCGCCGTCGCCGGTGCGCCCACCATGAGGCTCGCGGCCCGTAAAATGCCGGTGCGGTGGGCGCGCTCGATCGCCTCGTTGACCTCAGGCGAGATACCGAAGTCGTCGGCGCTGACGATGAGCCGTTTCACTCACGGTGATCTTTGTGGAGCATTCCAGCGGCGAGCTGCTCGACGAGCCAGATCAGCCTTCCGGACGCAGGCGCGACGATCTGGGCGGGATATTTCACCGGATCGTGCGGACCCTCGAGGACCGTCGCGAGAATTGCCGCCTTGGCAGCGCCTTCGACCGCAAAGACGACCGTACGCGAGGCGTTGAGAACTTCCGGCGTCACGGTGACGCGCCACATCGCCTGGGATTGCGCGTAGACGGCGCGCACGAGCGCGGCGTCGTCGGTCGCTGGGGGCGTCCCCGGAAAGAGCGACGCCGTGTGGCCGTCGGGGCCGAGGCCAAGCAAGACCAGATCGAATCGCGGCAGATCGCCGAGATCCGTGCGCAAGATCGACGCGTAGTCGGCGGCGGCCGTCGCGGGATCGATTTCGCCGCGAATGCGGTGAACGTTCACCGGCGGGATCGGCACCGCATCGAGAAAGGCCTTGGTTGCCATCCGATAGTTCGACTGCTCGTCGTCGGGCGGCACGCAGCGCTCGTCGCCAAAATAGATGAAAACGTCGCTCCACGAAAGGACCTCGCGGCGCGGTTGCTGTGCGAGCAGCGCATAGGCGGCTCGCGGCGTATTCCCCCCCGAGAGCGCGACGCGAAAACTCCCGCGGTCCGCCATCGCGGTCTGCCCGATCTCGATGAAAACGTCGGCTAGCGCCTCGGCCAGCGCCGCGGAGTTCGGAAAGATCTGCAGGCTGCCCGCCGCGGTCATCGGTGAACCTTTTCGGTTTGAGCGAGAATGTCGCGCGCCGCGAGCAGCGTGTCGTGAAAAATGCGGTCGTCGTGTCCGGTCAGAATCGCGCGTTCGATCAGCGCGGCGGTGTCGATGTTGGTGATCGGATGGCATCGGTCGGGATGCTGCGCGGCGCCCGTCACGGTCAGGGCGATCACCTCAGTCTTCTCGCGCCCCAGCTCGGCGATGAATTGCGTCTGCGACGAGTGCAACGCGACGCGCCGGATCCGGCGCGGCGATCCTTCGCGCGAAATCGTAAATTCGATCTCCGTTCCGAATCGGTTGTGGAAACGATCGGCGCAGTGGGCGCTCCATTCGAGACGGCTCGCGAGCCACCCCAGCAGATAGTAGGCTTCGGCTTCCGAGCCGCTGGAAATCTCGACCCGGCGCAAATCGAACAGCTCGCGGATGACGTTTTTCCCGTCGAAGAACAACGCGATGCTTTCCTGCCACGGTGCTAGCCGAAGATAGGCGAGATCGCAGATCGAAACGCCCGGATGCTCTTGCACGAACGCGATCAGCTCGCGCAGACCGCCTTGGCCGTCGTCGAGCGCCGAACTGTTATACACGACCGTCCGCACGTTGGGCGAGATGCCGGCGAACCGAGCGTCGGTTCCAATTCGGCCCGACGCCCAGACCAGCACGATCGGCGTCTGAGGCAGCGCGAGGGCGGAAATGGCCGACTGCAAGGTGTCGGGATCGCTTCCCTGCACGCCGAGTTCGATCCACTCTCCGCGAGTCTTGAGGCAATCGTCGTGTTCGTCGCAGGCCGCGCCGACGTGGTGCAGTTCGTGGGTCGCGGTGCCATCCAGAACGATTACCCGCGCCGGATCTTTTACCGCTAAACTGTGAATTCGGTCCCGCAGCCACTCGGCGACGGCAGCGTCTTCGAAGAACGCGACCAGCGTCATCAGCGCAACGTCCATCACGTCGCCCCGGTTCCTGCGCCGCAGCGTCAGCTCGCCAAGGATCGACTGCAGATCCAGACTCATCGCAGCGCGCTCATAACCGCCGCCAGCCTTCGAAAAGCGCGGGGGCCGTCGGCGGCCCCTGGCTGCCCGCCGCGTAGTTGGGAAAGGCGAAGTCCTTGGTGTTTTTCCACACGTCGAGGGTCGGTGTGACGAGCTCCCAGGCGCGCTCGACGGCGTCCCAACGCGTGAACAGCGTCGCATCGCCGCGTATCGCGTCGCCGATCAGCCGTTCGTACGCCGGTGGGGACACGACCCCGAAACCGCTACCGTAGTTGAAATCCATGTAGACGCTGCGCACGTGGTCTTTGGGCCCCGGCACCTTCGCCTCGAAGCGCATCGCGATGCCCTCATCGGGCTGAATTTTGATCACGAGCAAATTGGGCTGGATGTCGTCGGTCGACGCACCGTAGAAACGATGCGGAATTGGTTTGAACGTGACGACGATCTCCGACAGCTTGCGCGCGAGCCGCTTCCCGGAGCGGAGAAAAAACGGTACGCCGGACCAGCGCCAGTTGTTCACGCAGAACTGTACGGCCGCAAACGTCTCGGTGTTGGAGTCGGGCGCAACGTCGGCTTCCTGGCGGTACCCTTTGACGGGCTGCCCGTCGATGGTGCCGGGACCGTATTGCCCGCGGGCCGAGGTCTTGGCTACGTCGTCGTAGGCCGGCGGCGCGATGGCGGACAGCACCTTATATTTTTCGTTGCGGATGTCGTCGGCGTGGGAACTGATCGGCGGTTCCATCGCGACCAAAGCCAGAAGGTTGATGACGTGGTTCTGGATCATGTCGCGAAGCGCGCCCGCGTGATCGTAATAGGCGCCGCGCTCCTCCACTCCGAGCGACTCTGCAGCGGTTATCTGTACGCTCTGCACGTAGTTGCGATTCCAAATCGGCTCGAAAATCGTGTTGGCAAAACGTAGGGCGATGATGTCTTGAACGGGCTCCTTGCCGAGATAGTGGTCGATGCGGTAGACGGCGCTCTCGGAAAAAACCTTTTCGATTTCGCGCTGCAGCGTCCGGGCGGTTTTCAAGTCGGTTCCAAACGGCTTTTCGACGACGATGCGCGTCCAGCCGCGATCGTCGTTGCGCGGGTCGAGGCCGGCCTTCTTGAGATGCCCGACGACGACCGGAAAGACCGCCGGTGGCGTCGCCAGATAGAAGAGGTGGTTGCCGCTCGTTCCAAACCGCTCGTCGTTGCGCGCGAGCAGCGCTTTGAGCTTGACGAAGTCCTGCGAGTCCTTGAAGCCGGCGGTGATGTAACTCATACGTGCGGCAAAATCGTCCCACAAGCTGCCTTGCGGTTTCCGATCGGGCGGCATGAACTCGTCGAGCTGCTGACGGCAGTATTCTCTAAAGCCGTCGTCGTCGTATGGCGTGCGGGCGAATCCGACCAAGGCAAAATCCGCCGGCAGCGTGCCGTTGCAGCGCATCGAATAGACGGCCGGCAGCAGCATGCGTTTGAACAGGTCGCCGCTGGCGCCGAAAAAGACGATGCTGCACGGCGCGTCGATGCGATCGCTGGGCGGTAAACCCGCCCGGAGCGGATTGACCGAGTTCCCGCCCGCGGGCGGGGCGGCGGCGATCATGCCCGTACCGACAAGGCCTCGTCGGCGGCGGCGATCAGCGAGCGCAGTCCGGAAATCACGTCGCCTTTGAGATGCACGCGCACGCCTCGGCGATGCCGCTCGTCCAGCGAGATCCAATCGCCGAGTGCCTGAGCGGCAAGCAGCGTACGGAACCCGACGTGCATCCCTGGAATTTTGGGATCCTCGGCGTCGTCGGCAACGATCTGCAGCGCGACGCACGTGTCGGGCCCGCCCTTATGAAGCTGTCCGGTGGAGTGCAGGAAGCGCGGACCGAAGCCCACCGTGGTGGCTACCTTGCGGGCGTCGCGGATCTTCAACCGCAGCTCGTCGAGAAGCGCGGCGTGCGCCGAGTTGCGGGCGATGTAGGCCGTGAGGGCGGCGTAGTCGTGCGGCCGCAGCTGCGCAAAAAGCCCGGACAGGGCCTGCACCGGCGTCTGCGCGGACAGGCTCTTACTCCCGGAGAGATACGTAACGTCGAACCTGCCATCGCCGGCGTCCGGCTTCGGCTCGTCGAAGCTGCCTTTTTTCGCGTATTCTTTGAGCAGCGCTACGGTGTTGTCTTTCGATTCCTGAACGTTGGGTTGATCGAACGCGTTGATGCCAAGGATAACGCCGGCGGCGGCGACCGCGACCTCCCAAAGATAGAACTGCTCGCCAAGATCGTACTCGTCGTTCATCGCGAGACGAATGACCGGATGCCCGGCGGCCTCGAGCGAGCGAAGTTTCGCGTCAACTCCGGGTTCGGGCTCGGGCAGGTTGGCGCCGACGTAGACGAAGAGCCGGTCGTCGGAGTAGACGCCGGGTTCGCCGAGCGCCTCGCCTTCGACCGGGACGATGCCCTTGCCGTGCTTACCCGTCGACTCGGCGATCAGTTGTTCGGCCCAGGCGCCGAACGCCGCGACGTCGGGATGGGTGACGATGGTGAGCTTGTCGCGGCCCGCGGCCGCCAGCCCGCCGAAGGCCGCGCCGAGACGCGCGCCGGTTGCCGCCTTGACGTCGACGGTGCGATCGTTGGCATGCATCGCACCCAGCGCGCGGTCGAGAAGAAGATTGATGTCGTAACCGGCCATGGCCGACGGCGCGATGCCGACGTATGAGAGCGCCGAATAGCGGCCGCCGATGTTCGGGTCGTTTTCGAAGCAGGCGAGGAAGCCGCATTCCTTGGCTTCCCTTTCCAGTGAGGTGCCGGGATCGGTGATCGCGACGAAGTTGCGCCCGGCCACCGAAGCACCCAACTGCTTCGAGACCTTTTCGTGAAAGTACGCGTAGAAGGCGTTGGGTTCGGTGGTCGTTCCGCTTTTGCTCGAAATGACGAAGACGGTCTCGGGGATCCGAATTCGCTCTTCGAGTTCCCGGATTTGCTGCGGGCAGGTTGAGTCGAGCACCAGGAGTTCGGTGGACTCGTCATACTGACCGAAGGTATCGGCGAGGATATCTGGAGCGAGGGAACTTCCACCCATGCCGCAGACGACCGCAAAGTCGAACTTCTCTTTGATCTCCCTACCAAACGTTTTGAGTTCGGGGACCGACTCGAGCATGTGCTGTTGAATGGTCAACCACCCCAGCGACGTCTTGATGATCTCGGCGTCGTGCGGGTCGCTCGACCACAGCGTAGGATCCCGATCCCACAATCGCTTGAGAAAATCTGCCGACGCGAGCGCGTTTAGCGCGGCGTCGAACTGCGGCTGCGAGGCTCCGAGCGAAAGGACCACCCGGTCGGCGCCGCCCGATTCGAGGAGCTTTTGTTTGTAGACGATCGCTCCGAGCAGCGCCGCGAAAGAGTCGGAGAAGAGCGTGAGGCCCTCGACTTGGAGTTGCTCCGTTACCTCGAAGAGCGAGATCTTCGTTTCCTGCAGCGCGCGCATAACGTTTTGGACGCCGGCGAGATCGCTTTCGACGGTATCGGCGACGACCGTCCCGTGGTCGAGCAGCGCGTCGATGGTTTGCGGCGGCATCGTGTTGACGGTATCCGGGCCGACGACGTTCTCGACGTACATGAGGTCGGGGTAGTGCGGGTCTTTAGTGGAGGTGGAGGCCCACAGCGGGCGCTGCACGGCGCCGCCGGCCGCTTTCACGGCGGCGAAGTCGTCGCCGAGAAAGATCTCTTTGAACTTTTGATAGGTCAGCTTCAGGTTGGCGATGCCGGTTTTGCCGAGCAGGGGTTCGAGTTTCTCACCCTTGGCGATTCGCGCCTGAAGCATCTTGTCGATGGCGCTGTCGATGCGGCTGACAAAAACCGAGTTCACCGAGCGAATCGTATCGATCGGCTTGTTCTCGGCGATGCGGCGCTGGAGCCCCTTGACGTACGCGCGTGCGGCCTTCTCGTACATATCGACGGAGAATACCAACGTCACGTTGATGTTGATGCCTTCGTACGTACATTCTTCGATCGCGGGCAAACCTTCTTTCGTTCCGGGGATTTTGACCATGAGGTTGGGGCGCCCGACGCGGCCCCACAGATCCTTAGCCATGGCGATCGTTCCTTGCGTATCGCGCGCGAGCAGCGGCGAGACTTCCAAGCTGACGAAGCCGTCGTTGCCGCCCGACGATTGGAAGACGGCGGCGAACTCGTCGCAGGCTTGGCGAATGTCTTGGATCGCGAGGTCCCAGAAAAGTGCCTCGGCGCCCTTTTCCGAACCGACCAAATCGCGCAATTGATCGTCGTAGTCGCTCCCGGCACCGATCGCCTTTTCGAAGATGGTCGGATTGCTCGTCATTCCGCGCAAGCCTTGATCGATGCGCCGTTTGAGCTCGCCCGACGCGAACATGCTGCGGCGAAGGTTATCGATCCAAACACTCTGCCCGGCATCTAGCAGTTGCTGCAGTTGGTTCTTCACAGTATGGGGTCTCCTACGGAGTGGCGAGTGCGAACGTATCGAGGGCGATGTGGGCGATGTTGTCGGGCGTAAACCCGAAAGCTTGGGCGAGCGCGGCGATCGGTGCGGATGCGCCGAAATGGTCGATCCCGAACGCGACGCCCCGGTCGCCGACGTAGCGCGCCCAGCCGAGCGTGGCGCCGGCCTCGATCGACATGCGGGCGGTTACCGATGGCGGCAGGACTTCATCTTTGTACGACTGCGGCTGCCGGTCGAAGAGTTCCCAGCACGGCATCGAGACGACCCGCGTGCGCACGCCCTTGTCGTCGAGAATTCGTTTGGCATCGACGGCGAGCGCGACTTCCGAGCCGGTTGCGATGAGGATCAGATCCGGGTTTCCGCCGGTCGCGTCGGCCAGAACGTACGCACCTTTGGCGACGGCGGCATCCCGCTCGCCTAGGAACGGCAGCTTTTGCCGCGTGAGAACGAGCGCCCACGGGGTGCCTTTGACGCTCACGGCCAGCTTCCAGCCCTCCAGCACTTCGAGCGAGTCGGCCGGCCGCACGACGTTGCAGTTGGGGGTTGCCCGCAACGTCGCAAGCTGTTCGATTGGCTGGTGCGTCGGGCCGTCTTCCCCTAGAAAGACCGAATCGTGGGTGAAGACGTAAATGCAGTGGAGTTTGGAGAGGCACGCGAGCCTCAACGCCGGTTTGCAGTAGTCGACGAAGTTGAAGAAGGTTGCCGAGAACGGCAGCAGCCCACCGTGCAACGCGATTCCGTTGTTGATCGCGGCCATCGCGTGCTCGCGCACGCCGTAGTGAATGTTGCGGCCGGCGTAGTTGCCGGGGCGCAAATCGCCGCCGTGCTTGAGGTACGTCTTCGTCGAGGGATCGAGGTCGGCGGAGCCGCCGACCAACGCGGGCAGGCTTTCCGCGATCGCGTTCATCACGACGCCGCCGGCGTCGCGCGTGGCCAGGCTCCCGTTCGCCTCGGTAAAAACCGGCCACGGAAGGTTGGGCGGTACGTCGCCGGTGAGCCCTCGCTCGAGTTGGCTGGCGAGCTCGGTGTTGGCGGTCTTCCAGGCGTCGTACGTCGAGCGCCACTGCGATTCGAGTGCGGTGCCCTTAGCGCCGGCGTCGCGAAAGAACTTGCGCACGTCGTCGGGCACGTAGAAGTCGGGCTCCAGCGGCCACCCCAGCGCTTCCTTCGACTTCTTAACGTTTTCGGGTCCGAGCGGTTCGCCGTGCGCCGAATTGTTGTCCTGACGCGGCGAGCCGTAACCGATGTGCGTTCGTACGGCGATCATTGAAGGCCGGTCGGTGACGTTCTTGGCGACGACGATCGCTTGATCGATCGTGTCGACGTCGTTGCCGCGAGCGATGTCGACGAACTGCGTGTGCCAGCCGCTCGCATCGAAGCGGGCGACCGGATCGTCGGTCAGCGTAATGTCGGTCGGCCCGGCCAGCGAAACGCGATTGTCGTCGTAAAAAACGATCAGCTTGCCGAGCTTCAGGTGTCCGGCCAGCGAGATCGCTTCTTGGCTGATGCCTTCCATGAAGTCGCCGTCGCCGCAAATGCAGTACGTGAAATGATCGACGATCGGCGCGTCCTCGCGGTTGTACACCGCGCCGAGGTGCGCCTCGGCAACGGCCATGCCGACGGCGTCGGCAATTCCCTGACCCAAGGGACCGGTGGTCGCTTCCACGCCGGGCGTATGGCCGACCTCGGGGTGCCCGGGCGTCTTGCTTCCAAATTGACGGAACGACTTGAGGTCGTCGAGGCTCAGATCGTATCCCGTAAGGTAGAGCAGTGCGTACAGGAGCATCGAGCCGTGGCCCGCGGAGAGCACGAAGCGATCGCGATCGAGCCACTGCGGATCCTTCGGATTGAAGCGCAGATGCCGGGTCCAAAGCGCATAGGCCATGGCCGCCGCTCCCATCGGCATGCCGGGGTGGCCCGAGTTGGCTTTCTGAACCGCATCGACTGCTAAAAATCGAATCGCATTGATGCGCTGCTCGTCGGCGGGGGAGTTTGGCACGAGATCTCCTTTAACGGGTTGAGGTCATTTCGCCCTTCCCTCTCTATTCCTTACCCGGCCCGATTGCCATCGGTGCCGTCGTCCGGGAATCGGTCGCCGACCGCCGGCGGCATCCTCGCCCCGGCATGGTCGGCGGGGCAGCGTGACGTAAACCGTCAAGCGATATGAGCAAGGACGAGTTGCGCGCCCGGATCGAGGCGCTGGCGCGCGGTGAGGGCGACGTGCGTGGGCACGACGGCCGTGCGGTCGATCGCGTCATCGCCTCGCTGGATGAGGGCGACCTGCGCGTTGCCGAACCGACCGGCGACGGCGGGGAGTGGGTGACGCACGCGTGGGTGAAGCAAGCCATTCTGCTGTACTTCCAACGGCGTGTCGCCGACTGGATGGGGGATTGCGACGACGACGTCCTCGTGTACTTCGACAAGCTGCCGGTAAAGAAGAACTTCAAGAAATCCGGCGTGCGCTGCGTTCCACCGGGCGTGGCGCGATACGGCAGCTTTTTAGGACGCGGCGTTATCTTAATGCCCGGATACGTGAACGTCGGTGCGTACGTGGACGAAGGCAGCATGATCGACACCTGGGCGACGGTCGGTTCGTGCGCGCAGATTGGGAAGGACGTCCATCTTTCGGGTGGGGTCGGCATCGGAGGGGTCCTCGAACCCCCGCAGGCGGCTCCGGTCATCGTCGAAGACGGCGCCTTCGTCGGCTCGCGCTGCATCGTGGTCGAAGGCGTGCGCGTGGAACGCGAGGCGGTGCTCGGCGCCGGCGTCGTGCTTACGGCAAGCACGCCGATCGTCGACGTGCGGGGAAGCCAACCCGTCACCACGCGAGGCCGCGTTCCCGCGCGCGCCGTCGTCATTCCGGGCACGCTGCCGAAGCGTTTTCCCGCCGGCGAGTTCGGTACGCCGTGTGCGTTGATCGTCGGGACGCGGAGCGAATCGACCGACCGCAAGACGTCGCTCAATGCCGCGCTGCGCGAGAACGAGGTAGCGGTGTGAACCCGCGCGTCCTTGAAATCCCCGGGTCGCTGATTCGCGCGGTTGCCGCCAAGAAGCGGCCCGACTCGATCGACCTCGGCTTAGGCGAGCCCACCCTGTTACCGAATCGCGATCACTTTGAATACGCGATGCGGTACGTTGCGGAGCATGGCGCCAAATACACCACCAACGCCGGCGATCCGGCGTTACGCCAAGCCATCGCGCGCTACTATCGCTATCCCGATATGGAGCGCGCGGGCAACGTGTGTGTGACTACCGGTTCGCAGGAAGCGATGTACGTAACCCTGATGACGTTGCTGGATCCGGCGCGCGACGAACTGCTGGTCGTCGAACCGGCATTCCCGGCCTACGCGAAGATGGCGGCGCTCGACGGCGTTGCCTGTCGCACGGTCGCGATGCGCGAAGCGGACGATTTTGCTTTCGATGCCGAGCGCATCCTTGCCGCCGTTACCGAGGCGACGCGCGCGATCGTCATCTGCTCGCCTTGCAACCCCACCGGACGCGTTCTTTCGCGGGATCAGGCGGAGCGGCTCGTGCGAGCCCTGGAGCGGCGTTCGGGTAAGCGGGTTTGGCTCGTTCACGACGAAATTTATCGCGAACAGACGTTCACCGACGATGCGGCGAACTTGGCGGCCCGTTACCCGCAGACGATCGTGACGAATTCGATCAGCAAAAGCAACGCTCTGACCGGATTGCGGTTAGGGTGGATATTGGCGCCCGAGAGCTTCGTCGAGCACGCGATCAAGGCGCACGCCTGGGTCACCTCGTGCGCCGATACGTTTGCGCAGCAAGTGGCGCTGCACGTGTTCGGGTCCTCCGAAGGCGTACGCGAGCATGCAGCCTGGTACGTCGAGCAGCGCCGCGCGCTGCTGACGGCGCTTGAGACGAGCGGCTTGCGATTCGTCGCGCCGGAGGGCGCGTTTTACGCGTGCGTGCGTTTGCCCGACGGCCGGGGCTCGCTCGACGCGGCCGGCGATCTCGTCGAGCGCCACGGCGTGCTCGCGATTCCGGGAGTCGCATTCGGGCCTGCGCTGGAAGGCTGGCTGCGGCTGAGCTGGGTCGCGCCGGCCGAGCGCGTCGCCGAGGGCATTTCTCGAATCGCTCGCTACTGCGCCACGAGCACCGCAGTGCGCTGAACTGCGCGACGCCGGGCGACCACTACAACCGGTCTACCGCGCGGGGCCGAGCCACACGGTTTGAATGTTTGCGAATTCGTGGACGCCGAAGTGTGAGAGTTCGCGGCCGTAACCGCTTTTTTTCACCCCGCCGAACGGCAGGCGAGGGTCGCTCGCGACGATGCCGTTGATAAAGACCGCGCCGGCTTCGACGCGCGTCGCAAGGTTCTCGGCGGCGCTGGAATCGCCCGTCCAGATGCTGAAACCGAGGCCGTAGCTCGACGCGTTCGCCAAGGCGATCGCTTCGTCCGCGCCGTCCGCGCGGATGACGGCGGCGGCCGGTCCGAACACCTCTTCGTCGAACATCCGCATGCCCGGGACGACGTCGGAGACGATCGTCGGCTCGTAGAAATAGCCGGGACCTTGGACGCGCTTGCCTCCCAGGTCGAGACGCGCTCCGTGGTCGACGGTCGCGCGAACCTGAGCGTGGATAGCGTCGCGCAAGTCGCCGCGCGCGCACGGTCCGAGTGCGACGCTCTCGTCCATCGGATCGCCGACGTGCTGGAGAGCCGCGAGCGCGACGAAGCGCCGGCGGAACTCCTCGTATACGGGCTGCACGACGATGAATCGTTTCGCGGCGATGCAGCTTTGACCGTTGTTTTGGAAGCGCGCCGTGACCGCCATCTTGGCGGTTAGGTCGAGATCGGCGTCGGCAAGCACGACGAACGCATCCGAACCGCCGAGTTCGAGCACGCATTTTTTTAAGGCCGATCCCGCCGCCGCGCCGACGGCAGCCCCCGCCCGCTCGGATCCCGTGAGCGTGACGGCCGAAATGCGCGCGTCGGCGATCAGCGCGTCCACGTCCTCGTTGCTCATCAGGAGCGTTCCGAACAGTCCGTCGGGCGCGCCGCCATCGCGAAAGACGCGTTCGATTTCGAGCGCGCAGCGGGTGGTGTTTTCGGCATGCTTGAGCAAGACCGCGTTCCCGGCCAGCAGCGCCGGCGCGGCCGCGCGGAAGAGCTGCCAGTAGGGATAGTTCCACGGCATGATCGCGAGTACGACCCCGAGCGGGCGAAACGCGACGTAACTTCGGGCGGCACTCGACGGCGCATCCTGCGGCGCGACCATCGCCGCACCGTTTTCGGCAAAGAAATCGCAGCACCACGCGCATTTTTCGACCTCGGCGCGCGCCTGCGCGAGGGGTTTGCCCATTTCGGTTACCGCCGTAACCGCTAGGCCGTCGCTTTGCGTGCGCAGACGCGTCGCCACCGCGCGCAGGAACGCCGTGCGCCGGTCGAGGCTGGTCGCGGCCCAACCCCGCGCTGCCGCCGCCGCCGCACCGAGCTTCGCCTCGACCTCGCGCGCGGCCATATAAGGAATCCGCTCGAGTACGGCTTCGGTGGCTGGATCGATCGTGGTGATCATGTTAAAAGCCGTGCGCCCACGGCCCGCTGGGGCCGGCATACACTTCAACGAGATGCCCTGGTTTCAGGTAGGTCCTCGCAATCCGCTGCACGTCGGCGGCGGTAATGCGCGCGAACCGATCGTTGAGCGTCCGGTAATAATTCAGCGGCAGACCGTTGTTGAGGATGTCGAGCAACTGTTTGGCCGCTCCGGTGGACGACGCTTCGTCGAGTAACGCGTCGCTCACGAGACGCACCTTGGCTTCCTGCAGTTCCGTCGCCGACACGGGTTCGTTCTGAAAACGCACGAGTTCTCGGCGGACGAATTGCACGGCTTCGACGACTCGCTCGGGCGATGCGCTGAGTTCGACGCGGAAATCGCCGCGGTCGGCGTTGGCGTCGACCTCGCTGCTCACGCTGTACACGAGTCCGCGCTTTTGACGCAGCTCTTGCCAGAGCCGCGATTCGAATGCACCGCTGCCGCCCAGAATTTGGCTGAGCACCAGGAACGCGTCGTAGTCGGGGCTCGCGCGGGAAACGGCCGGCTGCCCAAGGCGGATGAAGACCTGGTTGGCCGCGGTGCCGATATAGTCGTGACCCTTCGACGCCGGCGGCATGGCCATCAAGTGGGCGTTCGGCTTGGCGCCGGACGTCTGCCAGGCGCCAAAAGCCGATTCGAGGACGGCGCGCACGCGTTGCGGCGCGATATCGCCGACGACGGCGATCGTCGTGAGATCGGGACGCCAGTAGCGGCGCGTGAAGCTCAGTAGGTCGTCGCGCGTGAGGCCCGCAACGCTTTGCGGCGTCGGATTGTACAGCGACGGATCGCCGCTGGCAAGCAGCAGCTCGTCGTAAGCGCGATCGATCATAACGCCCGATATGTGGGCTTCGGACTGCAGGCTGTTTGCGAGTTGCGAGCGCTCGAGTCCGAACCACGGCTCGTCAAACGTCGGATGCGCTTCACCGTCGGCGACGATCGCGGCGATTCTTTCGAAGTCTCGGGCTTCTCCCTGAGCCGAGAAGGCCTGTCCGGTGTTGACGAATGCGCCCATCTCGTCGGTGGCTTTGCGGCGCTGCGCGAATGGATACGCTTGGCTTCCGTAGTCGGCAACCGATGACGCGAGCCGCGAGATGCCCTCCTGGCCGGCCGGTTGGAATGCCGGCGACGATGCGATGCTTCCGCGCATAACGAACGTGGGGCGATCGCTCTTCTGTTGAACGATGACGCGCACGCCGTTGGAGAGCGTGAAGGCGACCGGAGCGAGCGCGCTGCGGGCCGTCGTCGGCGCCCGCACGGCATTGGCGATCCAGGCCGGCTCGACGATCGGGCCGGTTGGGACGCGCTTGGAGAAGTCGTCGCTCGCGGCGGCGTCACTTTTGTTCGAGCTGCCCTTGGGCGGACTCGCGTTGGGAGTCAGGTGTCCGATCACGTTGGGACGGCTCATGTACGTGCGCGCGGCTTCGAGCAGATCGTCGCCGGTCAAGGCTGCCAAACGATCGTCTTCGGCGGCGATCTTTTCGCCGACGATGCCGTACGTATAACCCGCCAAGTTGCCGATGCCGTCGATCGAGTCGGCGGAATAGAGCCGCTCCGCGATCGTCAAGCGTTTTGCGGCGGTGACGAGTTCGGGGCTCAAGCCGTTCTTGAGCACTTGGTCGAGCGTTGCTTGAAAGACCGCCTGCGCCTCGTCGGCGTGGTGCCCGGGGTTGAGAATGATGAAAACGTTGAGCAGTCCGCCGCGCAGCTGCGTATCCGCATTGGCTTCGATCGCGAGCGCGATGTTCGTTTGCACCAGGGCCTGGTAGAACGGCGACCGCTGGTTCTCCAGCAACGTCGCGAGCGTGCTTATCGCCGGTTCGCCGGCTTGTTTGTCGCCCGGAATCGCGTAGGCGAGATCGAGGATTTCAAACGGAAACGGAAACGCGGCTTGGACGGTTTTTCCGGTCGCCGCGACCGGGTTGCGATCCGGCGCCGCCGGCAATTTCTTGGCGGGAACCGCTCCGAAAAAGCGTTGCGCCTTAGCGAAAATGGCCTGGTGGGCGACGTCGCCGGCTACGACCAGCGTGGCGTTGTTGGGAGCGTACCATTGGCGGTAGTAGCGTGCGATGTCGGCAACCGTCGCAGCGGCGACGTCGCGCCGGTCGCCGATCGGC
>JBDTDR010000187.1:0-7811 GCA_039922955.1 Candidatus Tumulicola sp.
CCTCCTTCGGTGAAGAAGACTTCGTGCGGGGCGCGCAGCCACGCGTTGGCGACGCCGAGCCGGCGCATCGCGGCGGCGAGCCATCCCATTTCGTTCCGATAGTCGGCCGATTCGTCGGAGACGACGATCGCAACGGTGGGTTGGTCGACGGCGGTGGCGTGGCGCAGCATTGCGCCAAAACTCTTTGGGATGCCGTCGTCACCGCCGGCGCTTTCGATTCCGAGCTGGCAGTACGCCTGCGTCATCGCGCCGAGAAAGCCCATTCCACCCGGAACGCTGTCGAGTTCGGTAGCGGTAAAGCCGTCGTCGGTGAGGATCAAATCCGGGCGAATGACGCCGGGAAGTTCTTGCTTGAAGCGATTTTGGCGGGCGAGCTTGACGATCTGCTCGGGCTTCCCGCGATCGAGATACTCGGCGATGAAGGCGGGCGCCGTTCCGCGCGCGCTGCGATTATAGAGATTGTTGAGCCCGCGGTAGAAAACGAGAAGGTCGTGGCCGAGGCGTTCGATTTCGCCGAGTTGATCGGGGGACAAGGCGAACGGCTCGGGGCTGACGCGCCAGGCGATACGTTCGTTTTCGTCGTCGACCCGGAAGAGACCGGGGGGTATCGCCTCGTAGAGGTGGTGCGCTTGCTCCCGAGCCGTGAGGTCGGGTTTGGTAGCCGTACAAGGCATGATGAAAAGGCAGGCTCCCTTATCGACAGCCGTCGGGAATCTTCGAACTGTTGAAGGCGATGTACAGACGTCGCATGGTTCTACGGACTCTAAAATGCCCGCCTGGGCGGATGGTTGCACCTGCCCTTAGTCGGCGGGCTCACTTGATGGTGATGCCTCCGGGCGTCAGCAGGGCTCCCTCGACCCGCACCAGGCCGCCCGCAAAAACGAGCGTCAGGTGGAGGACTCCGGTCATGCCGAGCCGATTCAGCGGCAGGCTTTCCAGGATTCGTGACGCGTTCTCGCCGGCGACGAAGTGGAGTTCGCGCTGACGGCCAAACGAGCCGCCGGGCGAAGCGTACGAGGCGGACACCGGCACGACGATCTCGTCGGCGCCGTTGGCACGCGGCGGACCGGCAACGCAGTAGCCCAGCGTGACGGGCGTGCCGCGCACGTTGAGCGTCTCTTGGGTGCAGCGCGCCTGCGCTGCCGCCGCGCACGAAAGAACGGTCGCCGCTCCGGCAAACGCGAGGAACGCGGCCCACGGTCGCATCATCAATTCAGCATAACGGTTCGGCTCCGCGAAAGGTCGCACCCTCCCCGCAAAGCGCCGCCGTTCGGATTGACGGGCGGGTTATAGTTTACGTGGTGCTGCCTGCCATCGACCTGATCGCCCTCGACCTCGACGGTACGCTGCTCGATTCGGACGACGGCGTTTCGCCGGCGAACCGGCGAGCGGTAGCCGCCGCGCTCGCGGCGGGCGTGCGCGTCGTCCTGGTTACGGGGCGCGGTGCCGCCAACGTGCCCACCCGCCTGGTGCACGAGCTGAATTTGGATTTACCGGCCATCTGCGCCCACGGCGCGCTGACCAAAGACGTGCTCTCGGGGCGCACTCTCGGGCACATCCCCGTGCCGGCGGCGCACGCACGGCCGATGATCGAGTACGCGCAGCGGCATCGCCTCAACGTCGCGGTCTACCTTGACGACTGCTTCCTCCGCCTCGAAGGCACGCCGCTCCACATGGAGGACATGCGCGGGCCGCATTGGCGCGAGGTTCGGTCGCTGGTCGAAGCGGTGAAGGACGCGTCCCCGACGTTCATCCGCTTTTTGGGGGCTGAGTCCGTGGATGCCATGCGCGCGGCTTTCTCCCACCTTCCGCTGCACTTCAAGTACGAAGCTTGGGACGTTTTCGAAGAGTGCGCGGTGACGAGTCTCGAGGCCACCAAACGCAAGGCGCTCGCGCGGCTGTGCGCCGATCTCGACATTCCGGCGATCCGCGTGCTCGCGATCGGCGATTCGCGCAACGACGTTCCGATGCTGCGGTGGGCGGGTACCGGCGTCGTCATGGGCAACGCGCTTCCCGCCGTTCGTCAATCCGTGGGACGGGTCACCGCGCGCTGCGACGAAGACGGCGTCGCCCGCGCCATCGAGCGCTACGTGCTCGAGCCGCTTTCGGATCGGGAAGACAAAAGCGCGTGATGCAGGGCGTACCGTCGCGCGAGTACGAGGCGCGGCTGCGAGCGATTCTCGACCGGGAAGATTGGGAAGCCTTGCGCGAGTTCGCGCGCGCCGAAAACCAAGTACCCGAGGACGTAAGCGCGGCGGACCGGCACTTCTGGGAAGTGCTGATGCACAAGCTCGTCTGCAACCGTCTGGATATGCTCGCGCGGCACGCGCGCTCGCGCGAGTGGCTCGAAGCCAACGACTATACCGGCGACATCGGCGGCTATTAGTCGATGCAGATTCGCGTGCTGGCCTTCGCGCGCATGCGCGAACTGCTGGGTGCTCCCGAGCGGACGCTCGACTTGGCCGCCGGGATGCGGGTCCGCGACGCGTGGTCGGCGCTCGCAAAGCTCTTTCCCGCGCTCGACGAACTCGCCGGCTCGACGCGAATAGCGCGCAACGGCCGCGTCGGCGCGGCGGACGATCTCCTGACCGATGGAGACGAGCTCGCCTTGTTGCCGCCGGTGGGCGGCGGTTAGCCGTGTACCGCATCGTTCGCGAGGCGATCGATCCGCGCGGGCTCGAGTCCGCCGTTCGAACCGACGCGTGCGGCGGAATCGCGAGCTTCCTGGGGGTCGTGCGCGCGCACGCCGATGACCGACGCGCGGTCGCCGGGCTCTCGTATGAAGCCTTCGAGCCGATGGCGATCGCGGAATTCGAAAGCATCGCCGACGAGGTGCGCGGGCGCTTCGGCGACGTGCGGTTAGCGATCGTGCATCGCGTCGGCGATCTTGCAATCGGCGACATCGCGGTCGCGATCGTCGTCGCCGCCGGTCACCGCGCCGCGGCGTTCGACGCCTGTGAATACGCCATCGACGAAGTAAAACGCCGCGCGCCCATTTGGAAGAAGGAGCGTTACGCGGACGGCGCCGGGGAATGGAAGGCTAACGCCGACCGTGAGTAAAGTCGAGCTGTTTGAGGTTACCGCGGAGCGCAACCGGGTCGCCGGGCTCTGGTACGAGCCGCGACGTCCGCGCGGCATCTCGATCGTCACGGGTCACGGCTACTCTTCGAGCAAGCACAATTTGGACTTCCTCTGCGGGTTTTTGGCGAGCCACGGTTTCGGTATCTACAGCATCGACTTTCCGGGTCACAAGCTGGGATCGAGCGGCGGCCGACTGCGCGGCGTCGACGACTGCATCGACGCGATGTCGGCAGCGTTTCGTTTTGCGCGCGAACGCGGCGACGCAGCGGCCTACGCGATGGGCCACAGCATGGGCGGGATGGCGGCGATCTTTACGACCGCGCTGGATCCCCAGGTTCTCGGGGTGATTGCGATTGCCACCGGGCTGGGCCGCCCCACCTCCATTGCCGCGTTGCGTCAGGCCGGCGCGACCGATTTCCGATCCTCGTACGTCACCGGGGTGACGCTTCCCGAACTGGTCGAGGGTCTGGACGAGCGGTACGCGGCGCTGCTGCCGCGGTTGGCCGGACGTCCGGCCCTCTACGTGGCGGCGGATCGCGACGCGATGGTGAACCAGAAAAGCGTGCGCGAACTCTACGAGCGGGCCCCCGAGCCCAAGTGGCTGGCGACCATCGAAAGCGATCACACCTACGCGGGCGAACGCGCCCGCAGCACCGTACTGCAATGGCTCAACGACCGGCATCCGCGGGAGTGAGCCTGGCCGGCCGGCCCGGCCTGCGACGCTACAGCCGCCATCTGCTGATTCCCGAGGTCGGGTTGCACGGACAGGAGCGTCTGAACGAGTCGCGCGTCCTGGTCATCGGCGCGGGCGGGTTGGGTTCGCCCGCGCTCCAGTATCTCGCGGCCGCGGGCGTCGGCCGTATCGGCGTCATGGACGGCGACGTGGTTGACGAAACGAACCTTCAGCGCCAGACGATCTTTGCGACGGCCGACATCGGCCGCAACAAGGCGACCGCGGCGGCAGCGCGGCTGCGGGCGCTCAATCCGTCGATCGCCGCCGACGCGATGCCGGTATATTTTGACGGCGACAACGCGCGCGAACTCGTGCGCTTGTACGACGTCGTCCTCGACTGCACCGATCGCTTCCCCACGCGGTATCTCATCAACGACTCCTGCGTGCTCGAAGGCAAGGCGGACGTGTACGGGTCGATCTTCCGGTTCGACGGCCAGGTGAGCGTCTTCGGTGCCGGGGGCGGCCCGTGCTATCGGTGTTTGTATCCCGAACCGCCGCCGGCGGGAAGCGTGCCGACGTGCGCCGAGGGCGGCGTGCTCGGCGCGCTGGCGGGCATCGTCGGCGCCTGGCAGGCCAGTGAGGCGCTCAAAGTGCTGCTCGGAATCGGCGACCCGCTGATCGGCCGGCTGATGTTGATCGAAAGCCTCGGCGCGCGCGTTCGCGAGGTTGGTTTCAAACGCGACCCCGGCTGCGCGCTTTGCGGCGACCGCGCGTGGATTCGGGAAGCGAAGCCGATCGAATACGACGACGAGGCCGATGCGTTGGGAGTGATGGAAGAAATCGACGCCGGCGCGCTCGACGAGGCACTGCGCGGCGCGCGCCTGCTCGACGTGCGCGAACCGCACGAAGCCGTGCTCGGCTCGGTCGACGGCGCGATCGGCATTCCGGTTACGCAGCTCGAAGCGCGGATGCACGAACTCGATACGTCCGTGCGCTACGTCGTCGCCTGCCGAGTTGGCGCGAAATCCCGCTGGGCGATGCGCCGCCTGCACGATGCCGGCTTCACGCGCCTGATTCATCTGCGCGGGGGTCTGCTGGCCTACGCCGCGCAACATCCCGACTTCGAGTTTTTTTAGGAGTTTGCAAGGAGGCTTTCACACGTGAGGAACAAGCCGTTCGCGGCAACCGGCGTCGAACTGCCCGTCATCGGACAAGGAACGTGGGACATCCCAGAAGCCGGTCCGCGCCTCGAAGAGGCCAAGCTCGCGATTCGGCGCGGCATCGAGCTCGGCATGACCCATCTCGATACCGCCGAGATGTACGGCACGGGGCGCGTTGAAGAACTGCTGGGCGAGGCGATCGCCGGGCTGCCGCGCGACCGGCTGTTCGTCACGACCAAGGTGCTGCCGAGCAACGCTCGTTACGGCGATACGCTGGCCGCCGCGGAGCGCAGCCTAAAACGGCTGGCGCTCGAGTACGTCGACCTGTACTTGCTGCACTGGCCCAGCGCACATCCCCTCGAAGAAACAATGCGTGCCCTCGAACGCCTGGTCGCCGACGGAAAGGCGCGATTCGTCGGCGTCAGCAACTTCGACGCCGACGACATGGAAGAGGCGGCGTCCTACCTGCGCGACGTTCCGCTAACCTGCAACCAGGTGCTCTATCACTTGAACGAACGCGGCGCCGAACGCCGCGTGATTCCCGTGGCCAAGAAACGCAAAATTGGGGTGGTCGCGTACACGCCGTTCGGCCGAGGGCGGTTTCCTCGCGCACAGGCCGGCGGCGGGGGAATCCTCGACGACGTCGCGCGCAAACACGCTGCGACCGCGCGCCAAGTGATTCTGGCCTTTCTTACGCGCGACGCCAACGTCTTCACGATCCCCAAAGCAGCGCGGCTCGAACACGTCGAGGAAAATGCCCGAGCGGGCGATCTCACGTTGGACGCCGGCGACATCGCGGCCATCGGTGCGGCGTTTCCGCTCGCCGACGCCGACGCGCCGCTCGCGACGCTGTAATGCCGGTCGCGCCGCTCGATCTCGCGGCAATCAAAGAACTCGCGGTGCAAACGGCGCGCGAGCTGGGCGCCGGCGACGTGCGCGTCGCTGCGGCGTTTGCCGATGACGAATCTTGCCGCCGAATGCGCGAGTCGTTCGCGCGGGGCGACCTGGCGACGTGGGGATACGACCGGCGCTATGCGCGCCAGGCGACCGATCCCCGCGAGTTACTGAAGAACGCCCGCAGCGTCGTCTGCGTCGCGTTTCCGTATGCGACCCCCGCCGCGCAAGCGCCCGGACGGCTGCGCGGGCGCGTCTCGAACTATGCCTGGTCGAGCGATTACCACGCGCGCGTGCGCGGCGTGCTCGTCCGCATTGCCGCCGCGATCGATGCCGCAGCCGGCGACGCGGTGACGGCGGTCGCGTGCGACACGCGTCCGCTGGCGGAGCGGGCGTTCGCCGCGCGCGCCGGCTTGGGCTGGGTCGGCAAGCACACGAATCTCATCGCGCCGTCGCTGGGTTCGTTCGTATTTCTCGGCGAAATCGTCACGACGCTCGGGTTGCCGCCGGACGTGCCGCTGCGCAAACAGTGTGGTTCGTGCGCGCGCTGCGTCGACGTCTGCCCGACGCGGGCACTCCGCGGCGACTACACGATCGACGCAACGCGTTGCATCGCGGATCTCACCCAGCGCACGGATGCGATTCCACGGGACATGCGGCCGCTGCTTGGAGATTGGGTGTGGGGCTGCGACTTGTGCCAACTCGCGTGTCCGCCCACGCAGGCCGCCGGATCGCGCGGACATCCGCGCGACGACGCTCCGGTCGAGCCCGAGACGGCCGCGCCCACGCTCCTCGCGCTGCTGCGGCTGCGCAGCGGCGAGTTCAAACGCCGGTTCAAAAAAACCGCGATGGGCTGGCGGGGCGGAGCGGTTCTGCGGCGTAACGCGGCGGTCGCTCTGGGGAACTCCTTGGATCGTTGCGCAATTCCCGCGCTAGTCTTAACGCTGAATGAGGATCCACACCCGATGGTGCGCGGTCATGCGGCCTGGGCGCTAGGGCGGATAGCCGCTCCCAGCGCCCTCTCAGCGTTGCGACGGCGTGATGGGCTGGAGACGGACGCAACCGTTCGCGAGGAGATCCGCGCCGCGCTGGAACCCTTCAGTCCCGTCGACCACTCTTGAGGAGGCTGTATGAAACCCGCAATCGCCCTCATCACCCTGATTGCGCTCGGACTGACCGGCTCGCGCGCCGGTGCGGCCGACGATTTGCTGACCCGGATGGCGGCGCTCAATCCGAACTTGCACACGTTTACGGCGACCATGCATGCGAACGTGGCGTTGAAGTCGTTTCCATTTATGACGGTCCAGCTCGTAGGAACGTACTACCATAAAGAACCTAGCCAGAACAAAGTCGTCTTTAGCAGCGGCGTGCCGGCGCTCGCCCAGCAGTTCGACAAGCTCTACGCGCACATCGAGGCGCCGTCGCGGTGGCAGCAAGTCTACGCGGTCACGGTCGTTTCGGACGACGGCACGACCACGACGTTCCGGTTGGTTCCGCGCAAGCGCGGCAACGTCGATCGCGTGGACGTCAAAGCCGATGACAAGACCGCTACGGTCGACTCGATGCGCTGGAGTTACGACAACGGCGGCTACGCGGAGATGAACAACCGGTACGGCACGGTGGGCGGGAACGTGGTGGTGACGTCGCAGACCGGCCACGTAGAAGAACCGGGCTACACGGCGGATATCAGCTCGACGATCGATAACTACAAGATCAATGCCCCGCTCTCGGACGGTCTCTTCGCTTCCTAGGGAGGAGCGCGCCCACCCGCAATGTCGGTAACGGTCGATCTCACGCGCGAACCCTTGACCGACGGCTTCAGCCGCGCGATCACGTACCTGCGCGTTTCGGTGACCGACAAGTGCAACTTACGCTGCATTTACTGCATGCCCGAATCGGGGTTAGCGTGGCTGCATCGCGAAGAGATCTTGACCTACGAAGAGATTGCCGAGATCGTGCGGGCGGCCGCGTCGGCCGGCGTCCGCGCGATCCGCCTGACCGGC
>JBDTDR010000188.1:0-4102 GCA_039922955.1 Candidatus Tumulicola sp.
TGCTCGACATCGGCGGCGGAACGACCGACATAGCCGTCTACTCGCTCGGTAGCGCCATCTACACCGCAACGATTCCGGTTGGCGGCAATATCCTCACCAACGACATTTCCTTAGGTCTAAAGACCACGCTGTCCGAGGCCGAAGACGTGAAGAAGCGGTTCGGTGCCGCGGTACGCGACGCGGGCAGCGAAGAGAATTTCGGCGTACGCACGCTCGACGGACGCTCCACCAAGGATCACACCACCGAGCAACTGCGCCAAATCGTGGTGCCGCGCGTGCTCGAAACCCTGCGTATGGCCAAGCAGAAGATTATCGAAAACGTTCCGCGCGATCTGGTCCTGGGCGAAGTCGTGCTGACCGGGGGCGGTGCCTTGCTGCCCGATATCGAATCGATCGCCGAAGACGTATTCGGGTTGCCGGTACGAGTCGGCATGCCGAACACGGTCGGAGGCCTAACCGAGGCGATGGCGCTCCCACAGTACTCGACGGCGATCGGGCTCGTGCTCTTCGGAGCGAACGACGAACGCGATGCCGCCGATACGAGGCGGCGGCGCGGCGGACCGGCCCTGCACCGCGTTCAGAAATGGTTGTCGGATTTATGGAACTGAAACCCCGCGCTCCCCGCGCCGCGCGCGTCAAGCGCGCCGCCCAGCCAATCGAAATTTCGGAAGCCCACGAAGACGCCGAGACTCTCGAAGTCCCGGCAGCACGCGAACCTTCCGAAGCTCTGGAAATACGCGACGTTCCAGAAGTCCGCGACCTTCCCGAGGCACCCGAAGCCACCCAAGCGTCCCCACAAGACACGCTTTTCCCCACGGAGGAACCGAAGGCAAAAATGGCTGATGCACGACGCTCCGCTCCCGAGCCCGAGCACGCCGCCACGATCAAAGTGATCGGGATTGGCGGAGGCGGCTGCAACGCCGTCAATCGCATGGTTCGAGCCGGCTTGGCCGGCGTCGATTTCTTTTCAGTCAACTCCGACGTGCAAGCGCTGCGCAGCGCAGCGACGGAAAACACGGTGCACATCGGCGGCAGCCAGACGCGCGGCCTCGGCGCGGGTGCCAACCCGACGCTCGGGCGCGAAGCCGCCGAAGAATCGCGCGAAGACTTGGCGTTGATCCTCGACGGTGCCGATCTCGTCTTTCTTACCGCCGGCATGGGCGGGGGAACCGGCACCGGCGCTGCGCCGGTGATCGCGGAGATTGCCCGCCAGTCCGGGGCCCTCACGATCGCCGTCGTCACCAAGCCGTTCGCGTTCGAGGGCAAGAAGCGCATGCAAATCGCCGAGAACGGCATCGTCGAACTCGAAGCCAAAGTCGACACCCTGATTACGATTCCCAACGAACGCATTCTGCAGGTCATCGAGAAGAAGACGCCGCTTAACGAAGCGTTCGCTTACGCCGACGACGTGCTGCGCCAGGGAATTCAAGGCATCAGCGACCTGATCACGCAGCCCGGCCTCATCAACCTCGACTTTGCGGACGTTAAAACGATTATGACCGACGCGGGTTCGGCGATGATGGGCATCGGCGAAGGCTCCGGCGAGCACCGCGCGGCCGACGCCGCGCAAAAGGCGATCGCTTCGCCGTTGCTCGAGACGACGATCGAGGGCGCGCGCGGCGTGATCTTCAATATCACCGGCGGCCCGGACATGGCGATGTACGAGGTCAACGAAGCCGCGGAGATGATCAGCCGTGCGGTCGATCCAGACGCCCAAATCATTTTCGGCGCTTCGATCGATCCGGGAATGAGCGGCAAGGTGCGCGTGACCGTGCTGGCGGCTGGTTTCGGCGCGCCGCGCAGCTATCACGAAACGCAGAGCGGCTACGCGTTCGACAAGGGCGGCAAGTTGGAAGCCGTCGCTCCGGTCAATATGGACGACATCGAGGTTCCGGCGTTCCTACGCTATCGCGGCTAACGGCCGATCTTTTATGGCGTATTCGGCCCGCGTACTTCTCGATTCGGTAAGTCCGGCGGGGGTTCGGCTCACCACGCTCGAGGTGACCTTCCCCCGCTTCGTGCTTTCCGAATTTAATACGCATCGAACGTTTTCACGAAATTCGGCGAGTTCGCGTGCAGTGCCCACGAACAAGCTGGTCGAGAAACTGGAAAATGATCCGGTGCTGCCGTTAGAATGGGGGCGTAATAAGGCGGGTATGTCGGCTAGCGACGTCCTCACTCCGGAAGAGGAGGAAGAGGCCAAGCGCGTCTGGTTGAGCGCGCGCGATGCAGCCGTGGCGCACGCGCGGCGATTGCTGGAGTTAAAGGTCCACAAGCAGGAACTCAATCGCGTGCTGGAACCGTTTCTGTGGCACACCGTCATCGTGACCGCGACCGAATGGGACAACTTCTTCGCCTTGCGCTGCTCGGCAAGCGCGCAGCCGGAAATTTGCGAGGCGGCGATGCGGATGCGCGACGCGTTAGACGCCGGCACTCCGAGCGACGTCGCGTATGGCGAATGGCACCTCCCGCTGGCCCAAGACGACGAACGATCGTTGCCGATCGAGGACCAAAAGCGCATTTCGGCCGCCCGCTGCGCGCGCGTTTCGTACCTCACCCACGACGGAAAACGTGAGATTGAAAAGGACCTCGAACTCCACGACCGGTTGAAGAACGATCGGCATTTGAGCCCGTTCGAGCACGTCGCCACGCCGGCTCCCGACACCGAGTTTCACGCGAATTTTCGGGGATGGCTGCAGATGCGCCGCGAGGTCGAGGCGGCCACGTGGCCGTCGCTTGCGGCAAGACATTAACGCTTCCGCGGTCCTGCGAAGCGAATCGTATCGGCCGGTCGCCTGGAAGAACGGCACGGGAACCACGGATGAAATCGCTGCGTCATCCGCCATCGAACCGGGGTGGCGGCTGTCGCTTGCGACGATCGACCGCGACGGTCCGTTCTCGGACTTCACCGGATACGACCGCACCATCGTGCCGATCCAGGGAAACGGCATCGAGCTGACGTTCGATGAAGTCGACGCGGTGCTCTTGGAGCGGCGTTTTCAGGCGTTCGGCTTTCGCGGCGAGCGGCGCACGTGGTGCCGGATTCTTGGCGGGCCGGTCCGCGATTTCAACGTCATGACTCGTCGCGCGGCGTTTTCGCACGTCGTCGACGTGCGCCCAGTCACCGAAGCGGTGACGGTCGAGCCCGACCGGTTAGGATTCGTTCACCTTCTGCGCGGAAGTGTTGCGGGCGCGCGCACCGGCGATACGATCCGGATCGGCGCCGGCGGCCTGTTCGCGACGCCCGACGCCGCGGCCGGAACCTTGCTCTGCGTCGTAAAGATCGCTCGGGTTGGGAAACCGGAGTCGAAGCAGCGCCACCGTTAAAAGGGTTGTCAGGGCGCCCCACGTGGGAAATTTGATGGCGAGCCACGCAAAATTGCGAGTTCTCAGGCCCTCGGCGAAGGTGCGCCATTCGGTCTGCACGAGGTCGTTGCCCGCAACGTGGCCGGCACCCTGGATCGGCACCGGCAGGCTCGGTGGGAAAAGTTCGAAGGCGTATAGGGCAGCCGCGATGCAGGCGGTGACGCCGATTGCAAACGCCGGATCGATCTGCAGCCGGACCAGGATTAAGACGCAGAAGAACACGCTGACGAGGAACAGCTTCTTGATACTCCAGACCAGGATCCAGGGCACCATCAGCGCGCACAGGGCGGCTGCGCTGAGATTGCGCAGCATTCCGGTGAGGCGATTTGCGAAAACGAGTGCGGCGGGAACGGCGAAACAGAGCTCTACCATGTGGACGTAGGGCCCCGCCATGACGGCAGCCGCGGCCGGAAAGAACGCCAGCAGTTCGCGACGGTTCAAGGCTCGGGCGATTCGCGGGGCGATCCACAAGCCGCCCGCCAGGAATGCGAGGGATGAGAGTTCCCCCAACGTTCGTGCGACGCTCGAGGATGCGCCGAGAAAATAGAGCAGGTACGTGAGACTGTATTGGTAAGGGAAGGCGGCCTCGGATGCGGCCTGCGCGGGAAGAACGCGCGACGCGTACTCCGCGATGGTTGCGGGGCCGACCGTCCACACCCCGACGACGGCCAACAACCCGGCCGTGAGGAGCAGCGCGAGCCGGGATCTTCGCACGAAAAGCAGCGCCGCCAGCGCG
>JBDTDR010000189.1:0-26144 GCA_039922955.1 Candidatus Tumulicola sp.
CCGCCGCAGTCCGCCGCTGCGAACGCGCGTTGGCACACGTGATGCAGCGCGCGCCGCAGCGAGGTGCGATCAAGGCTCCGCATCCCTGACACTCTTTCCACCCGGCCGTGCGTTTCGCCCGCTGCCGCTCGTCAACGTCCCCGCGAAAGCGCGCGACGGCTTCGGCGGCCGTAGCCGACGGAGAACGGGGCGCGCGCCCGGGCGACGGCACCGGCCGGGCGGCGGGCCGGCCGGCTACAGGCCGGGGCTCCGCCGAGATCTTCCCCACACGAAAGCGCATTCGTACGACCGGCGTTTGCGGGATTCGGGCTCGGACCGCCGCGACGATGCGCTCGCTCAAGAAGCTCAGCTGCTGGCTCCAAGCACTCGAACGCGTGGTGACCAGAAGCGTTCCGTCCGCGATTCGCGCCGGATGCGTGTTGAGCGCGACGTCTTCTCCGACGATCTCGCTCCAGCCGGCCGCGAGCAACACCAGCGGGTCCCGCTCCCAGTTCGCGTGTTCTCGCGGCGTCCATTCGCCCAGCGCTGCGGCCAGCGGTCTTAGCATGACGCCACCGCGACGCGCGCTTCGTAGACGGCATGGATCCGCACCCGGTCCGGCAATCCAGGCGGCATTTGCGTGGCGGTTACGAAGGCTTGCTCGTAATCGCCGACGCCGGCCAAGAATGCGGCCGCCCGCTCCTCGTCGAGCTCCGATAAAACGTCGTCGAGCAGCAGCAGCGGGGCTTCGTCCGCGCGCTCGCGCAAGACCGCATATTCGGCGACCTTTAGTGCGAGCACGGCCGTGCGTTGCTGACCCTGCGAGCCGTAGGCCGCGAGCGAGTGCCCGTCGAGCGTAAGGCTGAGGTCGTCACGATGCGGCCCGGCCACGGAGCCCTTGCGCAAGCGCTCGGACTCGGCAACCTGGCGGAATCGGCTTTCGAGCGCCGCTTTGACGGCGTCGGCGGTGGCCGGCTCGAAAGGCACGTTCGCTTCGTACCCGACGTCAAGGCGTTCGCCGCCGCCCGCAAATCGCGCGTGCGCGGCGCGCGCGAGATCCCCAATCGCGTGAATAAAGCGGTCGCGAGCCAGCATGATATGCGTGCCCGATTCGATCAACGCGCGGTCGTAAATCGCGAGCAATTCCGGATCGGGCGCCACCGCTCCGCGCAGCAGCGCGTTTTTTTGCGCTAGCGCCTTCCGGTACCGCGCCAGCTCGCGATAGTAGCGCGGTTCTTCCTGCGAAAGCGCTTCGTTGAGGAACGCCCGCCGCAAGCTCGGCGCGCCGCCGGCCAGCTGCAGGTCGGCTGGGACGAACGTCACGACTCGCAGCTTCCCCAAAAAACTCGAGTACCGCACGTCCCGGCCGTTGACCGTGTAGGTCTTGCGCGTGCCGCGTCCGCCTTTGGCGATCGTGCACGCAAGATTAACCGCGCCCGCACTCACGCGCGCCTCGCCGCGTACGACCGCGAGTTCCGCGCCGTACCGCACCGCATCCGAGTCGCGGGTCGTGCGGAACGACTTCCCGGTACCCAGCATCGCGAGGGCCTCGAGCAAATTACTCTTTCCTTGCGCGTTGGCGCCCACGAATACGTTCAAACCGAGCGCCGGCTCGATATCGAGGGCGGCATAGTTACGAAAGTTCGAGAGCGCGAGTCGTGTTAGATGCATGCGCGGGCTTTAAGTCGCCGCACTTCTTTTCCGACCGGCGCCGGCGATCATTGCCGCAATGGCATGAGGACGTAGAGCTGCTGACCCGATTCAAGCGGTTCGAGCGGCCGAATCGCCGCCGGCGAGAGCGGGCCCAGAAATTCCACGACGGTTTTGTCACTTTTAACGTGGTTGAGGATTTCGACCAGATAGCGGGCGTTGAACGCGATGGTGAGATCTTCGCCCGTTTGCTCGATTTCGAGCTCTTCGTAGGCCGTCCCCGAGATGTCGGAGTTCGCCGTAACCACCAGCGTCTGATTCGAAATCGCGAGTTTCACCATGCTGGCGCGGTCGCCCGCAACGAGTTCGGCGCGGCGCAAACTCCCGATCAACGACGCTGTGCTGACGGTCATCGTTCGATCGAACTTCGCCGGAATGACCTGCTGATAGTTGGGATACTGCCCGTCGACCAGCCTTACGGTGATCGAAACGTTTGCTGCGGTTATTTGCAACTGATTGCTTTGCGCGCCCAGCGCGCTGACCGCAATTAACTCGCCGCTCCCGAGGTTACGGGCCACTTCGGCAAGCGCCCGCGACGGTACGATGTATTTCTCGCTGTCGTTGATTCCGTCATCGAGGGTCGTTACGAACTTAGCCAAGCGATACCCATCGGTCGCGACCATCGTCAGCGCATTGCCCTCGATCTCGAGCAGCGTGCCCATCAGCACGGCCCCGCGCGCCTCCTCGCCGGAGGCCGCAAAGATCGTCCCGTCGATGCCGTCGCGTAACCTCTTGCCGGCGATCGTGAAATGCGAGCCCCGCGTCGCGGCCGGCAGCGGCGGATACTCATCGGCCGGAAGGGCGTGAAAGTCGTAATTGCTGCGTTCGCACTTTACGCTCGCGCGGGTCGGCGTCCCGGTCAGCTCGAGCGTCCCCGACGGCAAGTTGCCCAGATAACTCGAGAACAGCTTCGCCGGAACCGTTACCGAACCGCCCTCGACGATCTCGGCCGGAAAGGCATGTTCGAGCGTGAGTTCGAGATCGGTCGCGCGCACGGCGATCTTCCCGTCTTCGGCCTGCAGGAGCACGTTGGAAAGGATCGGGACCGTCGTGTGAGCGTTGACGACCTTGCTCGCGGCCCCGACGGCCGCCGAAATATCCTTGGTGTTACAGGTGAACTTCATTTTCCACCGTTCTGGAGCGGGGCGCGTTGTCGGAGTAAAAAGATATATCTATAGTCGTAACAGTAGTAGGGCGGTGCATTCTGCGAAGAAGTGCCCATATGCTTGTTGCGGTGCGGCTTTCCGCCAAGAATAACTTGTGGACCGAACCGCGCGTCGCATACACATGTCCACCGCACGACCGCCGATGGAGACTTATACCCGTTAAGAGGTTCGCCCTTGTGCTAAAGGCTGCGGGAACTGGGGAACTAGGAATTTTGGCACATCGCGATCAGCTGCCGAATCTTGTTGCGATAGGCTTCATCGCGCTGCATCTGGTCCTTGATCTTGTCGCGAGCATACATGACCGTCGTGTGGTCTTTCTTGCCGAACTCGCGCGCGATCTGCGGCAAGGAATAGTTGGTAAGCTCGGTAGCGACGTACATGGCGATCTGCCGAGGTGCGGCCAGGCGCTGGTCGCGTCGTCCGTTGTCCATTTCCTTGACGGTGAGGCCGTGGGCGCTGGCGACGGTTTCTTTAATTTTGCCGATAGTGATTCGTTGCAACGGCGCGTTGGCGACCGCACTCTTGAGGACTTCGGCCGCCAGGTCGATGGTGATCGGCGATTTCGTGAGCGACGCATAAGCAACGACCCGAATCAACGCGCCTTCGAGTTCGCGGATGTTCGACGGAATAACTTTGGCAATAAACGACGTGACTTCGTCGGGAACCGGGATCTTCTCGCTCTCGGCCTTTTTCCGCAGAATCGCTTCGCGCGTTTCTAAATCCGGTGCCTGGATGTCGGTGAGCAGGCCCCATTCGAATCGCGAACGCAACCGGGATTCGAGCGTTTGAATCTCTTTGGGCGGGCGGTCGGACGAAATGATCAGTTGGCGCCCCGACTCGTGGAGCGCGTTAAACGTATGGAAGAACTCTTCTTGGGTGGTCTCCTTGCCAGCCAAGAACTGGATGTCGTCGATCAGCAGCACGTCGACCTGCCGGTACCGATTACGAAAGTCCGGGGTGCGGTTATTCTGCAGCGCGATGATAAACTCGTTGGTAAACTTCTCGCAGGTAAGGTAGACGACGTTCGCGCTGGGATTGTCGAGCATGACGCGGTGGCCGATCGCATGCATCAAATGCGTTTTGCCCAAACCGACGCCGCCATAGAGGAAGAGCGGGTTGTAGGCCCGCGCCGGCGCGCTGGCTACCGCCTGCGAGGCCGCGTGCGCGAAGCGATTGGAATTGCCGACCACGAATTCTTCGAACGTATAGCGGACGTTGAGATTAGCGGTCCGGAGGTCCTCGGGGGGGCGTCCCGCGATCGGGGCCGTCGGGGCACTTCCTGCGTCGCTGGGCTCCGCCACCGAGAGGCGGAGCTCGAAGTCCGTGCCGAAAACTTGCCTCAAAACGTCGATGATCTGCGTTTGAAGTTTGGTTCCGACCCATTCGCGCGCAAACTTGCTGTGGACCGCAAGGTGCAGTTCGTTGCCGCCGTAGGAAACGAAGCGCATCGGCTTGATCCACATCTCGAACACCGGCTTGGAAAAGTGCCGTTCCAACGTTCCCAATGCCGACTGCCACAGTTCATTCGAGATGTCGGAATTGCCAAGCGCCAGCGCCATCTTCTACATCCCCTGTCTAAGTCCGAGAAAGCGGGCCATCCCCTAGCCCCGTGAGGGCGCAATCTCTTGGCTTAATGAGGCGGCGCTCCTGCGGAAAGTATGCACGACCTTATGCACTTATCCACAGCCGGCGCGCGACGCCGTTTCGGGCTTTTTTCCAATTTATGAACCGCCGAAAAGCCACTCAGCCGCGGGCTTGATTTCGCATACGCCGTAAGGGCCGCGCAAGCGATCCGGCGGTTGCCCCCGAGGCCTTCTCCACAGGGTTGTCCACACATGTGGAGAGCCTATCGAGGGGAGACCGATGGGCGTCCTCGCAGGGCGCGCGCCCGGCGACTCCGTCCCTCGACCCGGATGCCCCCGGGGCGCCGAACCGAAGCCTTGCCAAGGGATGGGAGCCCTGCTATACTCTCACGGCTATGTTCCTGTTCGACCTTCAGCTGTTCGCCTCTAAGAAGGGCGCCGGCTCTACCCGTAACGGCCGCGATTCCAATTCGCAGCGCTTGGGCGTCAAGCGCTTCGGCGGTGAAAACGTGATTGCCGGCAACATCATCGTGCGCCAGCGCGGCACGCGGTTTAATCCGGGTCTGAACGTCGGCATCGGCCGCGACCACACGCTCTTCGCCCTGGTCGACGGTACCGTCGAGTTTACCACCCGGCGCAACCGTCAACACGTCAATATTCGCCCCGCGGCGTAGCGCCCGGGTTCGCGAAACGTGTCGGACGGGGGCTCATGAGGCCCCCTTTCCTTTGGCAGCGAATTAGGCGACGTGCAGTTTATCGATGAAGCCACGATCGCGGTGGCCTCCGGAAACGGCGGCGACGGCATCGTTGCGTGGCGTCGCGAGAAGTACGTCCCCAAAGGCGGGCCGGCCGGCGGTGACGGCGGACACGGCGGCAGCATCTACTTGGAAGCCGCGCCGGAACTCTCCACGCTGGTCGAGTTCCGTTTCAAACGCAGTTTTACGGCGGAGGCCGGCAACGCCGGCGGAACCTCCAACAAGTCCGGAAAGAGCGGCGACGACTTGATCGTCGCGGTTCCGGTCGGGACGCTCGTGTATCGCACGCTTGAGGGAAAGCCGGAAAGCTTTCTGGCCGATCTCGCGCAACCCGGCGCGCGCGTTTTAGCCGGGAAGGGCGGGCGCGGCGGCCTGGGCAACCAGCACTTCGCCAGCAGCGTGCGTCAGGCGCCGCGTTTCGCCGAACGCGGCGAGCCGGGAGAACGCGCCACGCTGCGTCTGGAGCTCCGGCTGCTGGCGGACTGCGGCGTCGTGGGCGTGCCCAACGCCGGAAAATCCACGTTGCTGTCGGTCGTTTCGGCGGCTCGGCCGAAAATCGCCGACTATCCGTTTACGACCACCGAACCGCAGCTGGGCGTCGTGCGCATTTCCGAGGAGGAATCGTTCGTGATGGTCGACGTTCCCGGACTGATCGAAGGCGCGCACGAAGGCACCGGCTTGGGCGATCAATTCCTGCGGCACGTCGAGCGGACGCGCGCGCTCGTGCACCTGCTCGACGGTGCCAAATCGCTCGAGGAGATCCTTCACGACAAGGAAACGATCGAACGCGAACTGGGCGCGTGGAATTCCAAACTGCGCGAGAAACCGACGCTTCTGGTGCTCAATAAACTCGATTTACCCGACGCGCGCGCGCGCTTCGACGAACTGCAAAAGCGCTTCCCGGAAATCCGCGGCATCAGCGCCGCAACGAACGAAGGCGTCCGCGATCTGGTGTACGCCATCCGGCAAACGATCGAAACCGCGCCCATCCCGGAAATCGTCACCCCGCCGCCGGCGCTGATCGAGCTGCTGGCGGCCGGTGCCTTCGTTCTCGAACGCGGGCGCGACGGCGCCTTCGAGTTGTCCGGGGAGCGCATCGAGCGGCTCGCGGCGATGACGAACTTCGACTCGGACGAGTCGCTGGCGCGGTTCGAGCGGGCGCTGGGAAAGATGGGCGTCGACAAGAAATTGCGCGAAATGGGTGCCGCCGAAGGGGATACCGTGCGTATCGGGCAGTACGAGTTCACCTACTCGTGAAACTGGGAATTTTCGGGGGAACGTTCGACCCGGTCCATAACGCGCATCTATTCGTTGCGGAGTCTACGCGCGCGCTCGAAGGCCTCGACAAGGTGCTGTTCGTTCCGTCCAACAGCCAGCAGTATCGTGAGAAAGCGCAAGGCTCGATCGAACATCGCTGCGCGATGATTCTCGGGGCGATTGCGACCAATCTCGCCTTCGAGCTGGACGACACCGACTTGCGCGACGATTCGACCGGGTATACGGCCGACTTGATCCCGCGCCTGCAGCACAAATATCCGGACGCCTCGTTTACGTTCATTATCGGAGCCGACTCGCTGGTCAACACGGCCTGGGTGCGTTTCGACGAGGTGCTCGATTCGCTCGAGCGGTTCGTGATCGCCCCCCGCCCGGGCGTCCGTGCCGACGCGCTCGGGCGCGTGCTCGAGGCCGTTCCGAGCCGCTTGCGCGAGCGCGTCAGCGCGCTCAACCTGCCCGAGGTTCCGGAATCGGCGACCTCGATTCGCACGCTGTTGTCGCAAGGGCGCACCGCTCGTTACCTCGTGCCCGAGCCGGTTTGGCAGTACATCGTGGCGCACAAGCTGTACGGGTACGGCAGTGCGTAACGCGCTGGCCGCGTGCGGCCTGGCGGCGCTGCTGGCCGGCTGCGCGGGCGCGGCAACGCCCAACGATGCCGTCGTCTGCGACGCGTTTCGTGCCGGAAGATCGCACGTGGAAGTCGTCGCCGACGGTACGGTGACGCGCGTTTTGGGCGTTAAGGCCGGGCGCACGAGCCCGCACGAGGGGTTCTTGATGAAACTCGGTTCCTCGTGCGACACGATCGTCAGAGTCGAAGCGAACACCGATTTCACCGGCGCATTTGCGCTCGCACGCGGCGATCGGGTGACGGTCAAGGGCGAGTACGAGTTCTACCCGCTCGGCGGGGTCATCCACTGGACCCATCGCGACCCGCGCGGCCGCCACGAAGGCGGCTACGTCGAGGCCGGCGGCGAGACGTACCAGTAAGCGCGTCCTAGCCGAGCTGGCTGCGGTAACGCCAGACCGAGAGCGAAACGACGACCAGCGTAAAGAGTCCGAGACCGAGGAAGTCGGGCCAGAGCACGTCGATGCCGCTGCCCTTGATCAGCGCACCGCGGACGATCGTCGCAAAATAGGCGATCGGATTGAGCAGCGTCAACGGCTGAAGCCACTTCGGCATCGCTTGGATCGGCGTGAAAGCGCCTGAGAGCGACGCGAGCGGCGGGTTGAGGAAGAAGACGGAAAGCTGCGCCTGCTGTGCCGTCTTGGTCAGCGTTGCGACGAGCATGCCCAAGCCGATGCCGGAGAGCATGCAGAGCACGGCGCCGGCGAAGACCACCAAAACGTTACCCTGGAACGGCACGCCGAAGACGAAGCGGATCGCGACCAGCGCGATCGTCCCCATGATCAAGAGCAGCGTGAAGAGCGGCGTAATCTTCGCGATGATGATCTCCGTGGTCGTCGCCGGCGACATCAAGAGCTGCTCGATGGTGCCCGCCGACTTCTCTTTGACCATCATCGTGGATGAGAGCAGCGAGCCGTTGAGGATCAGCAGCATGCCCAAGATGCCCGTCACCATGAACCACGACCCGACCAATCCCGGATCGTAGAGGTAATCGGTCTTTAGCACGACGATGCCGCGCGTGACAACCGGACGCACTCCTGGGGGCGGACGCCGCACGTGAATGCCGCCCATCGCCAACTGACTGGCGTACGAACCGAGCACGCCGGCGACGTAGCCTTGCCCGATCGCGGCGGTGTTCGCGTTGGTGGCGTTCATGAAGAACTGCATGGTCACCGGGAGCCCGCGCTGCAAGTTGCGCGCGTAATCGTACGGAATCACCACGCCGGCGTCCAAGTCGCCGCGGCCGAGCGCCGCGCCCAAGTCGTTGACCGACGAATAGTATCCGCCCAGGCGGAAGCTCTTGCTCTCGGTCAGCGCCGCAACCACCTCGCGGCTCTCCGGCGTCGCGCTCTCGTCGACGACGCCCAGCGGAAGGTTCGTCACCGTCGCGCTGAGCACGAAGCCGAAGACGAGCAGCTGGATCGTCGGCGCTCCGATCGCGACGAACGCGATGCGGCGGTCGCGCCGGGCCTGACGGAACTCCTTGAGGATGAGCGCGCGAAAGCGTCCGAGAAACATCGCTAGTGCCCCGACCCCGACACTAGTCGCGCACCTGCATGGCGCGCATGTTCCACCATGCGACCGAGTAGAAGACCGAGCCGATCAGGCCGATGATGCCGACCTTGTACCAGGTCGCGGGCCAGCCGCCGCCTTGCAGCAGCGCGTCGCGCACGACCTCGATGTAGTAGCGTCCCCAGACGAAGTTCGACATCCAGCGCAGCGCCGGCGGAATGTTCTCGATTGGAAAGAGCAGTCCCGAAAGAATGAAGACGAGCAAGAATCCGCCCAGCGCTACGACCGCGACCGCGCCGAGCTGGTTGGGAATCGAGGCGCCGACCATCACGCCGAACGACGCCACGCAGAAGGCGTAGAGGATCGACGCAACCACGAACGGCGTGGGATCGCCGGCGAGGTGCAAGCCGAAGTAGGTGAGTAACAACGCCATCAAAATGACCGCTTCGCACGCGAAGACGACCATGATCGCCGCGATCTTTCCGAGCAGATACTCGTGCGCCGAGATGTTCGAGACGTAGACCTGCAAGATCGTCTTCTCTTCGCCTTCCTTTGAGACGGCGAGTGCGGCGAGCAGCGTGGGGAAGAGCGTCAGCGCCAGCACGAAGATGCCCGGCCCGTAGAACTTCTTCGAATCGCGGCCGGGGTTGAACCACAGACGAATCGCCGCAGTGACCGGTGCCGACCGGCCCGGCGAGGCGAGCCCGATGTTGTATGAATTGACGACTTGCTGCGCGTAGCCGGAGACCTGCTGCGCGGTGTTGGCGTCAGAGGCGTCGACGAGCAGCTGCACCGCCGCGCCGCCCCCGCGGGCCATGTCGCGACCGAAATGCTCGGGGACGATCAGCGCCGCACGCGCGACGCCCGACGAGAGCGCGCGCTCGGGATTCGCGTCGACCGACCACGGCACGATCTTGAACGTTAGCGAGGCGCGAAACGCGTCGAGCAGGCGGATCGACGCCGACGAACCGTCGAGGTTCTGCACGATCATCGGCATCTCGTCGACGGTCAGCGAGATCGCGGTGCTCATCAAGAGCAGCAAGAAGGCGGGAAGGACGAGCGCCAGGATCAGCGCCATGCGGTCGCGCGCGACTTGAACGAGCTCTTTGCGCGCCTGTGCGAGGATGCGGCGCATCAGGCGACTTCCTGCGGCGCGCGCACGCGCTCGACTGCTTGGATGAAGACGTCTTCGAGCGAAAACGGAATCTCGCGGGCGTCGAGCACCGCGACGCCGTCGCTTTGCAAACGCTGCGTCGTCGACTGCAAGCCCGCCGCCACGTCGTCGACGACGACGTGCACGCGATCGCCGAAGACCGAAACGCGCCAGCGCTCGCCTTGCGCTTGCAGCAAGTCGGCCGCACGCAGCGGCTTATCCGTGCGAAACTCGAGCAAATGCCCGGGCTCGCGCGCCTTGATCTCGCTCGGCGATCCTTCGAGTACGAGCTTCCCCGCGGCCATGAAGCCGAGACGATTGCATTGCTCGGCCTCTTCGAGGTAGTGCGTGGTGACGAGCACGGCCGCGCCCGCGTCGGCCAGCCCGACGATGACGCGCCAAAACGCGCGCCGCGCGATCGGATCGACGCCCGAGGTCGGTTCGTCGAGGAAGAGCACGCTGGGCTCGTGCATGATCGACGAACCGAACGCGACCCGCTGCTTCCAACCGCCGGGCAAACGGCCGGTGACTTCTTTTTCCTTACCCGGAAGGCCGGAGAACTCGAGCACCCACGCGATCTTCTCGGCGCGCTCGGCTTTGGGCACGCCGTAGACGCCGGCAAAGAAATCGAGATTTTCGTCGATCGCCAAATCGTCGTAGAGCGAAAACTTCTGCGACATGTAGCCGACTTGCTGGCGAACGTTGACGTCGCGGCGATGACCGCCTTTCGCGCCGGCGAGCTGCACGACGCCGCCGCTGGGATCGAGCAGACCGCAGAGCATCTTGATCGTCGTCGTCTTGCCCGCGCCGTTGGCGCCGAGCAGCCCGTAGATTTCGCCGTACCGAACGTCGAGGTTGACGCCGTCGACGGCGACGAAGCTGCCGAAATGCTTGCGCAGGTTCGTCGCGCCGATCGCGATCTTGCCGCGCAGGCCCAAGTGGTCGCTACGGGCCGGAAACGCCGACTCCACCGTGTCTTGACCCGACGCCCGCAGCGATGCGACGAAGACGTTCTCGAGCGTCGGCTCGTCGGCGCGAATCTCGGCGACTTTCAGGCCGGCGGCCCGCAAGCCCGTCTCGACCGCGCGCTTAACCTCGTCGGCCCGGTCGTCGCGTGCCAGCACGTCGAAGTGGTCACCGAAGCGCTGGACGTCGACGATGCCGACGTCTTTCTCGATCGCGCGCAACGCAGTTTGCGCGGCGCGCAGATCGCTTGGACGCACTTCCAAGCGTTTGGCGTGTAGGCTCTTGCGCAGACCGCCGGGGGTCTGCAGATCCTTGATCTCGCCGAGATGCATCAGCGCGACGCGATTGCAGCGCTCCGCTTCGTCGAGATAGGGCGTCGCAACGAGGATCGTCAGACCGTCGATCGCCAAGCGCGTGATCGCGTCCCAAAACTCGCGGCGCGAAACCGGATCGACGCCGGTCGTCGGTTCGTCGAGCAGCAGCACCTTCGGCTGCGGGACCAGCGCGCAGGCCAGCGCGAGCTTTTGCTTCATGCCGCCGCTGAGCTGCGCGGCTAGCCGGTTGACGAACGGGCGCATTCCGAAGAGGTCGAGATAGTGCAGGCCGCGCTGGGTGATTTCGCCGGGAGGAGCCAACCGCAGATCGCCGACGAAACGAATGTTCTCCATCACCGTCAGGTCGGGATAGAGGCTGAAGGCCTGCGTCAAGTAGCCGGTTTCCAAGCGCGCGTCGCGCGCCGACTTTCCGAAGACGTCGACGTTGCCCGCCGTCGCGTTCATCACGCCCGCGAGAATCTGAAACGTCGACGTCTTGCCGGCGCCGTCGGGTCCGATAAGCCCGAATATCTCGCCGCGCTCGACGTCGAAGTCGATCCCCCGGACCGCTTCGAGATCGCCGTAGAGTTTGCGAAGATTCCGAACGCGGATGGCGGTCTGCGCGCGAGGGGAGTCGAGGGGCGAACTCACCCCCGCAGTTTGCCCGGCCACGGTCCGTTCACGAGAATCTCGCCGTCGGCCGGCATGCCGGGCTTGGCAAATCCAAAGCCGTTCTTCAACGCGAGCTTCACGCCGAAGACCTGCTTCACGCGATCGTCGCGGAAATACGTGTTCTCAGGCGTAAACGTCGCTTGCGGATCGATGCGCAAGACGTACGCGTCGAGCGCTTGTCCGGGGTTCGAATCGAGAAAGACGCGCGCCGATTGCCCGAGCTTGATCTTGCCGATGTCGCCTTCGGGAATGAAACCGCGCAAATAGACGCGATCCAAGTTAAGCAGCGTTACGATCGCCGTTCCGGCCGGCACGACTTCGCCGGGCTCGGCGGCGCGCACCATAACCGTTCCCGAAAACGGCGCGCGAATCGTCAGATCGCGTACGCTCGCCTGCGCTTCCGCGAGCGCTCCCAACGCCTGTCGCTCTTGCGCGCGCGCGGCCGCGATTGCGGATTGCTGCGATGCGATCTCGCCTTGGATCGCCAGCGCCTGTTCGCCGCGAATTGCCGGATTCGCCAACCCGGCCTTTACCGCTCCGGCTGCGCCCTGCGCCGATTGCACGCGCCGGCGCGCCGCTTCGACACCCGCTGCGGCCTGTTGCGCGTTCGACACGGCTTGATCGCGAGCGGTGCCTGCGACGTCGCCGCTTTGGTAGAGCGCGGTGACGCGCTTTTCGTTGGCGGCCGCGAGGCGGTACTGCGCCTGCTGCTGGTCGAGCAGCGATTGGGTCGCGGCGACTTCCGATTCGGCCTGCCCGACGTGACCGGTGATGTCGGCGCCGGCTTGTTCCGTCTGCAGGTTCGCACCGCGCAGCTGCGCGTGCAGCACCGCGGTCTGCGCGTCGGCGGCGTCGGCGCGCGCGCGGGCCGCCTCGACGGCGGCGCTCGCCTGATCCTCCCGCGCGCGAATCTCGGAGTCGTCGAGCGTCGCGATCACCTGGCCGGCTTTGACGCTGTCGCCTTCCTGCACGTAGATCGCGGTGATGCGTCCCGGAGTCTTCGGCGCGATCGCGGAGTCGTCGCCTTCGATGCGTCCGCTCAACGCGACGACGTTGCCGGGTACGCGGCCCGCGAAAAACAGCAGCCAGACGCCGATCGCGACGGCCACCACGGCGACGATCGCGACGGGAACGAGCCAACGACGGTTCATGAACTCCTTATTGCTCCATACGGAGTAGAAAAGCCGGCCCCGCATGCGCGCGCAGTGCGCGCCGAGTGAAGGAGTGCGTGGTCCAAACGCCGGACGAGTCACGGCGATGCACCCGCGAACCGCAGGGAATCAGAACCCTGGCAAGAGCAATCGGTGCGCGCATCCGCACCTGATACGCGAATGACGCAAGAGTGTCCCCTCACGCGAATTGTCCTGGCGAGCGCTTCGCCGCGGCGCTTCGAACTGCTGCGCTCGCTCGGGCTGCAAGTCGAGGCGGTCGCCAGCGGCTACCACGAACCCGACCTTCCGGGGGTCACTCCCCGGCAGCTGGCTGCGGCGCACGCCCACGAAAAGTTGTCGGCATCGCTGGCCGCCGCGAGCCGGGCGGTGCCGCTTGCCGTGCCCGTCGTCGCGGCCGATACGGTGGTCGACCTCGACGGGATCGCGCTCGGCAAGCCGGTCGATCGCGCCGATGCGGCCCGGATGCTGCGCTTGCTTTCCGGCCGGGAGCATCGCGTCCATACGGCCTTTGCGCTGGCCGTGCCCGGCCGCGACGCGCCCGTCGAGGAGGTCTCGACGACGCGCGTGCGCTTTTATGCGCTCGAGGATGAGGAGATCGCGGCGTACGTGGCGACCGGCGAACCGCTCGACAAAGCCGGTGCCTACGGCATCCAGGGCCGCGCTTCGGCGTTGGTCGAGGGGATCGACGGCGACTTTTATACCGTCATGGGCTTCCCGCTCGCCCGGTTCGTTCGCGCCCTGCGGCGGTTGGGATTTTCGCTGCCGACCGCGAAACCCACGGCACCCTGACCAAACGCCGCAGACGGCGCACCGCGTCAGGATTTTAGAGGCCGCCAATTTTTACGTACCGGGACGAGCGCAGACTCTTTGCGCTGATTAGCATCATCATCGTTACCGCGGTGGTGGCGCTGGTGCAAATCAATGCCGAGCGAACGAAAACCGAAAGCCCAATCGCAATCGTTGCGACGTCGTTTTTCGGACTCGCCGAAACCGCGGTCGCCGTGACCGTGGGCGGCGTTCATTCGGCGGCCGCGACGGTCGTTTCGCTGCCGCAGCTCGAACGCGACAACGCGGCACTGCGCGCCGGCAACAAGACGCTGGTCGAGGAGAACGCGCGCCTTCACGAGCTCGCCGCGGCGTACGCTGCCGAAGCCGGCGTGCGCGTCTCGGTCGACCTGTATCGCGGCATCGAAGCCCGCGTCATCGGGTTTCCTCCGGAAAATGAGTCGCGATCCGTAACGATCGACCGGGGTGCGAATGCCGGAGTGCGCCGCGACGACGGCGTCGTGGCCACCAACGGCGTGGTGGGGCGGATCGCCGCGGTCGGTCCGTTTTCGAGCACGGTCGTCTTGGTCACCGACTACACGAGCCGGATCCCCGCGGTGGTGCGCCGCGGCCGCTGGTGGGGCATCGCGCGCGGAAATCTCGGCAGCGTGAGGATGGAATACGTTCCGCAAGACGCGCCGTTGAAAGTTAGCGACGTCATCGTGACCGGCGAAGGTCGTTCGTTCCACTCCGGCGTGCCGATCGGTTCGGTAACCTCGATCGAGCGCGGCGACTCGACGCTCTATCAAATCGCGGTCGTGAAACCCGCGGTCGATTTAGGCGCACTCGATCGCGTTGTCGTCGTCCCGCGATAAACGCCACGTCGCCCCGTTCGTCGGGCCGCCGTGGTTTGCCGCCGCGGCGTGGCTGCTGGGTGCCGCCGTCGCGGACACCACGGTCGTGCATTTCTTCGCCGTTCGCGACGTCGTTCCGAGCCTGGTGCTCGTCGCGGTCGTCTGGTACGCGATCCGCGTCGACGTATTGCGGGCGGCCGTCTACGGGTTGGCGGCGGGCTTGTGCGAAGATGTGCTGGCCGCCCAAACGGGCGCCGCGTGGACGATTTCGACGATCGCGACGGCCACGTTGACGAGCGTATTATCGCGTGGATTCTTTGCCGATTCGATTCCGCTGGTCGGGGGCGTGACCGCGATCGCGACCCTCGTGCGCGCGCTGCTGTTCTGGACGGTCATGTCACTCGAGGGATATCCCGGCGGTTTGGGCGGGATGCATCTTCGACAAGCGTTCGTGGCGGCGGCACTCAACGTCGCGGTCATGATCGCGGCGATGCTCGTCGTTCGCCGTTTTAACGTGCGCGAAGCATGACGCCGGGTCGCGGCCCGTTAGGCCGAACCCCTTGGAAGCGTCCGGCGTGGCGCATCGTCGCGTTCATCGCCGTGGTGGTCGTCGCGTTCGTCGCGCTGCTTGCGCGATTGATTCAAATTCAGATCGTCGAAGGCGGCAAGTACCGCGCCGAAGCACTCGCCAATCAGGTGCGCCTGATTCCGGTTGCCGCTCCGCGCGGCATCATCTACGACCGTCACGGCACGGTCATGGTGCGCAGCCGGCCGTCCTTCGTGGTCGGATTGATTCCGTCGCAGGTGACGGACGTCGATAACGAGCTGGCAAAACTTGCCGGCGCGATCGGCGTCGGCGCCGAAACCTTGCGGTCCCGGCTGCTGCACCACCGCGGCATAGACTACCGCGCCTTCGACGACGTCGTAGCGAACGAACCTTATGGGCCGGTCGTGCTCGCCAAGGATCTTCCGGTGGCCGCCGTGGCGCGTTTATCGGAACTGCTCGCCGAACTGCCCGGCGTCGATCTCGAAGTGCAGCCGGTCCGCGACTATCCGCGCGGACCCTTGGGGTCGCATCTGTTCGGATACGTCGGCGCGATTACCGAACAAGAATACCAGCGCCTCAAGCACGAGGGTTATTCACCCAACGACGTCGTCGGCAAGGACGGTTTGGAATACTCGTACGACCGGTACCTGCGCGGCACGCCGGGCGGCCAGCGCGTGGTTGTGGATTCGAGCGGCGCGGTCGTCTCGAGCGTGTCGTCGCAAGCGCCGGTTCCCGGCGATACGCTCGTGACCAACATCGACTGGCATCTGCAGGAAATTGTGGAACGCGCGCTCGCGCAGGGCATTGCCGGCTGGGGCCACGGCCGCAAACTCTCCGGTGCGGTGGTCGTCGAAGACCCTTGGACCGGCGGCATCTTGGCGTTAGCAAGCTATCCCAACTTCGATCCGGAGGATTTCGCGGCCGACAATTTCAAGCGCGTTCGGTACTATCTGACCGGTTCGACCGAACCGCTCTTCGATCGGGCGATTGCGGCGGCGACGCCGACCGGGTCGACCTTCAAGATGGTGACCGGATCGGCCGCGCTCACCGAAGGCGTCGTGAAAGTCGATCAGATCGTCGACGACACGGGCGGTTGGAATTGCGGTGGATACTATGCGCGCGACATCGCCTCGGGCGGACTGGGAAACACGACCTTCGTGCCGGCGCTCGCGGCGTCGAGCGATGGGTATTTTTTCCGGCTCTCGTGGTGGCTCGGCAACGAACGGCTTCGCAAATACGCGCTGGCCTTCGGGCTGGATGCAAAGAGCGGCATCGACCTGCCGGGCGAAAACGAAGGTAACTGGCCGACGAATGCGTGGTCGATGCGCGTATTCGGCGTGCCGATGGAGCCGGGCGATGCGTGCTTTCTCGGAATCGGGCAGGGCGCGATGCAAGCCACGCCGCTACAAATGGCAAACGTCGCTTCCACGGTGATCAACGGCGGAACGTTGTACGTGCCGCAGATCGTGCGCGAAGTGCGCGGCCCGCGCGGCAATCCGGTCAAAACGTTCTCGCCCAGCGTCATTCGGGCGGTTCCGGTGACGCAAGACGCGCTCGAGGCGGTTCGCGAAGGCATGGCCAAAGTCACCGATCCGGGCGGCACGGCGTACGGTCTGGCGATCGACGGCTTGAAGTACTCGGGCAAGACCGGTACGGCCGAAACCGCCGGCGGTAACGGACCGAACACGACGTGGTTTATCGCCTGGGCTCCGAGCGATCGCCCAAAAATCGCGATGGCGGTCTTCGTCGATCGCAGCGGCGGCTACGGGGCCGAAGTCGCGGCGCCGATCGCGCGCCAAATTCTCGTACAGTATTTCAAGAAGAAACCCTAACGGGCAACCGGCTAAGGCGGTTCCGGGGCCAGCAGCGCCAACGTGCCGGCGATGCGCGCCGCGCGATCGCCGGTATTCGACGCGAAATAGCGGTCGACGACCGGCGCTTCACCACGGCTCGTCAGCGCGTGCGCTGCGGCGAGCGCGACCGCTTCGGACGGATCGTCGAGAGCGCTTTCGAGGACGCGCAGGGAGCGTCGATCGTCGAGCGCGGCGAGCGCGAAGATCAAGTCGCAGCGCGCCGGCTCCGAGAGACCGGCAAACTCAGCACCGGCCGCATTGGTCCAGTCGGCGGAGCCGGCGGCGGGCGCGCGCGGCGCGCGGCGAGCGCGCCAGGCATACAGACCGATCGCCACGGCGATCAGCACGATTACGACCGCAACGGCGGTGATGGCGGCCGTCACGCGTTGCCGACGAGCCGATGCAGCGAGGTGCGCACGTCGTCGAACGCACCGTCGAGTGCCGCCTCGCGCTGGTGCTGCAAGGCGTTGAGGAACTCGGTTGAATCGAGTTCCGCCAGCGCGTCGAGCCGGTCGGCCAGAAGGCCGCGATAGCGTTGCAGCTCGGGCGTCGAGTCGGGTAACAGACGGGCTAGCGCCGCCCATGGCAGCGCGCCTGCGAGCGCGGCGTTTTCAAGCCGGTCGCCGACGTCGCCCAGGGCCTCCGGATCGAAGGTTCCGCGAAGCGTAAGCGTGGCGGCCGGCGACTCGGCCGGAATGCCGCGCGCCATAGCGGCGCCGTGCACGACCCGTTCAATCGTCGCCCGCAGCGACGGCGTTTCGACGTCGCGCGCCGCAATCGCATAGCTCGGCAGGCGCAGTTTGATAAACAAACGATCGAGTTCCTCGCGCAGCACGTCGCGCAGCGCCGAGAGGGTGGCGCCGTGGGCGTCGCCGAGTGCATCGGGAAGAAAGGCGCGCAGCGCGAAGAGGTGCGTGACGAGACCGGCGAACCGCGCTTCGTCGATAAAGCGGAGCGCCCGCCGCAGGCTTTCGGTCGTGAACGCCACCGAGACGCCGGTGCGGTTTGCGAGGAGCGTTCCGTCGAAAGTGTCCGATTCGGCGGCCTCGCTGCCCGGCGCTTGCGCGATGGCCGGATAGTTCGAGTGCTGCAGCGCTCGTCCGGCACCGTTGCTTTCACCCCCGATGGGCGTCGCCGGCGGAAGTTCCAGAAACCGTTCTTCGGTCAAAGCGCGGGGTCCGCCGCCGAACGCGGGCCCGACCATCCCGTCGAGACCGAACGGCAAGCCGGGGATCGCGTTGGCGAAGACCGGCGCGGCGCGCACCTTTAGCTCGTTTGCAAGGATCTCGTCGTCGCGCTCGCCGTCGTATCGAATCTGCGCGGCGACGAGGATGGCTTCGCCCGCGGGCAGACCGTTGTGTACGACGTCGCACCAGCGGACGGCGGCTTCGACGCCGGGGTCGACGTCGTTCAACACGATTCCGCGCGCGACCGCGAACGGCGCGAGCGCACCGATGTCGCGCACGGGCACCTCGTTAACGGTCGTCGAGTTGGGCACGTAGATCAGGGTTTCGGGCTGCGCGATCGAAATTTGGACGCGGCGTGCCGGTCCGTCGCCGCCGTTGCGTACGTGCAGCACCCATTCGATCGCTTCACCGACGTCGACCACGTCCAGCGGCTCGCTGCGGAGCGTTCCGACCGAAAAATCAGGTTCCGCAGTCGTCGCGATCGTCAAACGTGCGAGCGGCACGGGCAACATCGCGTCGGCCGTGAGCACGCCGTCAAGCGTAACGGGATATTCTTTGGCGAGACTGCGCAGCAGCCGCAAGCCCAAGCGGGCGCGCGCGTTCGCCCCCGGAAGGATCTCGCCGAAGACGAGCGAGGACTTTTCGCGGGCCGCGCCGTCAACGCTCTCGAGCCGCGCTTCGGGCGACACGTACAGGCGCAGGCGGACGTCGTGTGCGACGTCGCTGCCCGTATTCGCTATCACCACGTCGACGTCGGCGAGCTGATTCGGGCGCAGGATCGCGTCGCTCGCAAGCTCGAAGCGCGAGGTTTCCGTGCCGAACGCCGGGTGGGAATCGACCACCCAGACTGCGTCTCCGAGCGGCGTTTCGCCCAACTCGCGCGTGTGGAGGCTTGCGCCGACGCGAACGTCGCTGCGATCGGCGTAGGGCGCGCGCACGCGGGCGCGCACGCTGAGCCGTCGCGTCGCATACGCCTCGAGGGTGCCGAGATCGACGGTGTCGCCGTCGAGTGCCAGGCGCGTCATTTTGTCAAAAACGCGGACGTCGTCGAGCGCCGGATCGACGCGCACGTGCAAGACGACGTCGCTGGCCGTCGCGCTGCCGTCGTTAGCCAGCGCGACGACGGCTTCAACCTCGCCACCCGGCCGTACGATTTCGGCGCCGGCGCGCTCGAAGAAATTTCGCCGGGCGCTCAGCGCCGGCTCGGAGCGAATGACGACGCTTCGTTCGAGGCGCCGGGTGGACGATTCGCGCGCCGGTTCCCACGCGAGCGTCGCCGCGGGCAGGAGCGTGATTGCGTCCGGCAACGGCGAAGCGATCACGGCTTCGATGCGCAGTTGGACGAGCCCGCCGGCGTCGATGCGTCCGAGGTCGAAGTGCAGCGGATCTTTGCGGCGGTCGCGAACGGGGCGCCCGTCGACGCTCGATGCGCCGCGCACCAGAACGAGCGCTTCGGGAAGCTCGATCGTCGCCCTGACCGCCTCGGCGGCGGCGGTTCCCGCGTTGCAGGCCGCGAGCGTGAAAATAACGCGCTGCCCTGGCCGCGCGTCGTATTCCGGCTCGGCCGCGAACGCCGTCGCGTCGTCGTCAAAGTTGGGAGAAGCGCGAACGACGAGCGATGCGGGATCGAGTGCGAAGGCGGGGGTTTCTTGCGAAGCCACCTGCGCCCGCGCGACGATGACGGTGCCGTCGGGAAGCGGAGCATCGATGCGGATGCGGTAGACCAGCGTCGCGGACGCGCTCGCCGACAGCGCGCGCGCGACGATCGGCGCGTACAGGCGCTCGAACGAAATCCCCCCCAGGTCGCGCTCGATCTCGCGCCCGTTCACTCGCGCGGAACCCGCGACGTAGGTCGCGTTCTCGGGTATCGGGGCAACGACGACCACGTCGTGGGCGCTGGATTCTCCGGCGTTGTGCAGACGGACCGTGATCTGCGCTTGCGCGCCCGGAAGCGCGTCATGCTTGGCCTCGACCGCGATGCCGGTCAGCGCGTTTTGCAGCTGCGGGCGGCTGCGCGCGACCAGCCGCACGACGTTCGAGCCGACCGGCGCGAGCTCGAACGAGGCGACGGCCGCCTGCAACTCGATCGTCGTGCCGTTTTCGATCGCGCCGGCGACGCTGTAAGCGATTTCGATCCCGCGCTCTTCGCCGGCCAAAACGTCGCCGATGTCGGCACCGCCGCGCGACAGGAATGGCGAATTCCCCAGGTCGTCGTCGATAGCCGTTCCATCGAGCTTGCCGCTTCCCACGAGATAGACCAGCCCGTCCGGAACGGTGAGGCGCACGCGGACGCCGGTCGCGACGGCGCCGCCCTGGTTGCGAAACGTGAATGCCGCGCGTACCGTCATTCCAGGTTCCAGCTCGCGTTCGGGCGAAACAACGAGCGTTCGGAGTCCCTCCGGCAGCGTCGGTGCTCCGGGTGCAAAAACCTCCGACAAGGTGCGCATGACGCGTTGACGTTTCGCCGCCCGCGAGTGGCCCCCTTGACGCAAACATCACTAAACAGCCGGAAGGAAATCCACGATGCTCGCAGTTCACGAAGACCGTATCGCCGACGCCGTCGAACGCCTCGGTTCGGAGAACGCGTTTGAAGTGCTCGCTCGCGCGCGGCAACTCGAAGCCCAGGGCCGGCGCGTCGTGCACATGGAGATCGGCGAACCCGATTTCGACACGCCCGAGCACATCAAGAAGGCGGCTGCCGAGGCGCTCTACGACGGCCACACGCACTACACGCCGTCGGCGGGCATTCCGGCGCTGCGGGCCACGGTCGCCGAATACGCGAGCCGCTTCCGCCACATTTCGCCGGCGTACGCGGTGGAAAACGTGGTCGTATCGCCGGGCGCGAAACCGATCATCTGGAACGTCCTGTCGGCCCTGCTCAACCCCGGCGACGATTTTATCTACTTCGATCCGGCGTACCCCGCGTACGCGTCGTGCTCCAGCTACCTGCAGGCCAACGTGCATGCGATTCCGTTGCTCGAGTCCCGCAACTGGCGCATGGATCTCGACGAGTTGGAAAGCCGCGTTTCCGACAAAACCAAAGCCGTCGTCATCAACTCACCGCACAACCCCACCGGCGGCGTACTCACCAAGGGCGATCTGGAGCGTATCGCCGAGATGGCGCAGCGGCACGATTTCGTCGTCATTGCCGACGAAATCTATAGCCGAAACTTTTACCTGGACAGCGAATACCTGTCGATCGCCTCGCTCGACGGCATGCGCGAACGCACGATTATCGTCGACGGTTTTTCGAAGGCCTACGCGATGACCGGCTGGCGTTTGGGTTACGCAATCATGCCCGAGCGCCTGGCCAAGACGGTGACGCTGTTCAACAACAACACGTTTAGCTGCGTGACGGCCTTCGTGCAGATGGCCGGCATCGCCGCGCTGACCGGCCCCGACGAGCCGGTGCGCCGCATGAACGAAACGTTCCGCCAGCGCCGCGACCGGCTGGTCAACGGTCTCAACGACATTGCGGGCATGTCGTGCACGCTGCCCGAGGGCGCGTTTTATGCCTTCCCCAACGTGACGGCCATCACGCACGACGACCGCGCGCTGGCATCGTTCCTGCTCGAACGGGGCGGCGTGGCTTGCGGGGGCGGATCGTCGTTCGGCGCCGCCGGCAAGGGCTATCTACGTTTCTCGTATGCGGCGTCGCTAGAAGACATCGACTGGGCGCTCGAGCAAATCGCGAAAGTATTGCCGCAGTTCAACGGCTGAGCGCGCCGTAGACCCTTCGGATCGACCGCGCCGGTTGCGTCCAGCGATTCAAAAGCGCTTGTAAGCCGCGACCATGAAACATCGTGCGCGCGTCTGGCTAGCAGTGGTTCCGCGACGTCGAGGGGCTGGGAATCATTCCAAAATAGAAAGGCTGCGATTCGATCCGCAAGAGCGTCCTCGAGTACGTAGGTGCGCACGGGGCCGTGCTCGGTTTGAATATTTGCAAATGAAGTAATTGGTCGATCGCCGATGTACGGAGTGTCTGCGACGATGACTTTGAAGCGCTGACTCAATCGCGCGATGGTCGATGCCGGAGAGGATCGCGAGGTCGATATCCAATCGACGTGTAAGCGTCGGGTGCATGGATGGTGACTGCGCTTCCCCCACGACGGGCCCGCGAGCTCCGACGGATACGTTTCGCCCAGGCGAGCGATCGCGACGAGGGTATCGGTCCTGAGTCGCGAGCGACCCCCTACGCCAGTTTCATCGCGCGTTTTACGTCGGCGAGGACGGCCGACGCCACGGCCCGCGTTCGGGCAGTGCCGTCGTCGATAATGCGCTCGACTTGGGCGGGATCGTCGCGGTACAGGACGTAGCGTTCGCGGATGGGACGTAAGTACGCGTTGAGTTGCTCGGCAAAATGCGCCTTGTCCGCGACGCAGCCGAGTGCGCCCGAGCGGCACGTCTCGGCGATTCCGTCTAGAAGCAGCGGATTGACGAAGCGCCAGAGCGCGAAGACCGGACAAATCTCGGGGCGTCCTGGGTCGCCGCGCCGGACCTTTAGGGGATCGGTGATCATCGAGCGCACTTTTTTGGTGGTCGTCGCTTCGTCGTCGCCGATCAGAATTGCGTTGCCGTAAGACTTGCTCATTTTCCGGCCGTCCGTACCCGGAACTTCGGGAAACTCCGAAAACGTCGCCTGGGGCTCGATCAGAACCTGGCCGCTGTTGCCGTAGAGATGATTGAAGCGACGCACGACCTCGCGGCCGAACTCCAGATGCGCCTGCTGGTCCGCGCCGACCGGAACGTACTCGCCGCGGACGATTGCGACGTCGCACAACTGGAGCAGCGGATAGCCGAGAAAGCCGTAGGTGGCGATCGACGATCCCAGCGCTTCGATCTGCCCCTTGTACGTCGGGACCCGCTCGAGCCACGAGACCGGCGTGATCATCGAGAGGAGCACGTGCAGCTCCCCGATCTCGGGCACGGCCGACTGCAGGAATATCGTCGATTTTTGCGGATCGACGCCGGCGGCCAGCCACACGGCGACCATCTCGTTGCGCGACTCGCGAATCTTGTCGGGATCGGCGAACTCCGTCGTATACGCGTGCAGGTCGGCGATTTCAAAGTAGGCGTCGGCGGCATCGCAAAAATTCGCCCATTGCGTCAGAACTCCAACCAAATGGCCAAGATGAAGGCCGCCGGTGGGGCGCATTCCCGACATCACGCGCGGCTTTTTCGCATCAGCAGAGGCGGTCATGGGGCCGACCGTTTGTACGAAATGAAAGCTTCGCCCTTTCGATCTTTCCATCGCGCGCTAGTGCCGCGCGATCTCCGCGCGGACGAACGTGCGCGATTCGCGCACCGCCTCGCTCAAGGGAGTACCGCGCGCGAGCTCGCACGCTAAGGCCATGGCCAGCGTGCAACCGGTGCCATGCATCTCACCCGCGATTCGGGGGCCGACGAATAATTCCACGCCGGACGACGTCGCGAGGGCGTCGATCGGGTCGCCGTCGGTGAGGTGACCGCCCTTCACCAGCACCGCCAGCGCTCCCCGGAGTTGCAGCGCGGCGGCTGCGTCGCCGACCGCTTCGCGCGCGATCGGATGCGACCCGAGCAAGGCGGCCGCTTCGTCGAGGTTCGGCGTCAGAATCACGTTTGGCAGCGTCGCGAGTTCGTCACGAATGGCGAGGCGGGCGGCCGGTTCGGCGAGTTCGCCGCCGCGGCTGGCCGAAAAGACCGGATCGACGACCGCCGGCAAGGCCGGCCGGGCCCGCAGCGCCGCACTGACGGCGCGGACGTTCTCCACCGCGGCGAGCGCGCCGATGCGGACGCCACCCGCGGCCTCCCACGGCAAAGCGGCCAGCTGCGCGCGAAAAATGTCGTGCGGAATGGGGTGGAGCGCGCGGACGCCGCGGGCGTCTTGGGCGCTCACCGCGGCGATGGCGGTAAAAACCCGCGCGCCGCGCAGCGCCCCTACGACGAGGTCGCGCCCGACGCCGGAAACGTTCCACGGGTGGCTCGTTCCGATTGAGAGGACGATCATGGGCGCGAGTTTCCGTTCCAGACGCGCACCAGCCGCAACGCGGCCGCGGCCGGATCCGGATCGTGCCCGATCGCAGAAATAACGGCCGCCATCGCGACGCCGCTGCGCGCGACCTCGCCGACGTTGAGGGCGCCGATCCCGCCGATCGCCGCTACCGGCAGACGCCCGGCACCGGCGACGCCGAGCAAGCCGTCTATGCCGATCGGATCGCCGGCGTCGTCCTTCGATGCGGTTGCGTAAACGGGCCCCACGCCGAGGTAGTCGGCGTCTTGCGAAGCGGCGGCGGACGCCTCCGCCGCGGTTCCGCACGAGAGGCCGATTAGCCGGTCGCCCACCATCGCGCGCACCCGCGCGACGTCGGTAAAGCCGGCGTCGCCGCGGCCGAGATGCACGCCGTCGCAGTCGAATTTCAAGGCCGCGCGGGCGTCGTCGTTGACGATCAGCAAGGCGCGGCGCGCGCGCGTAAGCGCGCGCAGGTCGCGCAGCCGTCCTTCCACGATGCCGCACTTCGCGCGGTACTGCACGATGCGAACGCCGGCGCGTAAGGCGGCGCCGGTGACCGGCAACGGGTCGGCCGCACCGTCGTTTACGATAAGGTAGATGCCGTGCAGCAACGCGGCACGCCCGGCGCGCGTTAGGGGCGCGGTTTCAGCCGAAGCCATAAAAGCACGTTCGCGGCCGCATACGCGACAAAGATGGCGATGATGAGGATTCCGAGAACGACGTTGTGGCTTTGCATCGCCAGCGGCAAGAGCAGCGCGAAGGCGATGACGCCCGACATCACCAGCGTTACGATGCGCGTAATCGGGAACGTCATTCGTCTCTCAGCAGCAGATCGCTCAAACGCATCAGTTCGCTATCGTTGCCGAATCGGAATTCGATGCGTCCGCCGCGTCCGCCGAGCACGACCGACACGTGCGTTCCGAAACGCTCGCGCAGCCGGGATTCGAAATCGCGCACTTCGGGCGACAAACCGCGCAGCCGCGGCGCCTTTATGGCCGGCGGCGTGGTAACGGCGCCGGCCAGCCGCTCGATCGCGCGGACCGTCAGACCTTCGTTGACCGTCCGTTCCGCCAGTCCGGCGCGAGCCGACGGGTCGGCCGCCAGCAGCGCGCGCGCGTGCCCGGCTGAAATCCGCCCGTCCACGAGCATAGCCTTAACCGTGTCGGGCAACGAAAGAAGCCGCAGTGTGTTGGCGACCGCGGGACGGCTCTTGCCGAGCCGGCGCGCGACTTCATCTTGGGTGAAGGCGTACTCGTCGATGAGATACTGGAAACCGGCGGCCTCTTCGAGCGCGTTGAGATTTTCGCGTTGGAGGTTTTCGATCATCGCAACCTCGAGCGTGTCGCGGTCGTCGCCGGCGCGCACGATCGCCGGAATGGTCGGAAGCTGCAGGGCCGCGCAGGCCCGCCAGCGCCGCTCGCCCGCGACCAGTTCGAAGCCCTGCTCGCGGCGCCGCACGATGATCGGCACGAGCACGCCGTATTCCGCGATCGAACGCTTGAGTTCGTCGAGCGGCAGCGGATCGAACGTTTTGCGCGGTTGAAAAGGGTTGGGCGTTACGCGATCGACCGGAACGTCGGCAAACGTTTCGCGCTGGCTCGAAACGGCGCCCGAAGACTCGCCCAGCAACGCACCCAAGCCTCGGCCGAGCCCACGTTTTGGGGCGCTCATGTGCGAACTTCGACCGGCTTCTCGAGCATTTCGCGCGCCAGGGCCAGATAGGCTTGCGCGCCGCGGCTCTTCACGTCGAAGAGAATGACCGGCCGGCCGTACGACGGCGCTTCGGAAAGCCGAATGTTGCGCGGAATTTGCGTTTTGAACATTTCTTCGGGGAAAAACTTTACGAGCTCTTCGAGCACTTCGGTGGCCAGCCGGGTCCGGCCGTCGAACATCGTCACCAGCACGCCGCTAACGTGGAGCGGCGGGTTGAGCGCTTCGCGCACGCGCCGCACCACGTTCGTGAGCTGCGAGAGGCCCTCGAGCGCGTAATACTCGGCTTGAACCGGAATGATGCATTCTTGCGCGGTGGTCAGCGCGTTGATGGTCAGCAGGCCGAGCGACGGCGGG
>JBDTDR010000190.1:0-42210 GCA_039922955.1 Candidatus Tumulicola sp.
GAAAACGCTCGTCATCCCAACCTTGCGGCCAAGGATGTTCTTCATAACGTCCTCGTCCTGTAAACGTAAGTGATTGCTAGAACACTGGCCCAGGCGTATTGGCTATTTTTTCCGCCGGCGCGCGAAACGAAGCCGCGGCCGACCTGGACCACAACCTGGGCAGTTTATCAGGCGACGGCGACCCTCGTCAAGGGCAGGTGCGTCCAAACCCCATCGCGCCTCGAGCCCGGCTACGTGAAGGCGTCGAAACCGGTGACTTCCTTGCCCACGATCAGCGTGTGCATTTCGCTGGTGCCTTCGTACGTGAGGACCGACTCGAGGTTATTCATGTGGCGAATCACCGGGTACTCTAGGGTGACGCCGTTGGCTCCGAGGACCGTGCGGGCCTCGCGGGCGATCGCCAGGGCTTCGCGCACGTTGTTGAGCTTGCCGAAGCTGACCACGCTCGGATGAAGGCGGCCTTCATCTTTCATGCGGCCCAGGTGGAGCGCGAGCAGCGTACCCTTATTGAGTTCGAGCAGCATGTTGACCAGCTTTTCCTGGGTCATTTGGAAGCCGCCGATTGGCCGGTCGAACTGGACGCGCGTCTTCGAATAGCCGAGCGCGGTTTCGTAGCACGCGCGAGCCGCGCCCATCGCGCCCCAAATGATGCCGTAACGGGCTTCGTTCAAGCAGGCAAGCGGAGCGCCCAAGCCGCGTGCCTTCGGCAGCAGCGCGCCGGCGGGCAGCCGGCAGTCCTGCAAAACCAGCTCGCTGGTCACCGATGCGCGCAGCGAGAGCTTGCGGTGGATGTTCGATGCCGCGAAGCCCCTGGCGTCCGTCGGCACGACGAAGCCGCGAATCCCGTCGTCGGTCTGCGCCCAGACGATCGCCACCGCGGATATCGAGCCATTGGTAATCCACATTTTGGTGCCGTTGAGCACCCAGTCGCTGCCGTCGCGCCGCGCCGACGTCCGCATTCCGCTCGGATTACTGCCAAAATCCGGCTCGGTTAGCCCGAAACAGCCGATCGCTTCGCCGCGCGCCATTCGCGGAAGCCAGGCCCGCTTCTGCGCATCGTCTCCCCAGCGCGAGATGGCGTACATCGCGAGCGAGCCTTGCACCGACGCGAAGCTGCGCACGCCGGCGTCACCCGCCTCGAGTTCCATGCAGGCAATCCCGTAGGCGACCGCGCTCGCGCCGGGGCAGCCATAGCCCTGGAGATGCATCCCGAGCAAGCCGAGGTCGCCGAGTTCGCGTCCGAGCTCGCGCGGCAGCGTCCCCTCCTCGAACCAATCGGCGACGTTCGGCAGCACCCGCGCGCGCACGAAGGCTCGCACGGTGTCGCGAATCATCCGCTCTTCGTCGGAAAGCAGACTCGTAACGTCGAGAAAATCAACCGGATCGGGCGGCGCCGCCTTGGAACCCGTCGTCGTGGTCACCGATTCACGAAACTCATGTCGGGGTAGCGTGGGCCGCTGGCGGCTCCCGGCGGGAAGATCGCGTCGAGCAAGGCGAGTTCCTCGGTCGAAAGCTCGATCTCAAGCGCTGCGACGTTTTCCTCGAGGTACGTTCTCCGCTTGGTGCCCGGAATGGGAACGACGTCGTCGCCTTGCGCGAGCAGCCAGGCCAGCGCCACCTGCGACGAAGCGCAGCCTTTGCCGGCCGCGATCGTCGCGACTTGACGAACGAGCTCGAGGTTCTTTTCGAAGTTCTCGCCGACGAAGCGCGGCGCGCTGCGGCGAAAATCGTCGGGCGCAAAGTCGCTGGGATTCTCGATTGCACCGGTGAGAAAGCCGCGCCCCAGCGGGCTGTACGCGACGACACCGGCACCACACTCGCGGGCGGCCATCAACTGACCGTTTGCTTCGAGATCGCGCGACCATAGCGACCATTCGTTTTGCACCGCGGTTACCGGGTGCGCCCGGTGCGCCCGGCGCAGCGTGTCGGCACTTGCCTCGGAAAGTCCGATATACCGCACTTTGCCCGCGCCTACGAGGTCGGCCATCGCGCCGACCGTTTCTTCGATCGGCACGCCCAGATCCACGCGGTGCTGATAGTAGAGATCGATGTGGTCGACGCCCAAACGGCGCAGCGATGCCTCGCACGCTAATTTCACGTAGTCGGGCCGTCCGTTGATCGCGCGACCTGCGGGATCGCTCGGGTCGCGGACGATCCCGAATTTCGTTGCCAGGAACGCGCCGTCGCGGCGACCCGCGATCGCTTTGCCGACCAGGAGCTCGTTATCGCCGTGTCCGTAGATGTCGGCGGTGTCGAGCATCGTAACGCCGAGTTCGAGGGCACGACGAATCGTCCGCAGCGACTCGGCTTCGTCGCGCGCGCCGTAGAACTCCGACATACCCATGCAGCCCAAACCCGTCGCCGAAACGAGCGGACCGTTCTTGCCTAACCGTCGTTGTCTCATGATCTGCTAGAAACGCGCAGCAGCGGTCAGCGTTTCAGGACGCGCGCGAGCTTGTCGAAGAGCGCTTCCGTCGAGCGCTCGAACTGATCCTCGAAGCGTCGCCAGAGCAAGCGCCCATCGGTGTCCGACAGCATCGCGTCCACGCGATAGAGGAGCGCCGTCTCCTTGCCTTCGCTCGAAAGATGGAATCCGTGCGTGCCGTCGATGCCGTCGTTTTGAATGCGCCAGACGATCCGCTCCTCGGGAGCGGCCTCCTCCAGTACGCTATGCATGCCGAGGTGCCATTCTTCGGTCCTTCCGGGAATGAGCGGCCCCGGCGAACGCATGAAGGGCTGTGAGGCAAACGGCCAAATCTGATCGCCCGACGTTCCCATCTCTTCCAGGAGATGGTAAATGCGGCGTTTCGTGCCGTGGAACGCTCGCGTGCGGGTTTCGTGCAGTTCGATTGGCATGGGCCGTCGTTCGCTAACGCAGGGCGAATATCCCCACAACGCCCGAGATCAGAATCAAAAGCGGCGCGCTCAGCTTGGTGCGCAGCATGAGCACTGCAACGATGCCCGTGACGGCATACGGCACGATGCCGGCCGGCGTGCCGCGACTGATGGTCCAGACGCTCGACCACACCAGACCGACGATCGCCGGCGCGAAACCGTGCGAGATGATGGCCCGCCACGGGGACGCGTAGAACCGCTCCCAGACGACGTCGACCACAATCATGATGACGCTCGACGGGACGAACATACCGACGGTCGCGACCGCGGCCCCCACCATCGGGTAGGCGGGGATCGCCGAGTAGCCGATCAGCGCGGCGAAGATCGTCGTCGGCCCGGGAACGAGCTTGCCGATCGTGTAAAACTGCGTGAACTGCTCGGACGTGACCCAGTGGTAGTTGACCACGACGTCGCGATGCATCTGCGGAATGATGCCTTTGCCGCCCCCGAACCCGAGCACCGACAACTGCGCGAAGGTCCACAGAACGTGGAGCGCGGTTCCGAACGCCGGGTTCATTCGCGCGCCCCGGTTTCGAGGCGCCAACGCCGGTACTCGTGAACGATGCCGATACCGCCAAAGATCACGAGCACGAGGAGCAGCGGCATCTTAAAGGCCGAAACGACGATGCCCGTGACGATCAGCAAGAGGATCCGCACCCAGTCGCTACGCTCGTCCCAGCTGAGTTCGAGAGCGTTGCCCAGGGTGAGCCCGAGGGCGCCGACCGCGCAGCCGCGCAAAGCGCCGTGCACGTAGGGGTTGGACGCGAACTTGAAGTAGAGCGCCCCGGCGATCAGAATGATTGCGAGCGGGGGAATGCTCGCGCCCAAAAACGCGGCCGCGGCCCCCGGCATTCCGCGGACTTTTTGGCCGCAATAGATCGCAAGATTGAGAATATTCGGACCGGGCAGAACTTGCGCCAGTTCCAGCCCGTCCATGAAGACTTCGTGATCCATCCAGCCGCGCGAAACGACCTGCTGGCGAATACTCGCCTTTTGGCCCCCGCCGAACGACGTCGAGGAGATTGCCGCGAACGCCACGGCGATGCCGAGGAGGGACGGGCGAGTTACGGGGGCCGGCGGTGGGCGCGAGTCAGCTGACATCCGGCAAGGGGCCGTCAACATGCGGCGATGTGTGCCTGCCGGAAAGAATATGAATGTGCACGTGCTCGGTGTGCTGGTACGGCGGCAACACGCCCAGGCGAATCATGAAGCCCTTTTCGTAGAGGCCCATCTTGAGCGCGACCTTCTGAATGCCGGCGATGAGCCGGTTCCAGATCGTCGCGTCACCCAGGCCGAGGTCGAGAATCGTCGGGACCCACTTCTTCGGGATGATCACGACGTGGATCTCCCACCACTCCGCCTTGCTCGCGTCGATGTTGTGGCGAAACGCGTAGACGTCTTCGTCTTCGTAGACGACCTCATCGGCCCGCGCGCGCGTGCCGTCAAGCCGTCCGCGAAACGTGTGATCCGGATCCGGCTTTTCCCAAATGCGTTGCTCGGGGCCGCTGATCAGTTCCGAAACCCACTGTGTCATGTTCGCTGCTCCGACGACCGGCGTTTTGTAACGAGGCAAGGTTTGCGTCCCGGCGTTTCGCGTCCTTCAAAAGGAGATTCTCGGCAGCGGTACAAGGGCAAACGCTGTAGCATTTGCGCACCCAAGGAGCTCGCAGGCATGGCCGAAGGCAGAGTCACCAAACCGGTCGTCACACCCAGCGATATATTGGGCGGTCCGCCGGACTGGCCCAAGGACGAAAAGCCGTGGGACAAGATCGTCGGCGACAACGAGGTCATCTACCAGGATTCCCACGTCGTGGTCTTCCACGACCCCGTCGACGAGGCCGACGAATCGGCGCGTACGGCGCCGGAAGTCCGCGCGACGCTGCTGTGCAAAAAGCACGTGCACAGCTTGATGGATCTGGGCGTCGCCGACGGACAGCTCAGCGCCAGAATCCTGCACGGCATTCAACAGGCCGCCTTCAGACTGGGCCTCGAAACGAAAGGGCTCGAAGTGCGCGCGCACGTCTACCCGCCGATGCAGCACCGGCCGGAGCTTGCCTTTAAGATCCGTTCCGGCAAGCCGCCCAAGAAAGGCGACGCTGCCGACGGCTAAGCCGCCGGGATTTTACACCTTCGGCGCGCCGTCGTCCTTTTGGAGCTTCGCGAGGGACGTAACCACGACGATGGCGATGATCGTTACGAGCACGGCGTAGATCAGCTCGGCGATGACGCCGCTGCCGGGCTTCAAGAAGATCGCGATCAGGTCGCTGATGAACTTATTCCAAGCTCCCGCCGCAAGCAGGCCGAACGCGATGGTCGCTAATGCGATCATGGTCCCGATAAACCCGGTTTTGCCCTCCATACGAAAGCCTCCCAAAAAGAATAACGGTACTTGTGAGGAGACCATTCACAATCGAGAAGCGGATTACCCGTCCGGCGCTCGCCGCGCCGAAACGGCGAAGGAGCGTGGGACCCCGAGGGTCTCCAAAACGGGCTCGCAACCTGCTAGGCCTTGAGTTCGATGTCGACGCCGGCCGGCAAGTCGAGATGCATCAGCGCATCCATCGTCTTCGGCGACGCTTGAAGAATGTCGATGAGGCGCTTGTGCGTCCGCATCTCGAAGTGCTCGCGCGATTTCTTGTCGTTGTTGGTGGAGCGCTGCACGCAAAAGCGATTGATCTCGGTCGGCAGCGGAACGGGGCCGCTCACGAACGCGCCCGTGCGCTTCGCCGTCTCGACGATGCGCTCGGCCGACTGATCGAGGACCCGATGATCGTAGGCCTTCAGGCGAATGCGAATCTTTTGTTTTGACATCGTTTCTTTTCTTTACTGGGGGCTTTTAAGTTTTCAACGGACGCTTGCTGTGGCGGAAGTCCGGCGACCCGGTGGAAGGCTCCGGATCACCGGACTCCTGCAGTGCTCTTTTGAATCTTACTCCGAGACGCTGGTGACGACGCCGGCGCCGACGGTGCGACCGCCTTCGCGGATGGCGAAACGCAGACCCTCTTCACACGCGATCGGCGTGTGAAGCTCGACGTCCATCTGGACGTTGTCGCCGGGCATGACCATTTCGACGCCTTCGGGCAGCTTAATCGTTCCGGTCACGTCGGTAGTGCGGAAGTAGAACTGCGGACGATAGTTTCCGAAGAACGGCGTGTGCCGGCCGCCTTCGTCCTTCGAGAGGACGTAGACCTCGGCTTTGAATTTCTTGTGCGGTTTCACCGATCCCGGCTTCGCAAGCACCTGACCGCGCTCGATCTCATTACGGTCCACGCCGCGCAGCAGCACGCCGATGTTGTCGCCGGCGATGCCCGAATCGAGCAGCTTGCGGAACATCTCGATGCCGGTAACCACGGTCTTCTTCGTCTCTTCCTTGAGGCCGACGATCTCGACTTCCTCGCCGACCTTGACTTGACCGCGTTCGACGCGGCCGGTGCCGACCGTGCCGCGTCCGGTGATCGTGAAGACGTCTTCGACCGGCATGAGGAACGGTTTGTCGATTTGACGCACCGGTTCGGGGATGAACTCGTCGACGGTGTCCATCAACGCAAAGATGGGATCGGTATCCGGCGAGCCGCGCTTGCCGTCCGAGTTAAGCGCCTTGAGCGCCGAGCCGCGGATGATCGGCGTGTTGTCGCCGTCAAACTCGTATTTGCTCAGCAGCTCGCGGACCTCCATCTCGACCAGCTCGAGCAACTCTTCGTCCTCGACCAGATCGACCTTGTTGAGGAACACGACGATGCGGGGCACGCCGACCTGGCGCATGAGCAGAATGTGCTCGCGCGTCTGCGGCATCGGACCGTCGGTCGCGGCCACGACCAGGATCGCGCCGTCCATCTGAGCCGCGCCGGTGATCATGTTCTTGATGTAGTCGGCGTGGCCGGGACAGTCCACATGAGCGTAGTGGCGCTTCTTGGTCTCGTACTCTTGGTGCGAGATCGCGATCGTAATGCCGCGCTCTTTCTCTTCGGGCGCGTTGTCGATCTCGTCGACGCCGCGCGCCTGCGCGAGACCTTCCGTCGAGAGGCAGTGCGTGATCGCCGCGGTCAGCGTCGTCTTACCGTGGTCGACGTGACCCGTCGTGCCGATGTTGACGTGCGGCTTATTGCGCTCGAACTTTGCCTTGGCCATTTTCTTCCTTACGCTTGACGCGAGTTGACAGAGAGACAGGCGGACGCGAGCCCTGATGCCCCGGTCCTCGGACCCTGGCGTTCAGTACCGCGTTTCGCCGTTTACGTTGCAAACGCCCCCAAGAAGAGGGCGCCGTGACCTTGGGAATATATCAAGCCGGCACGGATTCTGTCAACGGCGCCGCCTCGTTAAGGGCTCGGTCGAGCGCGGCCCGCGGGCGCTAGGCGTGAGCCGGCTTCTTGCCCGACGCCTTGGCGACGATTTCTTCTTCGACCGACTTAGGCGCCTTTTCGTAGTGCGAGAACTCCATCGTGTACGTGGCGCGGCCCTGGGTGGCTGAGCGCATGTCGGTGGCGTACCCGAACATCTCGGAGAGCGGAACGTTGGCCGTGATCACCTGAGCCCCGCCCGGCGCTTCTTCCGTTCCTTGAATCACGCCGCGGCGGCGAATGAGATCGCCCGTGATCCCGCCCATGTAATCCTTGGGCGTGGTCACTTCCACTTTCATAATCGGTTCGAGCAGAATCGGACCGGCCGTCCGGTTGGCCTCTTTCCAGCCCATGGACGCGGCAATCTTGAAGGCCATCTCGGACGAGTCGACGTCGTGGTACGAACCGTCAAACGCCGTGACCTTGAAGTCCAGCACCGGATAACCCGCCAGCACGCCGCTCTGCGACGATTCCTTGATGCCCTCTTGCACGGCCTTGGAGTACTCCTTAGGAACCCGGCCGCCGACGATCTTCCACTCGAAGACGAAGCCCGTGCCGGGCTCCTGCGGTTCGACCTTGAGCCAGATATCGCCGTACTGGCCTTTGCCGCCCGACTGGCGCACGAACTTGCCCTGCTTTTCGACCGTCTTGGTGATGGCTTCTTTGTAGGCCACTTGCGGCTTACCGACGTTCGCCTCGACCTTGAACTCGCGCCGCAAGCGATCGAGAATGATCTCGAGGTGCAGCTCGCCCATGCCGGCGATGATCGTTTGCTGGGTCTCTTCGTCGGTGCGCATCCGGAACGTCGGATCCTCTTGCGCGAGGCGCGTGAGCGCCGTGCCAAGCTTGTCCTGATCGCCTTTGGTCTTCGGCTCGATGGCTTGCGAGATGACCGGCTCCGGAAAGGTGATGGATTCCAGCGTGATCGGCGACTTCTCGTCGCAGAGGGTGTCCCCGGTGCGCGTATCGGAGAGGCCGACGGCGGCGGCGATGTCGCCCGCGCCGATCGCATCGATGTCTTCGCGATGGTTGGCGTGCATGCGGAGAATCCGGCCGATGCGCTCTTTGCGCCCGCTGCGTGAGTTGAGCACGTAGCTGCCCTTGTTCAGGATGCCCGAATAGACCCGGAAATACGTAAGATTTCCGTACGGATCGGTTGCGATCTTGAACGCGAGCGCGCAGAACGGCTCCGCGTCGTCGGGCTGGCGAACCATCTCATCGCCGGTTTTGGGATCCTTGCCGACGATTCGCTTGGCGTCGATCGGCGATGGCATGTAGTCGACGACCGCATCGAGCAGCGGCTGGATGCCCTTGTTCTTAAATGCCGAACCGCACAGCATCGGAAGCACCGTGCCCTCGATGGTCGCGCGGCGCAGCGCCGCCTTCATGCGATCGATCGGCAGTTCCTTACCGTCGAAGAACATCTCCAGCAACTCATCGTCTTGCTCGGCGATCGCTTCGACCAGCGCCCGGCGCCACTGCATCGCAAGCTCGCGCAGGTCGCCTTCGACCTCCTCCAGGGCCATCGTCGAACCGGCGTCGTCGGAGTACACGATCTTCTTCATCGTGAACAGGTCCACGACACCCTTAAAGTTGTCTTCGGCGCCGATCGGCACCTGAATCGGCACGGCGCGACCGCCCAAACGTTCGCGAATCTTGTCGACGACGTTGAAGAAATCCGCGCCCATCCGGTCCATCTTGTTGACGAAGATGATGCGCGGCACTTTGTATTTGTTCGCCTGGCGCCAGACCGTCTCGGATTGCGGCTGCACGGCCGCGACCGAATCGAATAGCGCTACCAGTCCGTCCAGCACGCGCAACGAACGTTCGACTTCGACGGTAAAGTCAACGTGGCCAGGCGTATCGATAATGTTAATGCGCGTGTCGCGCCACGTGGTGGCGGTCGCCGCCGACGTGATCGTAATGCCGCGCTCCTGCTCTTGAACCATCCAGTCCATGGTAGCCGCGCCGTCGTGCACTTCGCCGATTTTATGCACGCGGCCGGTGTAGAACAGAATGCGTTCGGTACAGGTCGTCTTGCCGGCATCGATGTGCGCGGCAATGCCAATATTTCTCGTTCGCTCGAGCGGATATTCCCTTGCAGCCATGGTTACGGTCTTAAGTCATTACCAGCGGTAGTGGGCGAAGGCTTTGTTGGCTTCGGCCATCTTGTGCGTATCTTCGCGCTTTTTGATCGTGGCGCCGGTGTTGTTCGATGCGTCGAGCAGTTCGTTGGCCAGCTTCTCCTCCATGGACCGGCCGGCGCGGGCGCGCGCGTAACCGATCAGCCAGCGCATGGCCATCGCCTGGCGGCGATCCGGGCGGACTTCCATCGGCACCTGGTAGGTCGCACCGCCGACGCGTCGCGGCCGTACTTCAACCATGGGCATGGCGTTGGAGAGCGCCAGCGAGAAAATATCCATCGGATCGCGGCCGGTTTTCTCCGCGATGATCTCAAGCGCGGCGTACGTGATGTTCTCCGCCGTGGATTTCTTTCCGCACAGCATCACCTTGTTGATGAAGCGCGCGAGCACTTTTGAGTTGAACTTCCCATCGGCCAAAATCTGCCGTTTGGGGGCCGGACCTTTACGTGGCATTACTTCTTCTTATCTCGCTTGGCGCCGTACTTCGAGCGGCCCTGTTTGCGGTTGGCGGCGCCCGCCGTGTCGAGCGTGCCGCGGATGATGTGGTAGCGTACGCCGGGAAGATCTTTAACGCGGCCGCCGCGGACGAGCACGACCGAGTGTTCCTGCAGGTTGTGCCCGATGCCGGGGATGTAGGCCGTGACCTCTTCACCGTTGGTCAGCCGAACGCGGGCAACTTTACGAAGCGCGGAGTTGGGCTTCTTAGGCGTGACCGTCTTGACTTGCGTGCAGACGCCGCGGCGCTGCGGGTTACCCTGCACCTCAAAGGAGCGGGTCGGCAAGTCGGGGTGCCCCGGCTTCGGGCCGGTCAAGATCACCCGGAACGCACGCGTCTTGACCTTTTTCTCGGTCTTCTCGCGTCCCCGGCGAACCAGCTGGTTGATGGTCGGCAATGAAACTCCTCGCCAATAAATGCTTCGGACCGACGCGCAAACGCGTCCTACCCCAAGAACCGCTCGCGATCTTTGAGGCGGGACCTGGGCGTCCCTGAACTACGGCAGTATATCAAGGGGACTTTGCTGCGTCAACGACGCGACGCGACGCCGACGCGAGGGCGGCTCCATCCGCCGGGCTCGCCCGGGCTCGCGCCGAAGGCCCAGGTTCGCCGCGACCGCCGCCAAAACTGGGAGAAGCTCGCATGCGCCGGCTTGCTCGCTTGTTGGTATGGGTCGTTACGATCGCTCTTGCGGGATGCGCCGGCGCTGGTTCGGCCGGGATGCCGCTCCCCCGCTCGACGCCGCAGCTCGGGGAACCGGCCGCCGAGAGTTTGGGCCCAGCTTCACCGCGCAGCAAAACCTGATCGCGGGCAGAGTGCAGCATCGGTACGTGGACCCAGCCGAGTTCGCGCGCACCTAACGCCGGAAACACTGCATGCAAATCCGGCGTGAGGCCGAACAGCACCGAATAGTTTTGCGCTCCTGCGACGTCACCTAGGAGAACGAGCCCCCGCCGGTCCGGCGGGGGCTCGCGTCGCTGCTGCTCGTTCGTTTCAGCGGGCAAACACTACACCTGCACCGGCCCGTCGGGCGGCGATAGCCGTACGAATATGCGTCGGTGCGAGCGATTTGACATCGTGACCGCCATGGAAATCATAGGCCCCCGCGCTTGTCAAGGTCCCGGGGTAGCGCCGGACGTATTTCGCGCGCATGGCGGCAAGCGGCTCGGTCCATCAGGGCGGGCGTCTCGGCGTTTTGGACGGGCTGCGGGGAATCGCCGTGCTGCTCGTGCTGTGGTATCACGTTTGGGAGATCTCGTTTCTGCCGGCGCCGGCGGCCTGGCTCCAGTTCGTTCCCGAGACCGGCTTCGTCGGCGTTCACCTGTTCTTTTTTCTGAGTGGCTTCGTGATCGCGTATCCGTTCGTGCGCGCCGCCCTGGCCAGTAGGCCCGCACCCACGTGGGGGCACTTTGCGTGGCGGCGGTTCACCAAGATCGTTCCTTCGTACGTGCTCTGCATCGTCGCGACATATGCGGTGGGCTACGCGCAGAAACAACCCGGCGCGGCGACTCTCCCCGACGTCGTTTCGCATCTGTTGTTCGTGCACACCTGGTTTCCGCAGCGGTACGGCACGATCACCGGCGTTCTCTGGACGCTTGCCGTCGAGGTAGAGTTCTACTGCGTCTTTCCGGCGATCTGGTGGTGCTTTAAGCGCCGTCCGTGGCTCACTGCCGGCGGCATGATCGCGATCGCGTGGGCGTGGCGCGCGTGGATGGCGCACTGCTGTTACTCCACGCTCTTCGCGACCTACGAAGAGAACCTGCCCGGCTATCTGGACATCTTCGCGTTCGGCATGATCGCGGCGTACGTGTTCACGCGCTTTGGCGAGCGCTGGCGCGCCTCCGCCTGGCGATTTGCCGCACCGGTTGCCGCCGTCGCCGGGGTCGCGCTGCTCGTCGGACTGCTGCAAAGCCTCTACGGATACCGATTCGCGAACCAGTGGGCGGGCGTCTGGCAAATCGACGGCCGGCCGCTGCTGGGCGCGGCGTTTGCCGTGGTCGCGCTGGGATTCTTGGCCAGTCCGCCACGGTGGCAACTCCTGCTCGACAACCCGCCGCTGCGATTCCTGGCGGCGATTTCATATAACCTGTATCTGTATCATCAGATGATCGCGCGCGAACTGTTGGCGTGGCGCGTTCCCGCCTACGTCGGCGATCCGCATTACGACCCGGCGTGGCAGATCCAGTACACGCAGATCGCGTTCTTGACGACGATTGCGCAGGCCGCGGTCGTGACGTACGTCTTCGAACGTCCCATCCTGCGCCGGGCGCCACCGCGACTCGTAACCGCGCCCGATGGGGCACTTCGCGTTACGTGGAGCACCCAGAACAACGCGGAAGCAGCCTCATCGAAACGGCGATCGCGATAGCCATCGCTTCCCTCGTCGCCGGCGCGGCACTCGGTGCCGCCATCGCGGCGACGCACGCGGCCGGAAGCGACCCAACTCGCGACGCGCTCCAATCCGCGGCCCAACGTGAAATGCTGGTCGCCCTCGACGTGCTCAAATATCAAGGGGCCAGCATCGTCCCAGTGACCGTCGCGACCACGCTGCCGATGCCGGCCGGATCGCCGCTGCCGGCCGAGCTCTCGATCGCGACGTCAGCTTTGCCGCACGGCGCGATCCGCGTCGCAATTACCGCGGTGAACTTGGCCCGGGCGGGTGGGCGCGCAACGCTTACGGCGACGTTGAGCGACCGCGCGCCGCTTCCGGGCACGGTGCTGCGCGCGCCGGGGCTGGTCCCGGCGCCCACCGGCGCTCCATAACCGTCCGACGCCGTGCTGCTTCGCACGCTCTTCGTTCTGATGCTCCTCGCCGCGCTGACCGAAACCATCGTGCACGGGGTCCACGCGTTAGCACAGACGGCCCTGCGCCGGCAGGCCCTGGCGGCCGTCCACGATCAAATCCTGGCGTCCACGACGTCGGCGCGCGAGGCAATTGCCCGCGCGATCGCGGTGGGCGGCGATCCGCGCGACCCCAAACCCGTGCCGCCGTCGCCGTCGCCGGCATGCCGGCTGCGCGCGCGGCACGGCTGCGCGCTCGAAGGAATCGCAACGGTCTCATTTGACGCCGGCGGCTCGGGCGAAGCGTCGCCATGCCCCAGCGCAGCCTGCACGATCTACGAGCAAGGGAACGACGCCGTCGACGAAGGGCGGATCACGGCGACGATCGCAGCGGAGTCGACCACGACCGGCGGCGGCGTGCTGGCTTCACGGACGGCGCGCGTAACGTTTCGCACGCTGCGGGTTGGGCCATATGCCGTGCTCGCCGGACAAGCTGATGAATCGCTCGAGGCTCTGGCCGGCCCCGGTCGCGTTGGAGACGACGGCGGCGCGGCACCAACCGGTAGCGCGCCCGGAACCCTCATCGACGTACTGTTCGAGAACGCGGTCACCGGAACGACCATCCCCGCGAACGTCTGGCATTCGCAGGTACAGTCCGGAAATGACGCTACGCGCGCCTGGTCCCCCTAAGGACGGATCCTTAGAGCATCGACTTGAAGACGCTTTCGGTGAGTCCGGCAATCACTGGAACGCGCACTTCTTTACCTTGGAACCCGGTAACGAAGGTCCAGATCCAAAGGCCGATCCATACGAGCCCGACGATCCAGAGGACCGGAAAAAGCAGCACCAAGACGTGCACGATTGCAATCGCAAACGAGAACACGAACCAGATGATGAAGTACACCGCCCACAAAACGATCGATTGTGCGGCCGACCACTTCACAAACTTGTTGGTCCCACCCCCAACCAGCATCACGATTCCACCTACGATGCCTAGCAAATACGCCAGACCCGCAGCGACGTTCGGTTGAAGACCAAATGGGGCATCCGTGGGAGGCTGGGTAACCGACATTGCAACGCCCTTTCGTCGACGGAAGTCAGAGCAATGGAGCCGCACGTTAGCTACGCGGGGGGGCGGCCCCTCCTGCCCCCGCAAACTGCGCCGCAATCGCGCGCTCGCGGCTTGCGGACTCCTCGACCCGCTGGGCATCGGCGGAATGGTGCTCGCGAGTCTCCTCGGCGGGTTCTCGATCGTCGAGATTTGGGCCGAACGGACGTTGCGGTTGGAAAGGTAGCTCTTTCACCGTCGCAAAACGTCGGGAAGCGCTATGAAAAGCCCGCGTGCCTGGTACGCGCTTCTGATTCTGCCGTTCGCGGGCACGCTGCTCCCGTGGATCTACAATCGCGCGGAGCCGGCGCTCTTCGGCCTCCCGTTTTTTTACTGGTATCAGCTCGCCTGGGTGATCGTCACGTCGGCGCTGCTTGGGCTGGTGGTGTACCTGACGCGGGAACGAGACGATGTCTAGCGGATCCATCGTGCTCGTCACGCTGGTCGCCGCCGTAACGATCGTTGGCTTTCTGGCGGCGCGTTGGGGCCGCGCGAATCTCACGAGCATCGAGGAATGGGCGTTGGGCGGACGCCGCTTCGGCACGGTCGTGTCGTGGTTTCTGCTGGGCGGCGATCTCTACACGGCGTACACGTTCGTTGCCGTTCCGGCTCTGATTTATGGCGTGGGAGCGCTGGCGTTCTTTGCGGTTCCTTACGCCACGATTGCCTACCCCATCGCGCTGATCGTGCTGGTGCGCTTTTGGGGAATCGCCCGCAAGCGCGGCTACGTCACGACGGCCGACTTCGTGCGCGACCGTTACGGCGACCGCGCTCTCGAGATCGCGGTTGCCGTAACCGGTGTGGCGGCGGCGATGCCGTACATTGCGCTGCAGCTCGTCGGCATGAAGGTCGTGTTCGCGCAGTTCGGTGGTCTGTTTGCGGCGCACGATGGCCTGCCGGCGCTCACCGTCGCGTTCGCGCTGCTCGCCGCCTACACGTACACGAGCGGGCTGCGCGCGCCCGCGCTGATTGCCTTCGTCAAGGATGCACTCATCTACGTGACGGTTATTGCGGCCATCCTCGTCATTCCCGGAAAACTCGGTGGCTGGGCGCACGTCTTCGCCGCCTCGGCGGCAGTCCTGGCCGCGCGTCCGAAACCGGCTTCGATCTTTCTCGCGCAGCCGCAGTACTTTACGTACGCGACGATGGCGTTCGGTTCGGCGCTCTCGCTGTTCATCTATCCGCATTCGATTACCAGCGTGCTGGCCGCCCGGAGTAAAGACGTCATCCGCCGCAACGCCGCACTGCTGCCCGTGTACTCGCTGCTGCTGGGCCTGCTCGCGCTACTCGGCTATTGCGCCCTTGCGGCCGGGATCAAGGTCGGGCCGCAGGAAAGCAGCAGCGTCGTGCCGCTGCTCTTCGCGCGCTTTTTCCCCGACTGGTTCGCCGGCGTCGCCGGGGCGGCGGTCGTGATCGGCGCGCTCGTACCGGCGGCCATCATGTGCATCGGCGCCGCGAATCTCTTTGCGAGCAACGTTTTCCGCGAGTTCTCCGCCGAGCGGGCGCCGGTCGAGACGCGGGTGGCAAGGCTGTTGACGATCGCGATGTGCGCCGGCGCGCTGCTGGTCATCTTTTTCCTGCCGGTGCCGTATGCGATCGACTTTCAGCTCCTCGGGGGTGCGCTGATGCTGCAGATTTTTCCGGCCTTCGTTCTGGGCTTGTGGACGCGCCGGTTTCATCCGCGAGCCTTGTTAGCCGGCTGGGCGGCCGGTCTGATCGCAAGCTGTGCTATGGCCTACTCCGGCGGGTTCGGATCGAATTTCACCCTTCACCTGTTCGGGAATGCCGTTACCGGCTTCATCGCGCTATACGCACTCTTCGTAAACCTTATCGTCGCGACCGCCGCGACGGCCATCTTTCAAAAACTCGGACTACACGCCGGCCTCGATCGCACGAGCGCGGGAGACTACGCATGAGTGAAACAATTCATCCCCAGGAGTGGCCGCGCCCGAGCGGGTACGCCAACGGCGTGCTCGCGCGGGGCCGGTTTCTCGCCATCTCCGGACAGATCGGCTGGGACGAGCGCAACGCGCTGGTGTCGGGCGAATTTATCGAACAGGCCCTGCAGGCACTGCGCAACGTGGCCGCGGTCTTGCGCGCCGCCCGCGGCGGCCCGGAGCATCTCGTGCGTCTGACGTGGTATGTCGTGGACAAAAACGAATACCGCGCCGCCCTGCGTGAACTGGGTCGGGGATATCGCGAGATCTTCGGCGAGCACTATCCGGCGATGGCGCTGGTACAGGTCGTCGATCTGCTCGAGGAAGGTGCGCGAGTCGAGATCGAGGCCACCGCCATCCTACCGTAAGCCGCGTCCGGCTTTCTCGGCTAGCGGAACGGGGTGCGCTCGAGCAGCGTGATCGTTCCCGGGTTGCGCAAGAAGTGCATCCCAGCACCCTTCGACCCCCCTTCAATCACGATGTCCCTCGCCCCCCGGCAGTCGGGAAGGGTCACGAGGGGCCGGCTCGGCTGCAAACTTTCATTGACGATGCGAGACCCGCTCAGGCATTCTATACGGAATTCCCTCGGATAATCGGCTTCCGACCAAATCAGCGCCAGCTTATCATCAAACTGCACGGCCATCGCCGATACGTTTCGACTCGCTAGATGAATGTCGACACCTCCGGTGTTTGTAGCGGAGACGGCGTACGCACCCCGGGATACGGGGCGGACCGAACAAAACCACGCCGCGGCCAACAGTAGCGCTACGCCCCCAATGCCTGCCGCTTGCCGCAGTCGGACGCTTCGCGCCCCGGTGCAAATCACCAGTAACGCCAGCAGTGCGAATGCAAGCCCGAGCAGATATGGGATCGTCTGCGTGTAAGGAGGGATCCCAGCCGCGGTAACGTCTACCGGTAGAAAGAGCGCGGCATTTATCGGCAGGATGTGCGAAAGAATCGAATATGACACGGACGTACGCCGGCTCTCTAAGAACCACAACGGCTGCGCTATAAACAGTATCGTGTTTCCTACGGTGATCGTCGCGAGCAAAAATGCGAACGCATACGACGTCGCGAGCCGGCAGCTGACGAACCAGTAGCATAGTCCCACCGCCAGGAACGGTAGCCCGGCAACCCAAAAGCGCGCAGCCCAGGCTTCACCCGCCTCCGACCAAATAAACGTTGCGACATACGATCCTAAGAGGATCGAAGAGTAAACGCAGGTTTTGTTGCCGCGGATCGATCCAAGGATCAGTCCGGCAAATCCAGCTAGGTACAGCGGCGAATACGCGATCAGGCCGTGACGAACGCCGAACAGGTGCATTCCCAACCGTTCCGGCAGCATGGTCAGCGACGGCCCATAGACCGAAAACACCCCACCCGCGATAGAACCGGTTACCCGGTACTGATAGAGCGCGAAGGCGCCCAGGCCGACGGCGTATAGCGCGGACAGGCCGATGAGGCCCTTGGGATCCGCGGTTTCCTTCCAGGTTTTGCAGCAGTAAAATGATAAAAAACGCCATCGCTAGCGGCAACGCCCGAATGTACACGAATGGGAGCAGGACGATTAGCGCCAAAGTGCCGTACCGATGCCCGAGCCTAAGGGAATAGAGCGCAGCGCTTACGACGAGAAGCAGCAGCATCTCGGGATAGAGCAATTTTACGTAGGCGATGAATGGAAGAGAAAAGGCCGTCGGCGCGATTGCAAGATAGATGCTCAACGGCTTCTTCGCGGCGTTGGGGACTTGCTTTTCGAGCAAAAACAGCAGCACCCCGGCCCCCGCACGGGCGACGACGAAATTCAACCATCGAGCTGCTTCGAGGCCGCGATTGCGCAGCAGCATCCCGTACGCCAGACTTAAGGATAGCGTGTGAAATTCGCTGGTTGGCCGCCACGAAAGCGGCATAACCAGTTCGTTGGCCTTACAAAATGCTTTCCACGTCTCGGCCGACGGATAGAAGTTATGATTGGTGAAGAGACCCAGTCCTTGATACGTGTATTGCAGCTCGTCGCCGGTCAGCAGAAGTCGCCCGATTGTCAAATGAACGGCGAGCAGCGTTAAAAACACGCCGGCCAAGAACGCCCAAGCCAACCATGGCGGCGACGGGTTCTCTCCCGGTTTCGGCATGGGTGCGGTTGGCTCCAGCGTAGGTTACGTCGTGCTGCGTAACTTGTAGCGCTGGACTTTACCGGTTTCGGTGCGCGGAAGTTCGGTGACGAACTCGATCTCGCGCGGAGCCTTGAACGGGGCGATCCGCGCTTTGCAGAATTCCCGTAGCTCGTCGGCTTTTGCGTCGCCGGCGGTGGCGGCGTCAGCGAGGACGACGAACGCCTTTACCTCGTTGGTTTGTTTTTCGGGGTTCGGTTTTGCGACGACCGCCACTTCCTTCACCCCGGCGTGCGCGATGAGCGCTTCTTCGACCTCGGGTCCCGAAATGTTGTAGCCGGCTGAGACGATCATGTCGTCGGTACGCGCGACGTACCACAGGTATCCATCGTCGTCCCTTCGGTACGCATCGCCGGGATAGTTCCAGCCGCCCTGCACGTACGTGCCCTGTCGGTCGTCGTCGAGATATTTGCAGCCGGTGGGGCCCTTCACCGCGAGCCGCCCGACGGTGCCGTTGCGTACGGGGCGGCCGTCGTTGTCGTGCACTTCGGCAACGTATCCCGGCACCGCGCGCCCGGTCGAGCCCGCACGCGCGTCGGCTTCGGGCGAACCCACGAAAATATGGAGCATCTCGGTGCTGCCGATGCCGTCGAGAATCTTCAGGCCGGTCTTGGCGAACCAGGCTTCCCATACGGGCTTGGGCAGCGTTTCGCCGGCCGAAACGCACGTGCGCAGCGACGACAGATCGTAGTCGCCGACGAGAGCTCCCATCGATCGATAGGCGATCGGCGCGGTGAAGAGCGTCGTCACGCCGAACTCGGCGATCGCGCGCAGCAGATCTTCGGGCCGAGCCTTCTCCAGCAGCAGGGTCGCGGCGCCCGCGTAGAGCGGAAACAGCAGATGCCCGCCCAGCCCAAACGTGAATCCGAGCGGCGCGCTTCCGCAGAATAGATCGTCGGGCTGTGGCCGCAAGACGCGCGCGGCGTAGGTATCGCAGGTCGCGAGCAAGTCGCGATGGTAGTGCATCGCCGCCTTCGGCTTGCCCGTCGTGCCGGAAGTAAACGCGACGATCGCGACGTCTTCCGCGCCGGTTTCGACGTTCGCGAACTCGCCGGATTGCTTGGCCATCCGGGTCTCGAGAGTGCCGGCATCGTCGGAACCGAAATACGCGGTCGTGACGCCCGCCAACCCCTCACATGCCGACGCCAGCTCCTCGTGCAGCCGGCGGTCGCAGAGCGCCAGCTTCACCTGCGCTTTCTCCATCATGATTCGCAGCTCGGCCGAACGGTACAGCGGCATGGTCGCGACGACGATGCCGCCGGCTTTGAGCACCGCGAACCAGCAGGCCGCGAGCATCGGTGTGTTCGGCGCACGCAGCAGCACGCGATTCCCCGGCACGAGGCCGTAGTCGCGCACCAGCACGTGCGCGATGCGATTTGCTGCCTGGAAGAGGTCGCGGTACGTCCACGCAGTTTCGCCCGGGGCGACGACGCATCGGCGCGGGCCGTTGCCCGCCTCGACGTTCCGGTCGAGCAGGGATGCCGCGGCGTTGAGTTTTTCGGGATAGCGCCGATCGAACCGCAGTTCCGGCATCGCACCGGGTTGCGGAAGCCGATCCTCGGCAAACGTATCGGAGTGCCCGGTAAAGCCCACGCTCAATCCTCCAGGATTCGTTTGGCGATCACGAGCTGTTGAATTTCACTCGCGCCTTCATAAATCCGCAGCGCCCGAACGTCGCGATACAGCCGCTCCACAGTTTCACCGTGCGTGACCCCACGTCCGCCGAACATCTGCACGGCACGATCGCAAACGCGCCCCGCGGCCTCGGTAGCGAACCATTTGGCCATCGCGGCTTCCCGCGTCACGCGTGCCGCCCCGTGGTCCTTCGTCCAGGCAGCGCGATACACCAGGAGCGCGCTCGCGTCAACGTCGGTCGCCATTTCGGCGATTGCGGCTTGGGTCAGCTGCAGCGCGCCGAGCGGCGCTCCGAAAAGCATTCGCGTTTTGGCATGCTCGACGGACTCGGCCAGCGCACGCCGCGCGAAGCCCAACGCAGCGGCGCCGACCGTGCTGCGGAAGACGTCGAGCGTCGCCATCGCGACCTTGAAGCCTTCGCCTTCCTCCCCGATTCGCTGCGCCGCGGGCACGCGCGCGCCGTCGAAGCGCAGCGTTCCCAGCGGATGCGGCGAGATCGTTTGGATCGGCGCGCCGATCGAGAGCCCGCTAGCGCCGCTCTCGAGCACAAACGCCGAGAGCCCCTTGGAACCCGGGCCGCCGGTTCGGGCAAACACCACGTAGATGTCCGCCAGCCCGGCGTTGGAGATCCAGGTCTTCTCGCCATCGAGGACGTAGGCGTCTCCGTCGCGTCGCGCGTGGGTCGCGAGCGCGGCGACGTCCGAGCCGGCCTCGCGTTCGGACAGCGCGAAGGCCGGAATGCACGTGCCTGCGGCAACGTCGGGCAGGTAGCGCCGTTGCAGCTCGGCACTTCCGAACAAGGTGATCGCACCGCTGCCGAGCCCCTGCATCGCGAAGGCAAAATCGGCCAGCGCGGACCGATAGGCGAGCGTTTCGCGGGCGAGACAAAGCGTGCGCACGTCCAACCCGGCTCGAAGGCCGCCGTAAAAATCCGGAACGCAGGCACGCAGGATGCCGGCTGCGCCCAGGGCCCGCACCCAAGCGCGACAGCTGCCGAAAGCGTCGCGCTCGTCGTCGACGACCGCGACCCCCTCGAGCCAACGCTCGAGCTGCGCCACGAACGCGCGATGCTCGGCGTCGAAGAACGGCCAGAACCGATCTTGCCCGGACATGTTAACGCGTATCCGGCTTCGTCGAGATCTGATACGAACCGGTCTTCTCGGGGTCGGGAACGATCGAGTAACCCGCCGCGAGGTGGAGCGTCCAACCCTGGCCTTGCACATCGGTGCCGCGCGCGCCTGGCGGCGCCGCGACGAACAAGAAAGCAAAGCCCTTGGAGATCATCGCATCTCCGCCTAAAACGGTGATCGCGCCCCACGGGGCCGTGACGGTAAGCGTGTGATAGACCGATCCGTACGGCGCCAACGTCGCGATGTCGCGCGGATTGAACGTAATCTGGAAGTGGGTCATCGGAAGCGCGATCGTCGGGCCGTCGACGAGTTCGCGCGTATACCGTGCGTCCAGCTGTGCCGTGCGAGCGGCGCGTGCCGCCTCTTGGGATTCGATTGCCGCGCCGCCGTACCCGGCGATGATCGCTTGCGCCTCCGCCGCCGCCGGCGCCGTAACGCTCAAGCCGTACGCACGCATCGCCATTTTTGCGATATCGCTTGACGGCGTGACTTTGCGGCGCCAGCGTGGGCGCACCGCATCCAAGAGCTCGGAATACGCCGGGCCGGTTGCGTACGGGAACGCGCGCGCGTAACTCGGCTGCTCTTCAACGCACGCAACGTCGAAAATGGCGTAAGCGATGCGACGGCTCGGAGCCAATCCGGCGTCGATGCCCGTGCCTTCCGCCAGTCCCTCCATGATGTCTTGCTCGCGCCCTTGCTCGGCGCTGCCCGGGAAGAGCGCGTTTCGATAGGACCGCAGCGCAAGCGCATCGAGCAATGCCCGGCTGCGCGCTTCGCCCGTTGCCTGCAATGCTGCGCGCAACGCGTGAAACTCGCCGCGCAACCAGATCCGACCCGGTTGCGTATCCAAATCGGCGTCGCCCGAGATGCTTCCGGAGCCGGCGTAGCCGCTGAAGCCGAGTTTTGGCTGGACGATATGAAACGATTCGTGCATCAGCATGACCGCGCGAGCCTCGGCGGATCCGGCCAGCGGCCACATGATCTGCGCCCAGCGTACGCCGTCGTACTGCGCGGCGCCGTTGAGATTGCGGCGTCGGCGGGCAGCGTCAGGCGAAACACGTCGCCGTCGCGCGTCGAACCGGACACGACCACGTTCGGAACGGCTTGGTGCGTGTTCGGGTCGGCGATCATCATCGGGACGCACAGCGACACGCCCCAAAGTCTGCCGGCATCAGCCAGGCAGCGCGCGTGAGCCGTCGCAAAGATGCGCGCCGCGTCGGCCGCCGCAATGGCGGGCGCCGGGGATGGACCCGAGGCGACGGCGATGACTGCGACCAGTAAGCTCGCGAGGATCATTAGTTGCCCTCGAACTTCGGCGTTCGCTTGGCGATGAAGGCCGCGTACGCGCGACGAAAGTCGTTGGATTGCATGCACGCTGCCTGAGCGCGGGCTTCGGCGTCGATCGCGCCGTCGAGCGGCATCGCCCATTCTTCGTGGAGCATCTTCTTGGTCAGCGCGTGCGCGAGCGTGGGTCCGGCGGCAATCGCGTAGGCCAGGTCTTGCGCGCCCGCGAGAAGCTCGGCCGGATCGCAGAGTTGGTTGTAAAAGCCCCACTGGTGGGCTTGCCCTCCCGGCATCGCGCGGCCGGTGTAGAGGAGCTCCGCGGCGCGGCCCAGGCCGATGATGCGCGGCAGCATCGCGCACGCGCCCATGTCGCAGCCGGCCAATCCCACGCGCACGAAGAGAAACGCCACCTTGGAGCGCTCGGTACCGAAACGCAGATCCGAGGCCATTGCCAGAATCGCCCCGGCCCCGGCGCACGTTCCGTCGATTGCCGCGACGATCGGTTGCGGGCAGCCGCGCATCGCTTTGACGAGATCGCCGGTCATCTGCGTGAACTCGAGAAGCTGGCGCGGCGTTTGGGTGGTTAGCGGACCGATAATGTCGCGGACGTCCCCACCCGAACAGAAGTTCCCCGCGGCACCGGTCAGCACCACGGCTTTGATGCCGGCGTCGCCGCCTAAGCCGCGAAACCAGTCGCGTAGTTCCGCGTAGAGCTCGAACGTCAACGGGTTCCGGTGCTCGGGTCCGTCGAGCGTGAGCGTCGCGACCCGGTTGACGATTTCGTAGCGTATCCTGGTCGTCATCTCATCGAATTTCGAATGGAAGGTCCTGTTCGAACTCCACGCCGGCGCTGTTTCGTGCGATCACCCGCAGCTGGTAGGCGCGGATGAATATCGGCGGCGCGTCCAAGATGTTGAGGTCGAAGCCGAAGCGTCCGTAGCCCGTGCGCGGCACGTCGATCGAGAAGAGATTCGTTCGCACCTCGACGCTGGCAACGCTGGTTCCGGTAACGAACTCGCCCGACCACCGCTCGCCCCGGCGCACGTCGAGCGCCGAAAAGCGCATCTTAAGAATTTCAGGAGTCGAATCGTTGGGCTCGGCGCGCGGCGTCGGCAACGCGCCCGCCCCCCCGACCGAGACGTCGACCGGAACCGCGGGAAGACGCGACGCGCAGGCCGTCCCCGTCACGGCAATGGCGAGCACACTCAGGGTGAAAACCACCGATCTCCGGCGCGCGGCGTTCATCGTCGTTCAAGGTCGCCATCAGCGCTGCGGTTTTCCTGCCCAGGAGGCAGCTGCAACGCCGCGTAACGCCACCTCCATGCAGCAACGGGCCGTTTCCCGCAGTCTTGCGCTCGATTATGCGGTCGGCCTTTGCGGCGTTTGGGTGTCCAGCGGTTTTTTTCTGGATGCCTGGGCCCACGGCCACGTTCCGGTCGAATCGTTCTTCACGCCGTATCACGGCGTTTTCTACTCGGGAATGCTCGCAATGCTGGTGCTGATCGCCGCGTTCGTGCTGCGTAACCGGAGACGGGGCTACGGCTGGGCGGAATCGATTCCTCGGCCCTACCGGCTGGCACTCGTCGGCGTTCCGATTTTTCTTGGGGCCGCCGGCGGCGACATGATGTGGCATCGTTTGCTCGGACTTGAAGAAGGTGTCGACGCGCTTTTGAGCCCGACGCATCAGGTCATCGGGCTCGGCATCTTCTTCTTGGCGAGCGGGCCGATTCGCAGCGTCCTCGCCGACCGCGAGCGATCGACGTCGCTCGTGCGCCAGCTTCCGCTGGTCTTGGGCCTGGCCACCTGGTTGATTCTCGCGCACTTCGGCACGGCGTACGCGTTCGATCCGGGAGCCGGTCGTACCGACGCTCCACCGCCCATCGCCCCGTTCACGCCCGACTACCTCACGGCGCTCTCGATCGGATACTACAAGATCTCGATCGGCGTACTGATCGTGATCCTTCAAAGCGCGATCGTCAGCGGCTTCGCGCTGTGGCTAGTTTCGCGCATTCGCCTGTTTCCGGGAATGCTGACGATCTTCTACGTCATCGGGACGGTCCCGGCGGCGGCGGCTTTCACCAATCAAACGAGTCTCCTCGCCGTCACCGTCGCCCAGGCACTGGTCACGGGTGTGGTAGCGGACGTCCTAATCGCGCGCTGGGATCCGCAACCCGAGAATCCGTCGCGCTTTCGCTGGTTCGCGGCGATCGTTCCGATGACATACATCCTGGCCTACCTTCTGGGCACGCTCGCAACCGATGGCCTCTGGTGGGATTGGAACATCGCACTCGGGGCCTGGATATGGTCCGGCGTTTGCGGCTTTGCACTGAGCCTCGTCGCGACGGCGCGCCGGGCGGCGTGATCGGGGTCGCACTCGCCCTCGTCGCGGCGCTGCTGCACGGTGCGACCGCCTGGCGCTACGGATACTTCCGGGACGAGCTGTACTTCATCGCATGTTCCAAACACCTGGCGTGGGGATACGTCGACCAACCGCCGCTGGTCGCCTTGGCTGCGTGGCTCTCCGCACCGGCGGGATACCATCCGATGGCCTTGCGCGCGCTGCCGATTTTAGCCGCCGCGCTCACCGTGTACGTGGCCGTTTTGCTGGCTCGCGAACTTGGCGGCGGCCGCTTTGCCCAGACGCTTGCCGGCGCGGCGACGCTGCTTACTCCCGCCTACCTGCTGCTGGGGAACACGTTGACGACGACGTCGTTCGAGCCGCTCTCGTGGACGCTTGCGATCTATGCAACCGTTCGGATCGTTCGCGGCGGGAGCGCCGCCTGGTGGCCGGCGCTGGGGGCGACCGTCGCCTTCGGGGCGTACGGAAAATACTCGATCGGGCTGCTGGCGGCCGCGCTCGCAATCGGATTGCTGGCAACGCCCCAACGGCGGACGCTGCGAACGCCGTGGTGTTTCTTCGCGTTCGGATTGACCCTCGTGCTGCTGGCCCCGAACATTACGTGGCAGGCAACGCACGGGTGGCCGATCTTTGAAGTGCTGCACGGCGATGCCCTTCATCGGCCCGCGTTTCAGAGCGGCCTCGCGCTCGAATCGGTCAGCTTTTTCAACAACGCGGTCGCGTTTTTTCTGGAGCAACTACTCTATACCAACGTGCTGGCCGTGCCGGTGTGGCTGACCGGCGTCATCGCGCCGTTTCGCGTGGCGTCGCTGCGCGATCTGCGGTTCATAGCGATTGCCTACGTCGTAGTCTTCGTGCTTGCGGCGGCGCTGGCGGCCAAGGGATACTACATCGTTGGCATCTACGCCGCGTTGCTCGCGGTTGGTGCGGTCGCGCTCGAACGCGCGGCCGCGAGGCTGCGGATCGGGCTCGCGGCGGCGTTGGCCGCCACCGGCATCGCCGCGATGCCGCTCTCGTTGCCGCTGCTGACCGCCGACGGTTTGATCGCCTACACCCGCGCCGTGGGTTTGACCGGGCGCGGTGGGACGCCGCCACATTTGATTCAACCGGTTTTCGCCGAAGAGTTCGGATGGGAACGGCTCGCCCGCGACGTGTCGGCCGTCTACTTTTCGCTGCCGCCTTCGGCGCGCGCCCAAACGGCCATTTACGCCGACACGTACGGCGACGCCGGCGCGCTGGATTTCTTCGGCCCGCGCTACGGGCTTCCGCCGGCAATATCGAGTCAAAATACGTATTACCTGTGGGGAACCCACGGTTGGGACGGGCGGGTGATGATCGCGATCGGCGCGACGCGCATCGGGCTGCTGCGCAAGTACTACCGGAGCGTCATCCTGGTAAGCACCTCGGACGAACCGTACAAATGGATCGTCGAAGGGCCCGCGCCGATTTATATCTGCCGCGATCCGGTCATTCCGCTGGCGCGAATTTGGCCGGACTTGCGCTGGTACGGCGCGTGACCGTCACGGCCGCGCTTCGAACGGGCACTGACGGTCGGCGTGGGAACGGTGCGCGAGCGCGGCTTTACGTTGGTCGAAACGATCGTCAGCATCGCCATCGCGGCCGTCTTGCTCGCGGCCGGAGGCATGTGGATGCTCGGCATGCATCCTGGAGCGCTGGCTCAAAGCGCGGATGACTACGATGCGGCGCTCGCGAGTGCGCGCGCGATCGCGGCAACCAGCGGCGACGGCGCGACCCTCGTCTTCGTTCCGCGCACCGATGCGGTTCGAACGCTGTCCGGTTTCCTGCTTCGCGTCTACGCGGGCCGACCGGCGCCCGGCCAAGCCGTCAGGCCGACCACCGCGATGCCGGTTGTCAGCGACGCGACGGTCGCAGAGAAAACCCTCGGGCATCCGCCGTTCGCCATCTTTATCGGCGCATCCGGGCACGTAAGCGGCGCATCCGCATACCCGCACGTGGGCGCACACGGCAGCCTGGTCTTTCCGACGATCCCGACCGAACCGGCCTGCCCGAAAGGCGGCTTCGTGCTGACGTTCACCGGCCCCCAAAGCGCCGTCGCAACCCGGAGGCTTCCGTGCGCGCCTCCGGCAGCGGGGGTGCCGGGCTTGCCCAATCCGTCGCCAACCCCGAACCTCCCGATCGTGACGCCGAAAGCGTTGCTCTACCACTGGCCGGCCGATGCCGAGCAAACGTTCGTTGCGACGGAATGGGGATACGCGCACTGGTTCGTCACGACGACCGGTTTTGCGTGCGGCGCCGGGATCGCGGTCTATCCGGACGTTCTGCCCTCGCCGTATTCGCCGGCTTACAGTCAAGCCGAGGCCGACGCTTCGCCGTCACCGCCGCCCGCGACGCCCTATTCCTATCCAAATTCCCACGGCGGGAGCACCAACGACGCGCCGGCGCCGTTCCCGCTCGATCCCGCCGTCGAAGGCTTGTGCACCGCGTCGGTCGCCGACGACTACGGGCAGGCCGCCCACGCCGGCGTTCAAGTCATGGGCTGGTTGACGGCGACGTATAACGCGCGGGAGTTCACGCATCTTTCAAAGCCCGCCCTCGCGCTTCCATCGTCGGCATTTCCCGGCAAGGGCGCGGCGGTAACCATCGGTCTCTCCAAAACCTACGACGCGGAACCGCTCAAGCCGAGCGTCGCCTTCGATGCGGCGTGCGTGCCGTACCTCACGTTTTCGGTCGTTCCCGGAAACACGCCGCCTTCGCCGTCGCGGTCGCCGGCGACCGCGAGCGTCACGCTGACGCTCGTCACGATGCCCGCGTCGAAAGTCGAATGCGGCGGAACGATCTACGACCAGTATCCGGGTTCGCAAACCGGCGAGGGCGTCCCGTTTAACGCGACGCTCGGCGCGCCCCCTTGCGCGAACAGCCGGAATACGTGGCTGGGACCCAACGACGGCGCGTGCTACGATCTGTACTCTATCGGAACCGGCACGACCGAAAACGGCGGCTGGATCGAAGAGAGCGAGCTGGGACTCTACGTTCCGCACGGCACGACCGGAGACGAACTCTACGCCTGGATCGTCGGCGACGGGTCCTGTTACGTGCAAAATCTCATCGGCACGGATTTTGCCGCTTGGAGCGTGTTGATCGGCAACGGCGATCCGACGCCTCCCCCGGTTGCGACGCCCCAACCGATCGGCAACCCGGCGGGATTCGGCCTCGGGTACGTTCCCGACACGGTTGCCGTAACGTCCGCGCCCGATCCCAAACCGACCGTGCCGCCGCCGTTTGCCTGTAAAACCCCGCCTACGCGATCGCCCCGCCCGGAATGACGACCGCAGCGCCGTTCCGCGACCCGGTCACCAAATCGAGGACGCCGTTGGCGACCTCTTCTATCGTCGCGATGCGCCCCTCGGGATTCGATTGCGCCAACTGCGCGCGGGCAGCGTCCTCGGAGGCACCGGTGACCTTGGAAATGGTCGTCATCGCCTTGCGCATCATATCGGTTTCGGTGTATCCCGGACAGACGGCGTTGGCCGTTATTCCAGTTCCCTCGAACTCGGCGGCGATCGCGCGCGTAAAACCCACCACGCCGTGTTTGCTCGCGCAGTACGCCGAGATGTAGGCCGCGCCGCCCAGGCCGGCGATGCTGGCGACGTTCACGATGCGCCCCCAGTTCGCGACCAACATGTCCCCGGCGGCGTCGCGCGCGCACAAAAACGTTCCGGTGAGGTTGGTAGCGAGGATGCGTTCCCACATTCCCAAGCTCGTCCGCATCAGCGGCGCGGATTCCGCGATGCCGGAGTTGTTCACGAGAATCTCGATCGGCCCGTGTTCCTCGCGGCAGGCAGCGAGCGCTGCAACGACCTGCGACTCAACCGTAACGTCGGCCGCGGCCCGGAAAAACCGGCCGGTGCGGTCGTGCGGGCTTAACGCGGAGCGGCTCACGATGCTGACGCGAACGCCGTGAGCCGCCAGCAGCGACGCGATCCCCAGCCCGATCCCGCGCGCGCCACCGGTCACGACGGCGTGTTTGCCGCCGATGTCACACCGCGCCTCAGATGACATTGGCAGCGGCCGCTTCTGCCGCCCGTGCGATGAGCCGCTCGAGTTGCTGCTTGCCGGGAATATACTGCACCGGCCACGGAGCTTCCGAATAGCCGAGTTGCGCCGCCGCGTGCAGGGTCCAGGCCGGATCGGCAAGATGCGGGCGGCCCAGCGCGACCAAATCGGCCCGGCCGGCGGCGAGAATTGCATTAACCTGGTCGGCGTCGGTGACGTTGCCGACGGCCATCGTCGCGATTCCGATTTCGTTACGGATTTTGTCGGCGTAGGGCGTCTGGAACATGCGCCCGTAGACCGGCTTGGCCTCGGGGGACGTTTGCCCGGTCGAAACGTCGATCAAATCCGCGTCCGCCGCTTTGAAGGCGCGCGCGATCTCGACCGCGTCATCGCCCGAGATGCCTCCGGCGACCCAATCGGTGGCCGAGATGCGCACCGACATCGGTCGTTCCGCCGGCCAAACCGCTCGCATCGCGCGAAAGACTTCCAAGGGATAGCGCAGCCGGTTTTCCAACGAGCCGCCGTATTCGTCGGTGCGCGCGTTGAGCAGCGGCGTAATGAACGACGACAGCAGATACCCGTGCGCGCAATGCAGCTCGAGCATGTCGAAACCGGCCTCCGCCCCCATCGCCGCAGCCCGAACGAAGGCCTCGCGGATCTCGTCCATCTCCGCCCGGTTCAGGGCTCGCGGCACCTGATTGATCGGCGCGTACGCGATCGCCGACGGTCCGACGACCGGCCAGTTCTGCGCGTCGAGCGGCTCGTCCATGCCGTCCCACATCAGCTTGGTTGAGCCTTTCGGGCCCGAATGGCCGAGCTGGAGGCAGATCTTGGCACTCGAGAACTCGCGCACGAAATCGACGATCCGCTTCCACGCCGGCACGTGCTCCGCGCGATACATTCCCGTGCAGCCGGGAGAAATGCGTCCGTCGCGCGTCACGCAGGTCATCTCGGTAAAGATCAGGCCGGCGCCGCCGAGCGCCCGCGAACCGAGATGCACGAGATGAAACGCGTTGGGCATACCGTCGACCGCGCTGTACATGTCCATCGGGGAGACGACAACGCGGTTGCGCAGCGTTATGCCGCGCAAACGAACGGGCGTGAACATCGGCGGGATGGGTGCTCCGCCTGCGAACCATCGCTCGATTCGCTCGACATAAGGAGTATCGCGCAAGCGCAGGTTTTCGTGACCGATTCGCTGGCTGCGCGTCAGCAGGCTGTACGCAAACTGCTCGGGTGGAAGATTCGCGTAGCGCGCCACGTTTTCAAACCATTCCGTCGAGTTGCGGGCGGCGTTTTGCAGCTTGAGCACTTCGATGCGCCGCAACGACTCGTACTCGGCCAACGCTTGCTCGAGGCTCCCCGGCGACGAGGTAAGGGCGTCGGCGAGCCCGATGGCATCCTCCATCGCGAGTTTCGTTCCCGAGCCGACGGAGAAGTGGGCCGTATGCGCGGCATCGCCCATCAGCACCACGTTTTCATGAATCCAGCGCTCGTTGCTCACGCGCGTAAAGTTGAGCCAATCGCGGCCACGCAAATGCGCGCTGTTGGTCATCAGCGCGTGACCTCGCAGGTACGGCGCAAAGAGCTCTTCACAGAAGGCGATGGTCCGGTCGGTATCGGCGGCGTCGAGCCCGTGCGCGAGCCAGGTCTCTTCGCGGCACTCGACGATGAACGTGCTCAAATCCGCGTCGAACCGATAGGCGTGGACCGTAAACCACCCGTGCTCGGTCCGCTCGAAGATGAAGGTAAACGCATCCAGCGGAAGCGTCGTCCCCAACCAGACGAACCGGCACAGGCGGCGATCCAGGCCGGGACCGAAGGCCTGCGCGTAGGCGTTGCGGACGCGGCTGTTGGCGCCGTCGGCGCCGATCAGCAAATCGCAGTCGCGGAAGGCCTCGACGCTTTCGACGTCGGTTTGGAAATGCAGGTCGACGCCGACTTCGGCGGCGCGCCCCTGCAGGATGGCGAGCAGCCGCTTGCGGGAAATCCCGCAGAAACCATGCCCGCCGGAGGTAATCGTGCGGCCTTTGAAGTGGATGTCGATATCGTCCCAGTGCGCGAAGGCCTGTGTGATTTCCCGATGCGTCGGCTCGTCGGCGGCTCGAAGATTTCCCAGGGTCGCATCCGAGAAGACGACGCCCCATCCGAAGGTGTCGAGGGGGCGATTGCGTTCCAACACCCTGACCGACCAGTCGGGGAAGCGCCGTTTGGCAAGCAGGGAAAAATACAGACCAGCCGGGCCGCCGCCGATACACGTTACACGCATCTCATCTAATAATTAGATGAAAGGCGTCGACTCCCCCCACGCGTGAGGTATGCTACGAGTGAATCCGATGAAATCCACCTTCACGGCGGGGCTTCTAATCCTTTTGCTCGGCCCGGCGAACCTGGGGCTCGCGCGAGCGAGCTCCACTCCACCTGTTCATCCTCCGGTCACGCTTCCCAGCGGACTCGATGTTACTCGCGCGACGATTGGCGTCGACATTCACGGACAGCGCTATACCTGCGTTCTGGATACCGGAACGTCCGCGATGCTGGTCTCGCGGGCCGTCGCCGCGGCGGTCGGGCTGACGCCCGAGGCGCCAGTCGACGAGGTCTCGCCCGACGGCCTGCATTACGCCGACCGGCATACGCATCTCGAAAGCCTTGCGATCGCCGGTTATACGATGCACGACGTGCCCGCGCTCATTTCTTCCAAACTTTCCGGAAGCACCGTGCTGTGCGGTTACGATTTCTTCACGCACGTTCCGACCTTAATCGATCGCGACCGGCAAACCGTCACGCTCTTTCCGGCTACCGCGACGCTCGACCGGATGCGCTGCGTCGCGGTCGATTTGACGCCCCACGTGCCGGTCGCGACGCTGCAAGTCAACGGCGTCTGGGTAGACCACGTCGTGCTCGACTCGGGGATGGTCGGCGGCGGGGCCATCTGGAACGGCGTCGCCGATCGGTTCCCCCAGCCGCTGCCGGTAGCCGCCGGGTACCGCTCCGATCCCCAAGGCACTCGAAACGGACTCATTTGCGGACTCACCGCGACGATCGCGTTTTTCGACGGCGCTCCTGGCAACGTAATTCCGGTGTGCGCGTCGCCCCAACGGCCCGACGGATATAACGGCATCATCGAAACGAACCTGCCGACGGTTCATCAGCTAGCGATCGACTATCCGAACCGGCGCGTCTGCTTCTCGACCGGACCGCCGTCGCTTCTTACCACGTCGCCGGCACTCGATCGTGGTGCCTGGTCGCGATACAATCAGCAACGCCCGCCCCGATAGGATTGGGGAGTCACCGTTTCCGCGCGACGAGAATGCCGTCGCACATGGCTACCAAGGAGACGTCCACGCGCTCGTCGCGACCGACCTTTGCGTTGAGCGCACGCAGCGCCGCCGTTCCGGCATCGTCGATCGAAGCGTCGAGGACCGCCCCGCCCCACAGCACGTTATCGACCAAAACCAGGCCGCCGGTCCGCACTAGCCGCAGCGCATCTTCGTAGTAACCATCGACGTTTTCTTTGTCGGCGTCGATGAAGGCCATGTCGAACGGCTCGGCGCCGCCGGCGATCAGCTGGGCCAGCGTTTCCAAAGCCGGGGCAATGCGCAGATCGATCTTCGAGGAAACGCCGGCCCGCGCCCAATAGCGCCGCGCGACCGCCGTATACTCCTCGTTGACGTCGCAGGCGACGATGCGGCCATCTTCCGGAAGCGCCAACGCCATGGCTAACGCACTGTACCCCGTGAACACGCCGATTTCAAGGTATCGCCGCGCGCCGATCGCGCGCGCCAGCAGCTGCATGAAGCCGCCTTGCTCGGGTCCGATCTCCATGCCGGCGTTACTCCGCTCGGACGTTTCGACGCGCAGATCGCGCAGCACGGGATGTTCGCGTACCATCTGCGCGATGATGTACTCTTGAATCGCATGGTCGATGAACGCGCTCTTTGCCGTCATGAAAACTCTCCCGCCTCGAAGTTACGGTCTGTTACTCTGATGCCGTTGCCGCTCCCCCTTTTCTAGGTCGCGGGCGATTGCGGCCGCGGCGCGCTTTCCCGGAAAACCGCTGACGCAGCCGCCTGGATGGGCTCCGGAACCGCATAGATACAGGTTGGCGACCGGCGTCCGCGTCGCGAAGCGATGCTCGTAGATTTGCCCCGGAAGCAGGTCGCCGTGGAAAATGTGTCCGCCGACCAAGCCGAAGCGGTCCTCGAGATCGGGGGGAGCCAGCACTTGCCGGTGTTCGATCGCGTCGGGAATATTTGGGGCGTGCCGCGCCAGGATCGCGATGATCTTGTCGGCCGCCGATTGGCGTTTGGCGTACGACCAGCCGCCCGGCCGATCGTATGGAAAGTACTGTGCAAAAACCGAGAGGATATGCTTTCCCGGCGGGGCCAGCGACGGATCCGTCGGGGTTTGCAGAAAGCATTCGATCAGCGGCTCGCGGCTTTCGCCGCCGCTGCGGCCGTCTTCGTACGCGCGCTGCAGGTAGTCGACCGTCGGAGCGACGTGAATCGTCGCTCGATGGTGCGGCTGTGAATTATTTCCGGGGCGCGACGTAAAGTCCGGCAGTGCGCCCAGCGCGAGATTAAGTTTTAGCGATGGGCCTACGCTTTTCCAGTTCTTCACCTTGTCGGTGAACGACGGATCGAGCGCCGCCGGGTCGAGCAGTTCCAAAAACGTCGTGCGGGGGTGCGCGTTCGAAGCGATCGCACGTGCCGGAATTTCCCTTCCGTCGTCCAGAAGCACGGCGATCGCGCGATCGTCATACGTTACGATGCGAGCCACGTTCGAATCGGCGACGATATGCGCGCCATACTCGCGCGCGGCGGACGCGAGCGCCTGGGATACCGCACCCATGCCACCCCGGACGAACGCCCAAGCGCCCTGAATGCCCAACACGCGACCGGCCAGATGGTGCGCGAGCACGTAGCCGGTTCCGGGGCTGCGCGGCCCGAGGTTGGTGCCGATTAAACCGTCGTTGACGAGTTCGGCCGCCAGAACCGGGGTTTTAACGTACCGTTCGACGAGCTCGGCGGCCGAACCGAGCAGCAGCGCTTGCGTATTGGGATCGAAGCGGTCGAAGCGCGGGTCGGCATCGGAGAAGGTCTCGAACAGTGCTCGACCGGCGCGCTCGACACGCTCCCCGAATGCTTCGAAGCCGGCGATGTCGTCCGGATCGAATGCGGCGATCTCCCGGGCGTTCTGCGCGCGATCGCTGCCGAGTAACAACGAGCGGCCGTCGGACAGTGGCGTAAATGCGTACGGGTCCTTGCGGTACAGTTCGAGTCCTCGCGCGCGTAAGCCAAGTTCTTCTACCAGCCACGGGTCGAGCAGACTGCAGACGTACGATGCCAGCGACAGCGTGTAGCCGGGCCAAACGTTCGCGTCGCTGACCGCGGCGCCGCCGATCGTTGGGGCGCGCTCAAACACGGCGACCGAACGGCCGGTCTTAGCCAACAGTGCGGCGCAGGCCAGACCGTTGTGTCCGGCACCGATGACGACCGCGTCGTAGGGTTCCACGAGGCTCTTATACTACTACCCACCGATGGTTTCTTTGCGGATCTGGCTTGCGGCAATTCCGATCGCCGCGCTGTCGATCGCGATTCCGCTGGTCAACCGCATCGAGCCCCGCGTCCTCGGGCTGCCGTTTGTGCTGTTTTGGATCGTCGCGTGGATCCTCCTCACGCCCGCTTTCATCTGGAGCATCGGCCGCTTGGAAAGGCGCTGGTGAACGGCGCTCCGGTCGTCGCATTGACGATCGTCGCCGTTGTGGTGCTGGGGACGATCGGGCTCGCGCTGTTCGGCGTCCGCCGGGTCAAGATGGATCCGCAGCAATACATTGTGGGCGGGCGGTCGTTCGGGACCGTATTTCTGTGGGTGCTGCTGGCCGGCGAGATCTATACGAGCTTCACCTTCTTGGGGATGGCGGGATGGGCGTACGGATTGGGTGCGCCGGCTTACTACATCTTCGCCTACGGCACGTGCGCGTTCGTCATCGGGTATTTCTTGCTGCCGGCGATTTGGCGGATCGGCAAAGAGCGGTTGCTGCTAACCGGAGCGGATTTTTTCCAAGACCGGTACGGAAGCCGGGCGCTCGGGGTGATGGTGGCAGTCGTTCAGTTCGTGATGATCGTCCCCTACGTTACCCTTCAGCTCAGCGGTTTGCAGCTGCTGCTTCGGATTGCCGGCTACGGCGCGTTCGACGCGACGATCGCCGTCTGTGTCGCGTTCATCCTGGTAGCCCTGTTCGTCTTTACGGCCGGACTGCGTGGAACGGCGTGGGCCAGCATCGTAAAAGACGCGCTGGTTCTCGGTGCCGTGGCCTTTGCCGGAATCGCCATTCCGATTCAGTTTTTCGGATCGCCCGCCAAAATGATCGATCAAGTCCTGCGCGTGCATCCCCACGCGCTGACCCTCGTCGCCGGCACGGCCGAACACGGCACCGTGTGGTACGTCTCGACCGTTCTCCTGACCGCGATCGGCTTTTACATGGGACCGCACGGGATGAGCGCCGTCTATAGCGCTCGCTCGGAGAACGCCCTGCGGCGCAACGCGATGCTGCTACCGCTCTACCAGATCGTCATGCTGCTGGTGTTCTTCGCAGGCCTTGCGGCACTGCTGATCGTTCCGGGCCTGAAAGGCGCGGCCGTCGATCAGTCGTTCCTTCTGGTGGTGCAGCGGTACTATCCACCGTGGGTTATGGGGTTTGTGGCAGCCGCGGGATCGCTGGCCGCACTCGTCCCGGCCAGCGCGCAGCTCCTGGGCGCCGCCAGCGTCTTTTCGAAAAACGTGCTCGGGACGTTCGGCATCGCCACCGGCGATGCGGCGCGCATGCTGGCGACGCGCGTTCTGGTTCTCGTGGTGGCGCTACTCGCGCTCGGGTTTTGGCTCGAGGAACAGAAAACGATCGTCGAGCTGCTGCTGATCTACTACAACGGCATCACCCAGTTCATGCCCGGCATCGCCGCCGTATTCTTGTGGCCGCGTGCAAACGTTTGGGGCGTGGCCGCCGGAATCGCGGTTGGATTCATTCTCGCGATCGCGTTCGCGGCGGCGAACGTCACGCTCTGGGGCGTCAACGTAGGATTTGCCGCTCTGCTCGGCAACGTGATCGTGATGGTCGTCGTTTCGCTGCTGACGCCCGTCCGGAAGGCGCCCGCCGCGATTATCTAGCTGAAACCCGGACGCGTTTGGAAGCAATCGCGGCAGTAGACCGGCTTGTCACCCCGCGGATTGAACGGCACCTCGGCGACGCCGCCGCACTGACTGCACGTTGCCGTGAACATTTCACGGGGACGTCCGCCGCCGCGCTCGCCGCCGCCGCCACCGCCGCCGCCGGATCGCGTGGCTTTGCGCGCCTGTCGGCAGTCCGCACACCGGTTGGGTTTGTTTTGGAAGCCCTTCTGCGCGTAGAATTGCTGTTCGCCGGAAGTGAAAACGAACTCCCGTCCGCAATCCACGCAGTTAAGATTTTCATCTGAGTACACGATTAGCCAGAACTCCTTTAGACTTTAAACGATGTTGTTGCTGCGCTGAAGACTTCCTCGAAAATGTATAACGGCCCGATCAGCAGGTACGTCAGGTTCTCGAGAAACTTCGGCCTCGAACCCTCGAGTTTGTGACCCAAGAGCTGGAAACCCCACCCGAGGATAAAGGCTCCGAGACTCATCTGCCACGATAGCCGCAGCGCAGCACTATAGAGAAGAACAAAGACGACGAGCGAGATTAGGGCGCCGCGCGCGTCGATGGTCGCGTAGTAGATGAGCACGGCGGCTGCGGCCACGGCCGCGAGATCCAGCCGACCGAGGCGCACGAGGTGTCCGAGGCCCGTGACCCCCAAGACGATCAGCGGAATGCCAAAAGCATGACAGATCCGGTTGCGCCGGTCCGCATGGTACGACGCGTACTCCGTGAACAGTTCGGTCTTGGTCATGCCGCGTACCCCGAGGATGGTCTGCCCGCTTCTGCGACTTCTCCGTGACGAGTCCCTTCCACTAGGAGTTTGTCTGACTGACAAAACTCCTAGGCGGCGCCGGGTGCTCGGCGAATGACGTTTCGTCATGAGCCCGACCATCTCGATCCCCGAGCGCCTGGCCGGTGATGTGGTTTCGATCCGTCGAGACCTGCACGCGCATCCGGAAATGGCGTTTGCGGAGCACCGCACGGCTGCGATCGTAGCCGAGCGGCTTGCGCGCCTGGGCTATGAGGTGCACCCAGGCATCGGAAAGACCGGGGTCGTCGGGGTCCTCACCGGCTCGAAACCCGGACGAACGGTCATGCTCCGCGCCGACATGGACGCGCTCCCGATCGTCGAGGAAACCGAGCATGCGTTTCGCTCGCAAATCGACGGTGTGATGCACGCCTGCGGACACGACGCGCACGTTGCCATTCTGCTCGGTGCCGCGGCGCTCATCGCCGACCGGCGAGACGAGCTCGCGGGCACGCTGTGCTTGGTGTTCCAGCCAGCCGAGGAAGGCGGTGGCGGAGCGAAAGCGATGCTCGAGGACGGGCTCTTCGAGCGGTTCCCGATCGAGCGCGCCTACGGGCTCCACCTGTCGTCGAAGTACCCGAGCGGAGTTCTCGGATTCTGCGAAGGGCCGATGTACGCATCCAGCGACTCGATTGAAATCGACGTGCTCGGGGTCGGCGGACACGGATCCGCGCCGCACGACGCGGTCGATCCGATCTACACCGCGGCAAACTTCATCACGTCGTTGCAGCAGGTCGTGTCGCGTCACATCGATCCGCTCGAGCCCGCGGTGGTAACGATCGGCTCGATTCACGCCGGCACGACCCACAACGTGATCCCGCGCACGTGCCGGATGCTCGGAACCGTCCGCGCTTTCTCCGAAGACGTTCGCGCAGCGATGGCGGAACGGATCGAGCGCGTGCTGCGCGCGTGTTGCGACGCTTCGGGAGCGGAGTACGGCTTTACGTACTTCGACCGGTATCCGGTGACCGCCAACGATCCTGAGCAGACGCGGTATGCGCAGGCACTGGCCGCCACGGCGTACGGCGCCGATCGCGTCGTCGAAGCGACCAAACTCATGGGTGCGGAGGACTTTTCGTTTTACGCTCGCCGCGTGCCGGCATGTTTCTATACGCTCGGCTGTCGAAGCGGTCCGCAAACGAGTCATCCGCATCACTCGAGCTTCTTCGACCTCGACGAAGCCTGTCTGCCGGCCGGGGTGGCGATGATGACGGCACTGGCGCTGGACGCGCCCCGCAATGCTCCCTGAGGTGATCGAGCCACAATCGCTTGCGGACTACTTCGAAGTGATGACGCAAGCGGTCTTTCAGGCCGGCGTGAGCTGGAAACAGATCGCCGAGCGCTGGGACGCGTACCGCGGAGCTTTTGCGGAATTCGATCCGGTGCGGGTTGCGGCGTACGACGACGTGGACGTCGAGCGCGTGCTCGAAACGCCCGGGGTGCTGCGCATGCGGCGCAAGGTCCTCGCCACGATCAAAAACGCGGGGGCGCTGGTGGATGCCGACGCCAAGCATGCCGGCTTCGCGAACTATCTGCGGTCGTTCGATTCCTATGCCGCGTTGGCCAAGGACTTCAAAAAGCGCTTCACGTTCATCGGCGACATGAACGTCTGGTACTTCCTCTTTCGCACCGGCGAACCGGTGCCGCGTTTCGAGCCCTGGGTAGAAACGATTCCGGGCGATCATCCCCGGATGCGCGAAATGGTCGATCGGGCGCGCGCGGCGGGGCGCTCGCCCGAACGCTAGGATGCTAGTCGCGCCGGCGTTACAAAAACGGGCCGCGCGGTGTTTTACGGGCATGGGCCGGAAAGGGGACGGGCGTCCATGGTAGCTGTCTCGTTGGTGTCACCAAACGTGGACTTCGAGACGCTGTTCGTGCGCGAATATCCGGGTGTCGTGGCGGTGGCGTATCGCGTCCTCGGCGACCGGGCCGAGGCGCTTGCGACCGCGGCGTCTAAGAGACGGTCGGTCACGCCCAAGGGAGAACATTCCGTTGCCCGACGCCATCAAGCGCTTCCGTTCCGTTGCCCAACAGCTCGCCATAGGAATTTTAGCGCTCACCTTCGCGAGTTGCGTCGGGAGCCAAGCAAAACCGAGCCACTGGGTTCTCTGGTACGTCCCAAACGAACCCCAACCCGCAGGCGCTCTGCCGAACCCCTGCAACACTTACGTGTTTGCCAGTTCGCCGGGTCAAACAACCTATGTAGTGGCGGTGATCAAGGGCTGGGTCGGCGACAACAAACCGGCGGGACATAGCGGCACGATGCATAGCGGTGAGGATTTTAGCGGACCGCTCGAACTCGGCGCGGCGACGATTCACGACGACAGCAACGGCTTCAACTTGGCCATCAACGTCATCTATGCGGTCGGGACTTACGCGCCGGCGAAAGCGCGAGCGGACGCCGATTGCCCGCCACCGAGGCAGTCGATCGCGCCCGCGCACGCCCGCCCGAAGCAATCTGCTAAGCCCTAGCGCTGGTCGGGCGCCAGGTGGCCGCTAGGCTGCCTGTTATAGCGTGATCGTTACGGCGGTTCCGTGGCCGGGAGCGCTGTCGATCGCGATGTTGCCACCGGCCCGTTCGACGGCGCGCTTCGCAATGGCCAGGCCGAGACCGGTCCCGGCAATCTCGCCGCGCTCGTCGCCCCGATAAAAGCGTTCGAAGGCATGCACGCGCTCGGATTCCGACATGCCCGGACCGCCATCGCGAACCGTAATGACGGTGTGTCCGTTGCTACGCGCCGCGCCCAGGTGGATGGGCGCGTCGGGGGCGTACTTGAGGGCATTTTCGATGATGTTCCAAATCGCCTCACCCAGCTCGCTGCGGTCCGCCTCGATGGTTTCGACGCCTTCGACGCTGTAGTCGACGACGCGGCGATCGTCCAAGCGGCGCGCCGCTTCGCACTGGCCGCTCAGAAATTCGCCAACGTTGATTTCTTCGATGCGCGGCATTGCTTCGGAGTCGAGCCGGGCCAGCCGCATCAGCCGGTCGATCAGGCTGCGCATGTGCTCCTTCTCGAGCGACATCGTCGAGAGGATTTGGCGCGCTATTTTCGGCTCTTCAATGGCTCCGCGGCGGAGGACGTCGATGTAGCCGCCGATCACGGTTAGTGGCGTGCGCAGTTCGTGCGACGCGTCGGCGGCAAACTGACGCATGCGATCCTCGGCGCGCCGGCGATCCTCCATGACCGCCGCGACGCTGGCGGCGGCATCGTTATAGGCTTGGGTTAGTGACGCCACTTCGTCGCCGCCCTGCATGATGAAGCGGCGCTGCGTGTAGTCGCCACCCGCCAGCGCGTGGAGCGAATCGCTGACCTCGTCGATGGGTTTGAGCGCCTGGGCTGCGAACCAGCGGCCGACCAGCCAGGAGAGCACCATTGCAACGATCGCGATCGCCAGCACGATGCGCCAATACGGTACCAGGGAGACCAACAGCAGCAACTGCGACGGCGCGAAGGCGACATAGCCGCCTTGCACCGGGGCCAGCGGCATCGGATCTAGCCGCGCAGGATCCGGCGGCGGCTGATCGGGCTGCGGACGCGGCGGGATCCGCGGGATGTAGTGTTCGATCCCACCCATCGCGAGGATTCGGTCGAGCACTTTGGGGCGCAGCGTTTTGTCGCCGGCCAGGTAGCGCCCCTTCGAATTGAAGACCGTAACGCGTAGACCGATTCCGCTCAGCGCGGCAACGATTTCGGGGGCGCCTTGCGCCAGGGTCATGCCTTCGCGACGGTAGCGATCGGCTTGGATGCGCGCTTCTTCGTGCTTGGCGACCACGACGTCGCGGGTGAACCCCGATAGCTCTTCGACAAGCGAAATCGACGACGCGAGAATCACGATCAGGACGGTCACGCCAAGCAGAGCCGCATAGAGTGCGGAGAGACGTGACGCGAGCTTCATCGAGGGTTATTGAGACAGGCCGTAGCCAACGCCCCGGACGGTGCGAATAAACGATCCGGGTTCGCCCGGCCGATCGATCTTGGCACGCAAATACGAGATGTACGTTTCGACGATGTTCGGTCCGCCTTCAAAATCGTGTCCCCAAACGATCTCCAGCAAATGATCTTTGCTGAAGACGCGCCGCGGTTCGCGTAGGAACACTTCGAGCAGATCGAATTCGCGCTGCGTAAACTCAAGCGACTCTTTGCTTCGCCAGGCTTCGCGTGTCGCCGGATTGATCGCCACGTCGCGCCATCGCAGGACATTTTCTTCGATCAGCTGCGGGCGGCGCAACTTCGCCTGAAGACGCGCGATCAGTTCCTCGAAGACGAACGGCTTCACCAAGTAGTCGTCGGCGCCCGAGCTCAAGGAACGGACCTTGTCGTCGGTGCCGCCCTTGGCGGTGAGCATGAGGATCGGCGCTTGGGTTATTTCACGCAGGCGCGGGAGCAGCGTGATACCGTCGATCTTCGGCATCATGATGTCGAGAACGATCAGTTCGGGATCGAAGGTCTTCACGAGGTCGAGCGCGCCGAGTCCGTCGGTGGCGGTTCGGACGTCGTAACCTTCGCGGGAGAGACCAAGTTCAAGCATCTCCCGAACCATGCGGTCATCGTCGATTACCGCGACGCGGGCGTTCGGCATAGATTCCATTTCTACGATGCATCGTCGGTGTTCATCCTTGGAGCGGCCTGAACAAGAAGCCTTTTTAAGCCGCGCGGAGGGACGACCGCCACCGGGTAAACCGCTGCCCGGAGACCAGGGCGGCCTGGGCGATGCTGTCCAGCGGATGGGCTACGACGCGGATTCCGGCGCCGGTTAGGTCGGTCACCATCGCGGCGTCGGGCAGCCAACGGGCAAACAGGTGAACCTCAGTGGTGCCGGTGGCTCGAGCGAGCACCGCCATGACATCGACCAGCGTGCACTCGCGGCGCGCCAGCAGCGACCGGACGACCCCGGCCTCAAACCGGGAGCCGGACCATCCGGCCGCTACGATGACGATGCGCGAGAGCTCAGCCGGGTTGGCGGCCTCGAAGTCGATCACGGCCGCCTCGACCGCACCCGCGAGGTGCGGATCGGTCTGGGCGTGGAGGGTTGCCCGGGCGATCGAGGACTCCGGACCGGCGGTGACGACCGCCCCGGCTCCGATGAGATACTCGTCCATGGTTCGAGTTTGACAGGCCGGGGTGCCAACTGGGTGGCGCTCCTAAAACGCCTCCCAAGAAAAAAATCAGAGGCGCCGTGTTTAAAACGGCGCCTCCCGCCCACAACCCGGTTTGTGGAGTTTCCTCTGCCGTGCGGCAAAGAAGAAGTGGATGTCTCGAGCGTGCGGCTGTACAGGTTCGCCGCCCCCCGCCCTTTACGAACGGGGAGCGGCGTGCTTCTAACCCACTGGACCCGGCGGGGTGACCAGCAAGCCGATCGCGATTGCGATTAGTACGCTCAACATGGTTGCTCCCTTCTAGTTGCTCCGTTGAAGTGACTCATGGGACTAGCTTACCTGTGAGTTTTCCGCCCGTCCCTAGTCAAATCGGACTAGGGAATAATCTCGAAGCGGCGCGCCAAAGCCACCGCTTGGGCGCGACCGTGACAGTGGAGTTTTCCGATCGCATTGGCCACGTGAGCCCGAACCGTATTGATGCTGCGACCGCCTCGGGCGGCGATTTCCTTCGTGCTGAAGCCCTCCCCGAGAAGTCGAAGCACCACAACTTCCGCCGGGGTGAGTTCAGTAACTTTCGCGTTTGAGGGTCTCGCGTCCAACGCTATACAGGAAGCTTTGAGTACGCGAGCCACGTCCACGTACCCAAAGTCCCCGAGCCTTTCGAGCGCGGGCGAGACGTCTGCGAGGCATTGCGAACCCCGGTTAGCAGCCGCAAACTCTACACCGATTCGTGCCGCAAGCGAGATCACGGAATCAGTATCGTCGGCCCCAATCCTTCGAACAATGCGATCCGCATGAGTTGTACGCCCGTTGACGACC
>JBDTDR010000191.1:0-20097 GCA_039922955.1 Candidatus Tumulicola sp.
CGATCGGTATTTCGATCCCGAGGTCGCCGCGCGCGACCATAATGCCGTCGGCCGTTTTAATGATGTTGGCGAGATCGTCCAACGCTTCGTGCTTTTCGATCTTTGCGATAACCGGTACGCGTTTGCCGCTCTTGGTGATGAAGGCCTTGGCCCGCACGACGTCGTCGGCGCTGCGGACGAACGACAGCGCGACGAAGTCGACGCCGTTTTCTAGGCCGAATGCCAGATATTCGAGATCGCGATCGGTTACTGCCGCGACGTTGAGCGTGCCGTCGGGATAGTTGATTCCTTGCGTCGAACGCAGGTCGCCGCCAAATTCGACGACCGTCTCGATCTCGGTGGCACTCTTGCCGGCGATGCGAAGCGTTATTTGGCCGTCTTGCAAGTAGAGCCGGTTGCCGATGGACACGTCGGCGGGAAGGTCGCGATACGTCGTGCTGACGCGGTCGCGCGTGCCGGCAACGTCTTCGACGGTAACGACGAAGCGCGCGCCGCGTTCGAGGCGGACCGACGTCAATCCGTCCGCTAGTCTTCCGGTGCGAACCTTGGGGCCCGGAAGGTCTTGCAGCAGGGCTACGTGGATGTCGAGTTCCGCAGAAATTGCGCGTGCGTTGCGAATCACTTCGGCATGTTCGTCGGGGGTACCGTGGGAGAAATTCAAGCGAATGACGTTCGCACCGCTTACGAACAGCGAGCGCATGATGGCGGGATCGCGCGACGCCGGGCCGATCGTCGCCACAATCTTCGTCCTTTTTTGCACGATCGGTTCCATGGAAGGCTTTGGCTTGCGGGAAAGCAGAGGCAGGCTCCTGCGGTACCTTAAGCGCACTTAAGGCGGGCCGTGAAGTTCGAACGCGACCCTCGGGACCGGCACTATCGGGAACGGCTTGCGGGAAGCACCCTCGCGTCGGTCATACTGCACGCGCTTATCGCGATGCTGCTGGTCAGCGTGATCGTCAGCGCGTCGCAAGAAGGCGCGACCGAAAACGTCGAGGGCGGTTCGGTGGTGACGCTCGAGCGGCGAACGCCCGCCGTCGCAGCCAAATCACCGGCGGCGGCGCAGGCCGCCCTTTCCGTCGCGCACGTGCCGCGCCTCGCACCGGTCCGTCACGCGGCGCTCGCGCAACCGCAAACGCAGCTCCTTCCGCAGAATCGGCACGAGTTGGCGCGCGAGGCGCCGACCGCGCCGCCCAACCCGCGAGCGATTCCGCAACAGCGCGCGCAACCCAATCCGGCGCCGACGCAAAACGTTTACGAAGTCCATCCCGGCAGCGAGCTGCCGGCAGCGCCCGTAAGCGTTCCGACGGTCGCCCCGGTTGCCGTCGCGGTCAAGACGCCGCCGAGCGCCGCCCCGTCACCCGCGCCCACGGCGGTCGCTCCGGCGGCCAAAGCGAGCCCCGCGCCGGTCGCACCCAGCGCCGCTCCGACCGCCGCGGTCGCGGTGCGCGCCAGCGCCGTTCCAAGCTCGTCGCCTGCGCCCGCCGCCCGCTCTTCGATGGCGCCGGCGCCGCGTTCGGGGGTGCCCAGCCCGAGCCCGACCGCGCTGGCGGCGGCGGCGAAGACCCATGGCGCCGCGCCGAGTCCGGGCCCGAAAGGGGTTGGCTCGCCGGGTCCTCGCGCGGGCATCGGCGCCAAGACCAAAGCCGTTCCGGCGCGCCCGATCGAGCTGCATCCTACGCCCTCGCCGGCACCGCGCCCGACGAAGGCGCGCGCCTCCCCGCCGGATATCAACGCCAGGCTGCGCGCCCTGCTGCCCAACAATCCGGTCAATCCATCCAGCAAGCAATACGCGCCCCAGTTGTCCCTGCGCGGTTCGCTCGAACCAACTCCGCCGCCGAACGTGCTGGCGCAAACCAAATATCTCTATCGTTCGCGCGGGGGCAGCGAGGCGCGCGTCGAGATGTGGGTCACGGCGATCCGCAAAGCCGGCCCGACTACCATCTGCACGGGTTGGCTGGTCCGCTACCCGTACAACGCGACCGCCTCACATCCGGGCGATTTTGCGCCGGCGAATGGTACCCAGATGACCGTCGGCGGCGGCCGCGGATCCCCAGCGGTGCTGCCCCCGGTCGTGGAAGGCATCGTCTCCGCGCCGTGCGAGGGGCGCCTGCTAGTACCGTACGCCGCGTCGCCTGCTTCGTCGCCGTGACGGCCGCCTTTTCCCGCTTGAGTTCCGACATTGGTCGCACTACAATTGCGATATGCCGAATTCGGCAGACTTCGTCTCTAGCGAAGGAGGGCGGTTGGAACCGCAAGATCCACCGGGCCATCGAGCCCGCGACAGACGCGCCGGATAGCGGGCAGCAAATAGACGCCCACGCAGCCGGACGATAGCCGGAGGCGCGAGATCGCAACAAGCACATCAGGGTGAAGGGCCGCGCCCACGTGGGGTTGCGGCCCGTCGCTCTTTTCGCTCTTATGGAGTCCGGTTAGCAGGAGCGTGGGCAGGTCCCGCGCTTCGTTGTTGTCTAGGATTGCGCCGAACCGCTGGAGGTTTGAGAACGACGGAGCGCGAGACGTGGCTGGGTGGATAGGTTTGCGCGGGGCGGTTGTGGTTGAGGGACGAACGCATTGTGGCTAGTGAGTTAGAAGTGGCTTTTGGGCGGGAGTTGGATGCGATCGCGCACGATGGGGTGGCGTTTCCCGAGTTGGAAATCGTCGCGCGCCGGGCCCGGGCGATGCGAGGCACGACGGCGTTCGGCGTGACGATCGATCGTCCGGGCGGCGTCGACCTGGCGCTGTGCGAGCAAATCGCCGCGCGGCTCAACGACACGCTCGAAGCGTGCGCCGCACCCTATAGCTTGGAAGTCGAATCGGCGGGATTAGAGCGGCCGTTGATGCGGCCGGCGGACTTCGCGCGATTCGCGAGCCAGCGCGCGCGGATCGTAACGACGCTGACGGTCAACGGCGGCAAGACGCATCGCGGCATCCTGCGGGGCGTGCGGGGCGAGTCGGTGATTCTGGAAACGGAAACCGGCGAACTGCCATTACCCATCGCTACGATCAAATCGGCGAACCTCGAATACGATCCGCGTGCGGATCTGCAACGTAACAAACGTGAACGGAAGAGGCCTCATGGCAACAGCAGACACGGTAACTGACGAAAAGCTCATCGACGTCCTTCACTCCATCGCCAAGGAGCGCAACATTTCGTTCGAGATGCTGCTCGAGGCGTTGGAGGCGGCTTTGTTGACGGCGTACAAGCGCCATTTCGGCAGTGAATCCAACGCGATCGTGACCGTCGACCGGCAAAGCGGCGCGTACAAGGTGTATCATCGCCGGTCGATCGTTGCGGAGGTCGTCGATCCCAAGCTCGAGATTTCGGTCCAGCAAGCCGGCGGTCCATACCAGGCGGGCGACTTTTTCGACGAAGAGGTAACGCCTAAAGACTTCGGACGGATCGCCGCGCAAACCGCCAAGCAGGTCATCGTTCAACGCATCCGTGAAGCCGAGCGGGACACCGTTTACAACAAGTACGTACGCAAACTCAACGACCTGGTGACGGGCACCGTGCAGCGGTACGAGCAGCGCAACATGTACATCACGCTCGAAGGCCGCGACGAAGCCGTGATGTATCTCGACGAGCAAGTCCCGGGCGAAGCCTATCGCATCAACGATTTCATCCGCGCCTACGTTCTCGACGTCAAGAAGTCACCCAAGGGGCCGCAAGTTATTCTCTCGCGCACCGCCGAAGGGCTCGTCCAGCGTTTGCTCGAGCTCGAAGTTCCCGAGATAGCCGACGGTACCGTCGAGATCATGGCGATCGCGCGCGACGCCGGCAGCCGCGCGAAGGTGGCCGTCAAGAGCAATCGTCCGGAGGTCGACCCGATCGGTGCGTGCCTCGGTCCGAAGTCGAGCCGAATCGCCAACGTGACCGACAATCTGCGCGGCGAGAAGATCGACATCATCCGTTACGATGCGGATCCCGCGACGTTCATCATGAACGCGCTCGCCCCGGCCAAAGTCGTCGGCGTCGAACTCTTTGACGACGACGGCGTAGCCTTGGTAGTCGTGCCTGACTATCAGCTGTCGCTCGCCATCGGCCGCGACGGTCAAAACGTGCGCCTCGCAGCCCGGCTCACCGGGTGGCGCCTGGACATCACGAGCGAGACCGAATCGAACGAGGCGCGCGACCGGTATCTGGCCGAACGCGCCGAGCGCACCTCCGAAGATTCGGTCGACGCCGACGAGGCGAGCGAGCCGGCGATCGCGCTCGACGGCGTCGACATCGATCCGGATCTCATCCGCAAGCTCGAAGAGTTCCGGCGCGAACGCCTAGGTGCCCAAGACGAGGGCTAGCCAGCCGCCCGCGCAGCCAATTCGGCAGTGCGTGGGTTGTCGTAAACGGTATCCGCAAGCGGAGTTGGTGCGGTTCGTCCGAAGCCCCGAGGGGTGGCGGCCGGACGGTGCGGCTCGGCGAGCCAAGCAACCAGGCCGGGGGGCTTACCTTTGTTCGGATGCCTGCGGGACGGCGGTGGCAAAGAATAAGCGCTACCCGGGTCTTGCCGCGGTTGCGGCAGAATGTGCTTTAATAAGAAGTTCGTCGGATGGACAGTAACGTAATGATCGGCAATGTCGGCGACCATGTGCCCTGAAGCGATGAGGGGCCTCAATTGAACGCGTAGTGGGGTCGGTCCCGTAGTCGGGGCGATCCCACCTTAAGGTGAGGAATTTTGGCTACGGGAAAAGTACGGATTTTTGAGCTCGCCAAAGAGGTCGGGCTCTCCTCGAAAGAGCTGACCGCGCTCTTCAACGACCGTTTAGGCGGAATTTTCGAGGCCAAGAACCAGCTCAGCGTCGTCCCGGATCAGATCGCCGATCTCGTCCGAAGCGTGCTTTTGAAGTCGGCCCCGGGAAGCGGCCAGAAGCCCGCGGCCGCCGCTGCCAAGCCCTCGGCCGCCGACGCGAAGACGACTCCTGCGGCCGGCTCCGCGCCGGCCGTGAAGAGAACCGCCCCCAAGGCCGCGCCCACCCCGGCCGCGGTCGAAGCCCCGGTGCCGCGCCTGCGTCCGGTTACCGGCGCGACCACCCGCGCGACCGCTCGTCCGGCGGCGCCGGCCGTCGTCGCCGACGCCTCCGCGACGCTGCCGGTGGCGGCGGTATCCTCGCCGGCGACGGAAATCAGCGCCCCACCCGACGAGGCCGCGGCCGCGGCGGTTGCTCCACCGGCGCCGCGACGGGCCGCCCCCAAGCCGGTTTCACACGAACCGATTCCGCAGCTGCGGCCGGTCCCGGCCGGACAGTCTTCGATTGCTCGCCGCACGCCGCCGCCGCCGACCACCACCGCCTCGGCTTCCCCCGGTCCGCAAACCGGGATGCCGGGGCGTCCGGGGGTGGCGCCGCGACCGGGCCACGCGCTGCCGGGTCAAGCCGGCAAAGTTCCGGGTGCCGCGCGTCCGGCGGCCTCGCAGCAGACGATTGCGCCGCCCGCCCGCCGCCACGCCGGAAACGGGCCGTTCCGCCCGATGGGCCCGGGCCAGCGCCCGGGAATGGCGACCCCGGCGACCGACATGCCTACGCCGTCGACCGGCGGGCGCCCCGGGGACCGGATCCGTTCCCACGAGGACAAGGCCGCCGCGAAAAAAGACCGTGCGAACGAACTGCTGCTCGACAAGGAGCGGCAGCGCAAAAAGAAGGGCGATCACGCCTCGCCCTTGGCCGCGCAGCGCGCGCTCGAAGCGATCGAGATTCCCGATTTGCTGACCGTCCAGGAACTCGCGACCTCGATGATCGTCCCAGTCAAAGACGTCATTACCGAACTCATCAAGATGGGCACGATGGCGACGATCAATCAGAACATCTCCAGCGACGTTGCGATTCAAGTTGCCAAGAAGTTCGGCTTCAACGCGGTCGTCAAGGAAGCGGGCGAAGAAGTCACCGTCGAGCAGGAAGAAGACAAGCCCGAAATGATGACGGCGCGGGCGCCGGTCGTCACCGTACTCGGTCACGTCGATCACGGCAAGACGTCGCTGCTCGACAAAATTCGCCGGGCTAACGTTGCCGGCGGTGAAGCCGGCGGCATCACGCAAAAGATCGGTGCGTACACCGTCGAGCAGCACGACCGCAAGATTACCTTTATCGATACGCCCGGTCACGAGGCGTTCACGGCGATGCGCGCCCGCGGTGCCAAAGTCACCGACGTCGCCATTCTAGTCGTCGCCGCCGACGACGGCGTCATGCCGCAGACGCGCGAAGCGATCGCTCACGTCAAGGCGGCCGGGGTGCCGATCGTCGTCGCCATCAACAAGATGGATAAGCCCGACGCCCAGCCCGACCGCGTAAAGCAACAGCTTGCGGAACAGGGTCTGCAGGCCGTGGACTGGGGCGGCACCGTCGAAATGGTGCCCGTGTCGGCAAAAACCGGCGACGGCATCCCCGGACTGTTGGACACCGTGCTGCTCGAAGCCGACATTCGCGATCTCAAAGCCAACCGGAATCGTCGCGCCACCGGCGTCGTCATCGAATCGGCGCTGGACCGCGGGCGCGGTGCGGTAGCGACCGTGCTCGTGCAAAACGGCACGCTGCGCGTCGGCGACATCATCGTGGTCGGCGGTACCTTCGGTAAGGTGCGCGCGCTGATCGACGACAACGGCAAGCAGGTCAAGAAGGCCGGCCCCTCGATTCCGGTCGAGATCATGGGGCTTTCCGACGTTCCCGCGGCCGGCGATTCGCTCATGGTCGTCAGCGACGAGCGGGTCGCGCGCGAAGCCGCCGAGAAACGCGCGACGCGCCGTCGCGACGTGCGCATGGCGGCGACCGGCTCGCAGCGCGTTTCGCTCGAGACGTTCATGACGATGCCGACGGAAGGCAAGAAATCGCTCAACCTCATCATCAAGGCCGATGGGCAGGGTTCGCTCGAAGCGCTGCGGGCGCGGATGGAGTCCCTCTCCAACGAGGAGGTCGACATTCGCGTGATCCACGGCGGCGTCGGCGCGATCTCACCCAACGACGTCAATCTCGCGAGCGCGTCGAATGCGGTCTTGATCGGCTTCAACATTCGTCCGGACGAGACGGCGCGGCGCCTGGCCGAAAACGAGGGCGTCGATTTGCGCTTCTACCAAGTCATCTACGAAATCGAAGAGGATCTCAAGAAGGCGATGCGCGGCATGCTCGCGCCGGTCATCCGCGAAGTCACGCTCGGCCGGGCCGAAGTGCGGCAGGTCTTCAAGGTCAGCAAGGTCGGCACGATCGTCGGCTGCTACATCACCAGCGGTAAAATCACGCGCAATGCCAAGGCGCGCGTGATCCGCGATTCCGCGGTGGCGTTCGACGGCGAAATCGAATCGCTGCGCCGGTTCAAAGACGACGTTCGCGAAGTCGCCGAAGGCTTCGAATGCGGCATCCAGATCGCGAAGTTCCAGGACCTTAAGGAAGGCGACGTCATCGAAGCCTACGCGATGGAGCAAATCGCTCCCGAACTGGCGCGGGTATGAAGGCGCAACGCATAGCCAAGATCGATCACGAGATCCAGCGCATCCTCGGGACCTTGATTTCGCGAGAATTGCAGGACCCGCGGCTTTCGTTCGTCACCGTGACGCGCGCCGAAGTCACCGACGATCTGCGGCACTGCAAGGTGTTCGTCTCGGTCATCGGCGACCGGCAGGCGGCGCGTCAATCGCTCGACGCCCTTCAGCACGCCAGCGGGTTCCTGCGCGGCGAACTGGGACGCAAGATCGACCTGCGCCACACGCCCGAGCTGGTCTTCGTCGAGGACCGATCGGCCGAGCGCGCGATCGCGCTGGCAAAAACGCTCAGGGCCGCGTCGCGGGAGAACCCGACGTGATCGAAGGCACCCGCGAGATCGCGTCGACCGACGCCGTCGTCGCCGAACTACGGGGCCGTTCGGCGTTCGTTATGGTGAGTCACGTGAAACCGGACGGCGACACGCTGGGCGCGGGACTCGCGCTGGGTTTGGCGCTCAAAAAACTCGGGAAACGCGTGTCGTACTTCCAGCAGGATGCGGTTCCACGGAACCTGCGTTTCCTTCCGGACGCGGATTTGGTGTCGCGCGATCTGCCGCCCGATTTGCCCAAAGACGCGCTTTTCGTGTTTTGCGACATGAGCGACTACTCGCGCGCCGGGGAGTTTCTCCCCGCCGTGTCGCGTGAGAATATGCTCGATATCGATCATCACCTCGGGAATTCGCTGTTTGGCAAGCTGAATTACGTGTTGGAGGCGGAGTGCTCGACCGGTGCGGTGGCGATGCATCTCTTGCGCGGATTGGGCGTGGCCATCGATCGCGACATCGCGACCTGCATTCTCACGACGGTGATGACCGACACCGGCGGCTTCATGCATTCCAATGCCTCGCCCGAGGCGTTGGAACTCGGGGCCGATTTGATGCGCCTGGGCGCGAACAAAGAAGAGATCACGGAAGAGATTTTCCTTCGTAAGCGCGTCGCCGCCACCAAGCTGCTCGGCCGAATCATCGACGAAATGACGTTCGCTCACGACGGCCGCTACTGTTATTCGCACGTCGACGACGCGATGCTCGCTCAAACCGGCGCCGACGGCGAAGACACCGAGGATACGGTCAATACGCTGCGCGGTCAGGATGGCGTCGAAGTGGCGGCGCTCTTCAAGGCGATCGAAGGCGAGATTCGCGTGAGCTTGCGTTCGAGCGGCCGCGTGAACGTGCAGGCCGCGGCGAAACGTCTCGGCGGCGGCGGACACTTTCGCGCCTCCGGCTTGACCTACCATGGAACGCTCGAGGAGGCATTTGGCGCGGTCGACGCCGCGCTCGTCGCCGAAGGTCTATGAATCATGCCGCCGTGACGATTCTCGCCGGGCTCTTTCTCGGTGCGTTCGGCGCGCTCGGCGCCTGGTTCCTGACCAAGCGTCATCCGAGTGCGCGCTTTCTGCGCGCCGGGTACGCCTTGATGTCGGCCGGCGGGGTGCTGTTCGTCGCCTGGGCCTTGTCGAGGGTTCTGGCCGTCGGCGTCACGGCCGCAGCGCTGGTTGGTATCGGCGGAGTCACCGGAATGATTGGAGCGTTGCGCAAAGAGCTGCGTTCGGCGCTCTGATGCTCGGCTTCGTCAACGTCTTTAAACCGGCCGGTCCAACGTCGGCCAACGTCGTCGGGCGGTTGCGGCGGGTCTACGGGGTCTACGGGCGCGATCGGAAGGTTGCCGTCGGCCATTTGGGCACGCTCGACCCGCAAGCGGCCGGCGTACTCCCGGTTGCGATCGGGAAAGCGACGCGACTGATTCCACTGCTCACCGATCAACGCAAGGCGTATGCGTGCACGCTGGTGCTGGGGCGTTCGACCGCGACCCAGGACGCACTTGGAGCGACCGCCGAGACCGCGCCGGTGCCGACGGATTGGGTGCGGCGGTTGGAAGCGGCGATGTCGCAGTTCGTCGGTAAAATCGCGCAGGTGCCGCCAATGTTTTCGGCCGTCCATCACGACGGCAAGCGTCTCTACGAACTGGCGCGCGAAGGCAAGACGGTCGAGCGCCGGGCGCGTCCCGTAACGATCTACGCGCTCACCGTGCTCGGCATCGACGGCCCGGCGACAGCCCGCTTGCGGATAGCCTGCAGCGAGGGCACCTACGTGCGCACGCTTTGCCACGACATTGGCGTCGCGATAGGCGTTCCCGCGCACATGGGCGCGCTGGTGCGCGAGGCCTCAGGGCCGTTCGTTCTCTACGAGGCGCGAACGCTCGAAGACATCGCGGGCGAGCCGGAGCGTGCCTTAATGCCTCCCGAACACATCATTCCATTTCCGACCGTCGTCCTCGACCTGCGCGGCTCGGCGGATTTTCGGGCCGGCCGCGTCGTCCCGCTTCCGGAGGGGTCGGGCGCGCGTCACGTATTCGTGCGGGACGAGTCGCGTACGCTCGTCGGCGTCGGTGAATCGCTCGGCGCGCTGCTGGCTCCGCGCAAGGTTTTCACGTGAAGATCTATCATCGGCTCGAGCGCGACGCCGGGCGACCGCTGGCACTGGCGATCGGGTTCTTCGACGGGTTTCATCTTGGACATCGGGAGATCGCTCGGCAAACGTTGCGGATGCGCAAGCCGGGCTGGCGTTCGGGCGTTTTGACGTTTGCAAATCACCCGTCTTCGTTTCTGCGCCCCGGCCAGGAACCGCCGCTGCTCTGCACGTCGGAAGAACGTGCCGATCGCTTCGCGGCTGCGGGTTTTGAAGAATGCTTCTTCGTGACGTTCGACGATCGCGTCGCGACGTTGTCACCGCAAGCATTTCTGGAGGTGCTGACCGATACGCTCGGCGTGCGCGCCGTCGTCGTCGGCTCCACATTCCGTTTCGGGCATAAGCGCGCCGGCGACGCGGTGCTTATGCAAGAATACTTATCCGGTCGCGGCGTGGCTTTCGTGCCGGTGGAAAACGCGACGGACGGCGGCGAGCGAATCTCGAGCACGCGGATTCGCAAGCTCGTCGCGGAAGGAAACCTAGCGCTCGCCGATCGTCTTCTCGGCGGGGCGGGTTACGAGATTCGCGGCCCAGTCGAACTCGGCGCAGGGCGCGGCCACGAGCTCGGCTTTCCCACCGCAAACGTTCGCCCCCCCGACAAGCTGCTTCCCAACGACGGCGTCTATTCGGCGGTTGCGCGTTACGACGGGCGCGATTATGCCGCGCTGGTCTCCGTTGGAACCAATCCGCAGTTCGGCGGGACGCGACGCACGATCGAGGCGTGGCTGCGCGATTTTCACCATACGATTTACGGGCGGGAGCTTGCGCTGCGCGACCTCCGTTACGTGCGCGAGCAGAAGCTTTTTGCCGGCGTCGACGAACTCATCGTCCAGATGCAGCGGGATATCGAAGCCGTCGCCTTTCCGAGTTATGGATAACCGCCGGCTCGGGCGGCGCCTTCTCGGTGCGGTCGCCGTCCTGACGCTCGCGGCCTGCAGCGGCAATGCAAGCAGTGCGAAAAAAGCGGCGCCGGCCGAGAACCGGATCGCGCACATCGGGGAACCTGCCCCGAACTTTTCCGAGCCGACCGCGTCGGGCGGGAGCCTGTCGCTCGCGTCGCTACGCGGCAAGGTGGTGTATTTGAATTTCTTTGCCACGTGGTGTCCGCCGTGCAACGAGGAAGCACCGGCAATCGACGCGCTGCAGCGGCGCTACGGCCCGCAGGGCCTGCAGGTCGTCGGCGTCGACGTCCTCGAGAACGCGCGCAAGGCCGCGCTCTTTCGCCGGGAGCACCACTTGAGCTACCCAGCCGTGGTCGACGACGGAACCCTCCGCGACCAATATGCCGTGAACGGCCTGCCGGTCCACGTCTTCATCGATCGCCTGGGGGTCGTCCGCAGCGTGGTTGTCGGCGAGCTCCCGGCCGCCGACATGCAGACCGCCATCCTCGGGCTGCTGCATAACCCCCGCTAGGGCGCGGCGGCCCACCGGACCGATGATTTTCCCATTCTCGCGGAGAAGGTGCCGTGTCTTGACGCGGTCGCTCAACCGGCTATCCCTTTTCTGTGCAGCGGCCCTCGTGCTGAGCGGCTGTCAAGGTGGTGGTGCCCAAAACCCCTCCTCGATGCTGTTGCCCGGAAATGGTGGGCTCGGACCAGCCGGTGGGACGCTGGGCAGCGGGCCGAGCGGCGCGACCGTCATTCGGGTGCATCTTCCATGGTCGCTCGGCAACCCGGGTCCGGCCGGCAGTTCGACTTCGGGCGGCAACGCGGCGCCGCCGCCACTCGTTCCGGGAGCCACGCCCACGCCGTTCGGCACGCCGGTGCCGTTTGCGCCGCCGGCGGCCGGTGGAAACCCGGCAAGTTCTTCGCAAGCCCAGGCGATCGCGTTGAACCTCAGCGGACCCACGCCGGTGGCTCAAACGATCGTTCTGAGCGCGGGCGCACCCGGGTGCGTGAACGTCACGGGCGGTGCGATTTGTCAGGCCGCGCTGCCGCTGCTTCCCGGCACCTATACGGCCGTCGCGGCGACGTATGGATCGACGAACGCGTCGCCGGCGAACATGCTCGGCAGCGCCGCGACGATCGGGTTTACCGTCGCGTACGGTGCGGCCAACGTCGTCAACCTGACCCCGGCGGGGATCCCGTCACGGCTGGACGTGGTTCCCGGATCGATGATGAGCGACGAGAACGCGCAAGGGGGCATCGACCTCTACGGCGCCGGCAAGCATCAGTTGCTCGCCCAACTGATCGACGCAAATCAAAACATCATCGTGGGCTCGGCTTCGCCGACCGTCAGCGCGATCCAAGCCGGTGGCTCGCTCGCGTTGTCGGTCGTCGGTTCGGCCGCGCCTTCACCCAACGTTTTCTCGATCGCGCCGCCATCGGCGTACGCCGGCGGCACCGCAACGCTGCACGTGGCGGCGAGGTTTTCCGGACAGTCCGCCAATCCGTGCGTGCAAGCCGGCGCGGTGTGTTCGGGGAACGTCACCATCGACGTTCGGCAGTTGCTGGCGGTTGCGAACTCGAGTGCGAACACGGTGACGCTCTACGCCGGCGGTCAAAACGTGCCGCTGGTCACGATTCAAAACGGCGTGACCAATCCTCAGGCGCTGGTCTTCGATGCTGACGGGGACCTTTTCGTCGCCAGTCAACCCGGGAGCGTCACGGAATATGCGGTGCCGTACAACGGCCTGCCCGTGACCATCGCCGCGGGCGTGAACCATCCGCAAGCGCTCGCACTCGATAGCCGCGGCAACCTTTTTGTGGCAAACGGAAACGGCAGCAATACGGTCACCGAGTATTCCCCACCGTACGGAGGCGCTCCGATCGCCACGGTCTCCGCGGGCGTGGACGATCCGGTGAGTCTAGGACTTGACTCCGCGGGCGACCTTTTCGTGGCGAACCAGGCCGCCAACACGGTGACCGAATACGCGCCGCCGTACAGCGGTGCGTCGACGACCCTCTCCAATGGTCTCAACGGACCGAACTCGTTGGCCATCGATAGCCGCGGGAATCTCTTCGTATCGAATCTGAACAGCACGCCCAACTCGGTTGTTGAATACACGCCGCCGTTCGCGGGTTCGAGCGCCCCCGCCGTCGCGATTACCAGCGGCGTCAACGAGCAAGGCGCGATCGGATTGAGCCCGTCGGCGAGTCTTTTCGTTCCCAATCAGGGCGCCAATACGGTGACCGAGTATCCCGCGCCGTATTCGGGTTCGCCGACGACGATCACCGGAGGGCAGAGTCAACCGGTGGCCCTAGCGGTTGATACGCTCGGCAATCTGTATGTCGCAAACTACGGCAACAACACCGTGACGCAGTATCCCCCGCCCTACGCCGGTGCGTCTTGGGTGACGTTGTCAAACGGCGTAAGCAGCCCGCAGGCGCTGGCGCTTTCCCCGCCCACGATCGGTCCGCAGTAGCCTGCGCGCCCTTCGGGCGCTCCACCCAGTGACGTTTTACGCGGCGCGGACGACCAGCATGCCTTCGTGGAGGTCGACGCCGGCGGTGCTGCCGGCCGGCAAGACGCCGCGCAGAATTGCCGATGAAAGCGGCGTCGAGACGTGGCGCGAAACGGTCCGCTGCACGAATCGCGCGCCGGTTCCGGCGGCCATCGATTCGTCCGCGAGGAAGCGGCGGGCATCGGCCGACAATCGCAAGCGAACGTCGCGCGCGCCCAAGCGGGCGGCGAGGGCATCGACGTGGATCGCGACGATCGCCTCGATCTGGGGTAAACCCAGCGCATCGAATGGCACGATCTCGTCGATGCGATTGACGAGCTCGGGGCGCAGTGCGAACGCCAGCTCGTCGTCTTCGAGGTTCGTGGTGAGAATAATCAGCGCGTGGCGGAAGTCGATCGTGCGTCCTTTGGCATCCGTAACGCGTCCGTCGTCGAGGATCTGCAGGAGAATCGCGGCGACGTCGGGGTGCGCCTTTTCGAGCTCGTCGAACAGTACGACGCAATATGGGCGGCGGCGAACCGGTTCGGTGAGCTGACCGGCTTCGTCATGGCCGGCGTATCCCGGCGGTGCGCCGAGAAGCCGCGAAACCGAATGCTGCTCGGTGAACTCCGACAGGTCGATTCGCACCAGCGCGGCTTCGCTGCCGAAGAGCGCTTCGGCCAGGGTCTTGGCCAGCTCGGTCTTGCCGACGCCGCTCGGCCCTTTGAAGAGAAAGCTTCCCAACGGCTTGCGTGGATCGTGCAGGCCCGCGCGCGCGCGCCGGATCGCGTCGGAAACCGAAGCGATGGCACGCTCCTGGCCGACGACGCGCTTGCCCAGAACGCCCTCGAGGTCGAGCAGACGGTTCGCTTGCGATTCGCTCAGCGCCGCCTGGGGAATGCCGGTCCAGCGGGTCACGACGGCCGCCACGTGCTCGCGCGTTACCGCCGGCCGGTCGACTGCGCCTTTATTTTGCAGCGCGACGTAGGCCGCCGCTTCGTCCATCAAATCGATGGCTTTGTCGGGAAGAAAACGGTCGGCGATGTACCGCGCGGAGAGCGTTGCGGCCGCTTCGACCGCGTCGTCGCCGATGGTCACGCGATGATGCAACGCATAACCATCGCGCAAGCCCCGAAGGATCGAAACGGTTTGCTCGATGCTCGGCTCTTCGACCATGACCGGCTGGAAGCGCCGCTCGAGCGCCGCATCGGACTCGATGTATTTGCGATACTCGTCAAACGTCGTCGCGCCGATGCACTGCAGTTCGCCGCGCGCCAGTTCGGGCTTGATCATCGAACTCAAATCGAGCGCGCCTTCGGCGGCGCCGGCGCCGACTAGCGTGTGCAGTTCGTCGATGGAGAGGACCACGTCGCGCGCGCTGCGTTTTACTTCGTCGAGTATGCGTTTGACGCGCCCTTCAAACTCGCCGCGGTACTTCGTTCCGGCGACGAGCGGCCCGAGAGAGAGGGCGAGCACGCGCTTTCCACGCAGTGACGTCGGCACATTGCCGGCGACGATTCGTTGCGCGAGCCCTTCGACGATCGCCGTCTTGCCCACGCCGGGTTCGCCTACCAGGACGGGGTTGTTCTTGCTGCGGCGCGCGAGGATCGAAACCAGCCGTTCGATCTCATCGTCGCGGCCGATCACCGGATCGAGCTTGCCGGCGCGGGCGAGGTCGGTGAGGTCGCGGGAGTAGCTGCCCAGCGTTGGGGTTCCGCGAAAGCGCTTGGTGAGTTCGTCCAGCGGAGACGCACCGCCGCCGCCTCGCGCGTTCCCATCGCCCTGCAGGCGCTCGGCCAGCAGCACGCTGCCGGCGATCAGACCGGCGGCAGCCAGGGCCGCGCCGAGGTAGGGAAGGGCTCCGGTGACCGTGCGCTTCTGAGCGCACGGCGAGCAGAGCGAGCGTCGCCCGTCAAAAATCGGGGCCGGGCGTGCCCCGCAGCTTTCGCATGCAGTGTCCATCGGCAACATCTACCTTCGGCGGCTAGCCGGAGTTTCGGGGCGCTGAGTCAGACAAACTCCTAGGGCTGCGCGAGGAACGTGACGTTTACCGAGATCGAAACGTTGACGTTGGATTGATCGAATTGCGTCGGAGACGCGTTGGCGGCCGCCATTCGCATCATCGGTTGGGGTGATACCACGCCGCCGCCGCCCAGGTCGATGCTCTTGATCGAAACGATGCGCAGGTTCGCTGCCGCCGCCAGCGCGGCGGCGGTCGTCCGCGCGTCGTCGACGGCTTTCTTGATGGCCTGCGCGCGCGGCCCGGACGAATCGGCTAATCCGAAATTTACGCCGTTGATCGACGTCGCACCCGAGCTCGTGCACGCATCGGCGACGCGCCCGGCCTTGCCGATGTCACGAACTTTGACGTCGAATCCGCGCGAAACCGTATAGCCGTAACGCTCTCCGCTCGGATTGGGCGGCATCACCTGCGGTTTGGGATTGTAGTTAACGCTGTAGTACGACAGCGTAACGTCGCCGCGTGCGATGCCGACTTTTTCGAGAGCGGCGACGATGCGATCGTACCGCGCGTTGTTGCTGGCGACGGCCTCGTTCGCGTTGGCTGCAGTAGTTTCGACGTTTGCGCTGACGGTCGCCATATCGGGCGGGAGCGCGACCGAGCCGGTTCCCGAGACCGAGATCGCGGCCGTGCCGGCGGGTTGATCGGCGGCAACGGCCGGAGCGGTCGCCACGGACAACGCGACCAGGAAAATCAGGAAAATACGGCTCATATCCATATAACGTCGACGCCGAGCCGCTCGTGCCCTGGCGCCGTGCATTGGGAACCGCTTGCTTGGCGAATTCTACGCCAAGAAGGGAGACTAGAGAGAACTCATGGGTATCTTAGCCTGGATTATCCTCGGCCTCGTCGCAGGCCTGATCGCCCGCTGGATCGTTCCCGGCGAGGGGCCGGGCGGCATCATTGGGGACATCATCGTCGGAATCCTCGGGGCAATCATCGGCGGCTGGGTCTACGGCCGTTTCAATCACGCCGGGATAACCGGATTCAACCTGCCGAGTATTGTCTGTGCCGTCATCGGCGCCGTCGTGTTACTCTTTATTATACGGGCGATTCGCGGCCGAACCGCAGTCTAACGATCGGCGCTGTCGTCACCGCTCACCGTAAGGGGTTTTCGTCCATGGCCTACATCATCACCGAACCGTGCATCGGCACCAAGGACAAGTCGTGCGTCGACGTCTGTCCGGTCGACTGCATTCACGGCAAAGACGAGGACGAAATGCTTTTCATCGACCCCGAAGTCTGCATCGACTGCGGCGCCTGCGTTTCGGCTTGCCCCGTCGAAGCCATCTTCGCGGATTCCGACGTCCCCGAGCAGTACGAAAAATATACCGAGATCAACGCCGAATACTTTAAGAAAAGCTCCTAAGCAAACCTCACCGCGAACAGGCTCGCCGGGCGGGCGATCACCAAATCGGCTTCACCTAAGAGTTCCGGCGTGGCGTCCGCGCGCTGCACGGCGACGACTTCGGCGACCCGGCGCAGGCAGGCGGGGCCGCTCCGAGCGGCCGGGTCGCGGTAAAAAACATCGCTCGTGCTCGGAAGCGCGGCTTCGCCGCGCAACGCGATAAAGGCACACGGATGCGCTCCGACGCTTTGCAGCCGGCCGTCACGGAGGCGAACGAAGCCGACCGCGTACTCGCCGGCACCTTCCAGGCGCAACGGCAGCACCAGCCGCCCGCCTTCGGCGAGCGCCGGCCACCAGGCTGCGGCCACGTCGTCGCTGCGCGCGGTAACGACCAATCGGTCGAATTGCGTTGCCCCGACGAGGTCTTGGCCGCCATCGGCCGCCAAGACGCGCACGTTTCGATAGCCCAGTCCCTGCAGCGCATCGCGTGCGCGCCCGGCCAGTTCGTCGTCGAGATCGATCGTCGTAACGCTCCCGCCGGTCCCGACCAGTTCGGCGAGCAGGGCCGCATTGTAACCGCTCCCGGTTCCGATCTCGAGGACGCGGTGGCCGCGAGACGGCGCCAGCAACTCGAGCATCAGGGCGATCATCCCGGGCTGCGAAATCGAAGAGACGATCTCGCTGCCGCTCATCTTGATCGCGATCGCGCGGTCGGCGTAGGCGCTGTCCAGGGACATACCCGGGACGAAGCGGTGACGCGGCACGGCCCGCATCGCGGCCGCTACCGCTGGAAGATGCAGCACGCCGGCGCGCTCGAGGTTCGAAACCATGATCTCCCGGAGAGTTGCGTCGCGCTCCACCTCCGGGATTTCGACCTCGACGCCGAGGTGCGCTCCTGGCCGGCCGGGAAAAAAGCGGTCATGGAGCCGCAAATCTCACCCGCCGCGTTCGGTCACTTCTTCGCGTGGGCGCCCCTGATCGTCGGGCTGCTGATCTACCTCGTCTTCTACGTCGCGAAGCGTCACGAAGCGATTGAAAGCGGCGTACCTATCGGGCAGACGTTTGCGTGCGCGAACTGCGGGCGGCGTGGGCGGCGCGAGCACATGGTTCCGCGTCAGCACGCGGGAGCGGTGAGCTGGTACTGCACGCATTGCGGCGGCGCGCCCTAAGAAGGGCGCAATCCGTTATATCTGCACGACCTCTCGAACCTCCGGCACGTCCGCCACCACGACCGCCTCGATCGCCCCTTTCAGGGTCATCGTCGACGCCGGACACCCGCCGCAAGCCCCTAACATCTGCACGAACGCCACGCCGTCGGCAACTTTGATCAGCCAAACCTCGCCGCCATCCATCGCGATCCCCGGCCGCACCTTCTCCAGCGCAGCGTTGACGCGATCCTCAATCGAGGAACCGCCGGCCGCGCTGGTTTGGCTTACCGCCTCTAAGGGTTTAGTCTCGGGCATGCATCATCTCCAACGAGTTTGACTGACCTCAAGCCCAAAACGGTTGCAAACGATCGCCATCGCGTTCGCCACGGCCGCGCGGCGCGCTATTGCGCCTGCGAGAAGGACTTCATGAGGTCGTGCATGCGCGACGCAATCGACAGTGCGGTATCCCATTTGCGCTGCCACATATTGCGTCCAAAGATGAGCCCGACGCAGCCGGCCTCCATCGCAACGCGCGCTTTGTGAATGGTCGCGTCGTCCCCCAACTTGCTGCCGCCCGAGACGAGCACCAGCGTACGCCCGGCCGACTTGACGACCTTGCGCAAGCCTTCGACGTCGGTGAATTCCAAGGTATTGTACGGCTTGGGCAGCTTCGCGGCGTCGTCGGCGTTCCAAACCGGCTCGTTGATCTTGACGATGTTGGCGCCGAGTTCGCACGCGACGCGCGCCGCGTAGTCGACGGCATAGAGCGAATCGATTCCGCCTTTCGCCTTGACGGCCGCGCCGCGGGGATACGCCCAGATGACCAACGGCATACCGTAGCGGTCGCACTCGCGGCGCACGTCGTTGCACTGAGCGATGTCGAGGTCTTGAGCCGGACTGCCCACGTACAGCGTGTAACCGACGGCGTCGGCGCCCAGACGAACCGCATCTTCCACCGATGACGTCATCGGGCTGAAAGCGTCGTCGTCGGACGGGAGATTGGTCTTGCCGTTAACCTTGAGCAGCAGCGGGACGCGACCGGCGTATTTTTTCGCGTACTTTTCGGCCAACCCGACGTGCAGGGCGATGCCGGAGAAGTTTCCGCCGACGGCCAGACGATAGATCCAGTCGGTATCGATCGCGTCCGGATTTTCGAAGAAATCGACCGGGCCGTGCTCGAGGCCTTGGTCGATCGGAAGCATCATCAGCGTACCGTTGCCCGGGCCGTGCTCGTACATGAAGCGGTGGAGACGGGCCCGTTTTCCCGTCGAGAGGTTCATCTCATCGAACGTGGGGCGCGTCGCCGCGGCGGTGCTTGCGTCGATCGTCGTCATAACCGCATCGGCTTCGGCCACCTTCGAACGTGCCCCTACGCTGCGGCGGGAAAGGCGCCGTGAGGCGCCCAAAGGGCCGCTCGTGGGCAAGCCGCACGTTGGATTCATCGGGTTGGGCGCGATGGGCGCGCCGATGGCGGGATCTTTGCGCCGGGCCGGCTTCGAGGTTACCGCGAGCCCGCATCGGCGCCGCGAGGCGCTGGAGCGGTTACGCGACGAGTACGGCGTAACCGAAGCCGCCGATCCGGCCCACGTGGCCGCCGCCGCCGAAGTGGTCCTCATCTGCGTTCCCGACGCGCCCCAGGTTGAAGAGGTGCTGTTCGGGGCGAACGGTGTAGCGGATGGCGCCAAAGCCGGAAGCCTAATCGTGGACATGTCAACCATCTCGCCGGTGGCGTCGCGCCGGTTTGCCGAGCACCTCCAGTCGCGCGGCCTTCATTTCATCGACGCTCCGGTCAGCGGCGGCCCGCTGCGCGCCGCCAACGGAACCCTCACGATCATGGCCGGAGCCGATCCGGCGGACTTTGCCCGAGCCGAGCCGATTCTGCTTGCGATGGGAACGCCCCACCATCTCGGTCCGGTCGGAATGGGCGAGACGGTCAAACTCGTCAATCAGATCGTTATCGCCAACGTGATGATCGCCAACATCGAAGCCCTGGTCTTCGCACGGCGCGCGGGCGCCGACTTGAATCGCGTTTGCGAGGTTCTGGCGTCGGCGACCGCCTCGAATTACGTGCTCGAGCAGTGGCTGCCCAAGACGTGGCTGGCCGGGAGGTTGGAGGGGGGATTCGCACTCGACCTGCTCCGCAAGGATCTTGCGGCCGCGCTCGATGCGGCGCGGGCTACCGATTATCCGATGCCGGCGACCGGCTTGGCATACCAACTGTATACTGCTCGCTCGGCACAGGGGGACGGTTCGCTGGATTACAGCGCC